>CAKMQF010000126.1 GCA_927911745.1 uncultured Gemella sp.
TATTCAATTCTAACAACTTAATTATATAAAACAACCAATAGAAAATATTCTATATTATTACTAAATTAATACAAAACTATAAGCTTGTAGCATTTTATTAGGTTTTAGGTTATAATATGAATATCATTTAAAAAAGGAGTATTAAAGTGAAAGTAATTATAGTCGGTGGCGGTAAAGTCGGTGAACTTCTTTGCGCTGATTTTTCTAACACATTTGATGAAGTGACAATTATCGATACAAATGAACGACGTGTTGAAAAGCTCGTTGAAACATATGATATTAATGGATTAGTCGGTAATGGTGCGAATTCTGACATATTATTAGAAGCTGATGCAGCTAACGCCGATATGTTTATTTCTGTTACTACTAGTGATGAAATAAATATGATTTCGTGCATAGCAGCTAAACAGATTGGAGCAAAATATACAATTGCGAGAATACGTAACCCAGAATATTCTAAAACAAAAGAATTTATAAAACAATCTCTAGGAATAGACCTAATGGTCAATCCTGAATACGAAGCAGCAAAACAAATTTTCTATATGCTGAAGTATCCAACAGCAATAAAAGTAGAAAGTTTTTCTAACAATAAATTCAATATCTTAGAAGTAATAATTAATGAGAACAGTATACTTAATGGAGTATCTCTAATAGAAAGTAAAAAATACATTGACTTCCCATCATTAGTTTGTTTAGTTGAGAGAAAAGGAGATGTCTTCGTACCTCGAGGAATTATATTTTTGAAGTTGGAGATAAAAGTTCATATCACCGCTTCTAATAAAAATCTTAAAAACTTCTATAAGTTATTAGGAAATAAAGATAATCTTGAGAAAAGGTAACATCTTCTTTAATTATAGGTGCAGGGAAAATTGCTCACTACTTAGTTGAGTTTTTACAAAGAGTATCATTCTATACTAAAGTTATCGAAATCGATAAAGAAAAAGCCATATCCCTAAGTGAAACCTTCCCAGAAATTGATGTTATCTGGGCTGACGGTAGTGATAGAGACACATTAATTGAGGAAGGTATCCAAACATTTGATAGTTGTATTTCTCTTACAGGTCTTGATGAGGAGAATATTATAATTAATCTATATGCACATAAGCTTGGTATTAAGAAAACTGTTGCTAAAGTGAATCGTGCATCTCTTAAACAAATAGCTGAAGATATCGGCCAATATTCATATATCACACCAAAAAGAAATAGTTGGAAATATATAAAAAAAATATACAAAATCTCTGCAATGTAGTCGATCTTCTGATATAGAAAGTTACTATCGTATAGCTAACAGTAAAGCCGAAGTTATAGAGTTTAAAATAACAAGTGACAATGCTAAAGTCATAGGAACTAAGCTTAAAGATTTAGCTATAAATGACAACATGCTTATCGCATTTATCATTCGTAATAATAAACAAATATTCCCGAATGGTGAAGACGAAATTAAAGTAAATGATAATGTTGTTGTTGTAAGTTATGGAAATAAACTTGAACATATCGATGATATTCTTGCAAGGAGGTAACCTATGAATTTTAAAATGGTTTTTAACGTCGTTGGGAAAATGCTAATGCTCTTAGCGGCACTATTAATTCTTCCTACGATCGTATCATTAATTTATGATGAACAACTTCGCATTACAATTTCTTTTTTTAGTACAGTTATTGTATGCTTGCTATTATCAATAATAATGCATTATTTAACAAAAGATGTAACTGAACGTGATTTCTACAAGAGAGAAGGATATGTAATAGTAACTTTAACATGGGTTATCTTTTCCCTGTTAGGGGCCCTTCCATTCTATTTATCTGGAGAAATACCACACTATATTGACAGTTTATTTGAGACAGTTAGTGGCTTTACGACTACAGGCTCAACTATATTACAGGATATCGAATCTTTATCCAAAAGTCTATTATTCTGGCGTAGTTTTACACATTTTATAGGCGGTATGGGGGTTATTGTCTTCGCCCTTGCAATTCTCCCACGATCTCCACACACCATCCATATAGCTAAGGCAGAAGTTCCTGGCCCATATTTTGGTAAAGTGGTATCATCTATGAAGCAAACAGCAATATACCTTTATGGTATTTATATTGCATTAACAATCATATTATTCTTCCTACTATTGCTAGGTGGAATCGGAGTTTTCGATAGTATTAATCTAGCATTCTCTACAGCGGGAACTGGCGGTTTTGCTGTAAGAAACGCGGGTATCGCATATTATAATAGTACTTATATTACAGTTGTTATTGCTATTTTTATGCTAATATTCTCTATGAATCTTAGTTTAATATATTTTGTAGTTTTTAAAAGATACTTTAAAGTACTAAAAAGTGAAGAATTACGTTGGTTTTTCGGAATGATATCTATTCTATCTATAATAATGTTTTTAGATATTTATCGTTCGTATGATACACCTAACCATAGTTTACTAGATGTATTCTTCACCGTTTCTTCAGTTGTTTCGACTACAGGATTCACCTACAACGATTTTAATATTTGGCCTGTATTTTCTAAAATGATTATACTTATTCTTATGATAGTCGGTGGTTGTACTGGTGGTACTGCAGGAGGAATTAAGATTCCAAGATTAATTTTCTTTGTAAAAAATGCGAAGCAAAGTATAAGTAAAGCTCTAAATCCAAGAAAAATTGCTATGTTCAAGATAGATGGAAAAGTAGTAAAAGATACTGCACCATTATCTAATTACCTGCTATTATTTGGCTTTGTGTATGTTATTATTTTGTTCTTAATAACATTCCAAATAAACGACTTTGAAGATGCAATTTCTTTAACTGTCACATCAATTAGTAATGCTGGTCCTGCGTTTAATCACTATGGTCCTATGAGTAACTTTTCACAGATTCCATATTTTACAAAAATAATCCTGTCTGTTTCAATGTTACTAGGGCGTTTAGAATTAATGCCATTAATAGTATTCTTCTCTGCAAACACATGGAAAAAACGTAGAAAAAGATCAAGAGAAAATCAAAGAATTACTAATAACTTCATTGAATAATATACTGGTAGGAATGACTCAAAAATCATAATTTTCAAGTAATCTATTTTATCGAGTCATCCACATTTTTATCAATCAATATAAAAAGACGAGTTCTACTTATAGATCTCGTCTTTTATCATTGAAACTATCTCTTGAATTTCTTCATTGATTCTTTCATCTAGTTCTTCTTTAGTAATTAATTCATCATTATGCGCTTCTGTATAACCTAGTATTATACCTAAAGAATTCTTAACATTGTGCAACATAATTTTTTTCTTCTGTTCATTTTTGTCCAATTCTGAACTTCTTTTATAAATCATAAATATATTTAAAAATACAAAAAATGTTAAAGGCAGGAAAAATATTTTGATATGTATTGCGGCAATAAGAAACACTACTATTAATACATTTACAATTATGAAACTAATCATATTTTTCATGATATAAACTATAAACCTCTTTTTTATTTATGCCATGTTCTTTAGCAGTATTTTTAATAGCTTCTGATTTTTTTCACCACTTTGGACTTTTTGATAGATTATTTCTACAATATCATCAAGATTAAGGTCTGTTATTTCTTCCTCCTTTGATGGAGAAATAATAACAACAAATTCCCCTTTTTCCTTAATTTCTCCACCTAACATATCTAATATCACGCTAGCTTCATATGTTTCAATTTGTTCAAACATCTTCGTAAGTTCTCTCGCTACTGCAATTTTTCTCGCTGGTGCAATTTTAGCGATCTCTTCCACTAAGTTTTTTACCCTGTGTGGACTTTCATATAAAATACCAGTTGTCTTTGAGCTTAAAATAATTTCTAACTTTTGCTTAAGTTCCTTACTTTTTCTCGGTAAGAATCCATAGAAAGTATAATTGTAAGATTCTATACCGCTAGCAACAAGTGCAGTAAGTCCCGCATTAGCGCCTGGTAAAGCTACAACATCTAGTCCTGCAGTTTTTACCTTCTCTACAAGTACATACCCTGGATCTGAAATACATGGCATTCCTGCATCAGTTACCAATGCTATATCTAATCCTTCTTCTAAGTATTCTATTATCTTATCACTCATTTTATCTTCATTATGCTCATGATAACTAAGTAGTTTTTTACCCTTCACTTCATAATGATTCAATAACTTCTGAGTATTTCTCGTATCTTCACAAGCTATTATATCCGCTTCTTTTAGCACTCTTAGTGCTCTTAATGTAATATCTTCCAAATTACCTATTGGTGTTCCCACTAAATATAACATAGTTATTTTTCCTTTATTTTAATATTAAATTCTTTTATTTTTTGCCTTTTTTCTGTATTCAAATTAAGTAAAATATACGCTTCTTTGCTACTACGAGTTCGTTTTTTGAATAGACTTTCTGCACTCGTAGCTTCACTTTTCGTCTTAAACTCTTCAAAATATATAAGTTTTACAGGTACTCTTACCCTCGTATATTTTGCACCTTTTTTGCATTATGAGCTTTTATCCTTCTAACAATATCTGTTGTATATCCAGTATACCAAGTTTTGTCACAACACTCAACTACATACATAAAACTACTCATAAATACCATACACTTTCTTCATCTCATCTGTATAACTACCATCTTCATTATAAATATAGAATGGTTGTTCAACTTTAATATCGCTAACCTTAGAAATACTACCCTCAACAAGTACTATTTTACTATTCTCGCTTGAAGGCTTACTATATACAAACCTTATTCTCTTAATTGCTAGTCCATTTTTCTCGCATTCAGAGATAATATCACTTATTCTATAAGTTCTATGAACCATTGCAAATTTCCCATTTTGTTTAACTAAATATCTAATCGCCTGGATTACATCACTAAGATTACATAGTAATTCATGACGTGAAATATTGTGATTAAACTTTTCACGTTGATTCGGCATATTCTCAACAGGAAAATACGGTGGATTACAAATTACATAGTCGAATGTTGATGGTTTATAATAGTCTTTTACATTTTTTATATCACCACTTCGTACTGCTACATTAGTAATTTCATTTAACTCTAAACTTTTTTTACTCAGTTCAACTAAGTCTTCTTGAATTTCTAACATTTCTATTTTGGCATCTGACTTTTCTCTAAGAATTATTGAGATACCACCATTCCCACTGCAAAGTTCTATAATATTTTTCTTAAAACTTCTCGGCACATTGGCAAAGTATGGTAATAAAAAAGAGTCCGTTGACATACTGTAATGATCAACTTTTTGTAATATTTTAAAATTTTTAGAAACTGTATCAACTCTTAAATTATCTTCCATACTAACCTCTTGTTAAAAATTCTAAATTATTGTTATCTAATAAAATAGTAAAAGCGAATTTTTCCAGCACCAATGTTGCATTAACATTTCCATTTAAATCTGCTTGTGCTTGAAGTATTTTTTCCTGTACCTTACTAATATTAACAACATCACTTACGATTTCATCACTATAGCTTTTAGAAACTTCCATACTTAAATATTTGAAAACTCTACCACTTCATCTTTAGATTTTAACTTTTCTAATAGATAAATATTAGCAAGATGAGGTTTTCTCATATATCTTTTTATATATTCATTAGTAATAGTAATTAACTCTTCATTCTGTTCAATTTTAATATTTTCACTGTGCCCTATTAGTTTAACTTGTTGACATCGGGAAATAATAGTTGGTAATACGGCACTGATATTTTTACAACTAAGAATAGCTATAATATCATCTTCAGGTTCTTCTAAAAATTTAAGTAAACTGTTTGCTGCTTGCTCAGTCATTTTTTCTATATCTTTTATCCAGTATATCTTTTTACCATAAAATGATTTAACACTCAAATCAGATTTTAATGTTTGGATTTCGTCTTTCTTTATCGAAGTTTCACTTGATAACTTATAAAAATCAACATAATTCCCATGATTTATACTATTGCAGTTTTTACAATTTTCACAACTATAAAATTCTTTATCTTTATTTTCTAAACAAAAAATTGCTTTAACAAAACTCAAAATAAACTCATCAGAATATAAACTATCCTCACCTACTACTAAATAGGCATGGGATAGTTTATCTGTTTTTAATGTATTTGTTAAAGATTTTATTACAATTGTATCTTTACTAAAGTTCATTGTTTAAAAATCCTTCCAATGTAGCAAGTGCTTGTTTTTGCACATTCTCGTATGTATCACTTGCATCAATCACCTTAATACGTTCGGTATTTTCTCTTGAAAGATCATCATAACCACGTTTAACATTTTTGTAAAAATCTAGACTTTCTTGATCCATTCGATTATTGTCATCTCTATTTTTTGTACGCGCTAGTCCAACTTCAACATCTACACAGAAATATAGTGTCAAATCTGGTTCAAGATTATCTGTTGCATATGAATTTATATCTAGTATATCTTGCTTAGAAAGTCCTCGACCATAAGATTGGTAAGCAACCGAACTATCTACAAAACGATCACAAATTACAATATATCCTTCATTTACATGTGGTAATATTTTTTTTACAATATGATCACGTCTGCTAGCACAAAACAGTAAACTTTCAGTTTTAGCATCAATATCATTTGAACTATCAAAAAGTAGTTCTCTGACTTTCTCGCTAAACTCTGTTCCACCAGGCTCACGTGTTGTTATAACTTTATATCCCTTTTCTTTCAAATAGTCTGTAGCAAAGTTGATAAAGCTCGTTTTCCCTGAACCATCTGAACCTTCTACTGTTATGAATTTACCTTTCATTTGAATAACCTTTCTTCTATATATAATTACTTATTCATAAATTGAGAAATTCTTTCAACAGCTTCTTTTATATTTTCCATGCTTGTTGCATAACTAATTCTAAAGAAGTCATTATAAGCTTTCCCAAATGCTGTCCCAGGAATTACCCCAACACGAGCCTCTTTCGCTAATAATTTACAAAATTCCATCGCTCCAAGTTCTCTATATTCCACTGGAATTTTTGCAAAGATATAAAATGCTCCATCAATTTCAGGGATTTCAAAACCTAATTTGCGAAGTCTTGGAACCATATAATCTTTTCTTTCTCTATAAGTTTCAATCATATGATTATTATATTTATCTACATTTTCATCTGTTAAAGCTACTACAGCAGCATCTTGAACAAATGTTGGAGCTCCAGATACTGTAAACAAATGGAAAACCCCGATTTTTCTAATCATCGCTTGAGGAGCTGCGACAAATCCAATACGCCATCCAGTCATAGCATGAGATTTTGATAATCCACTGATTAGAACTGTTTGTTCTGGAATAAACTCGGCTAGTGATGTGTGTTTATAGTTATATGTAATATCTCCATAAATTTCATCACTAAGTACAAAAATATCATATTTTCCTAAAACATCAGCAATCTCTTTAACTTCTTCTCTAGTATAAGAAACACCACTTGGATTGTTTGGATAGTTAATCAAAATTGCTTTCGCATCTTTATTTTCCTCTAGAGCTTTTTCTAAATCATCTGGACGAACTTTAAAACCATTGTCAGCTGTGTCAATGAATTTAATATTACATTTATTTAGAATACCTACTCCCTCATAAGCTGAAAAATATGGTGTCACTACTAAAATAGTATCCCCTTGATTTGTAATAGCTGAAATAGTATGTTCTATAGCTGCAGAAGCACCTATTGTTACAATAACTTCATCAGAACTGTATTTCAAATTATATCTTTCCTCTAAATTTTTTGCCCACGCAGCTCTTAATGGCTCAATACCATTGTTCACTGAATAATGTGTTCTATTATTATCTAAAGCAACTTTCGCAGCTTCTTTAACCTCTTCAGCAGTATCAAAGTCAGGCTCTCCTAATGTTAACTTGATAATCCCTTCAATCGTTGAAGCAAATGCATCAAATTCTCTAATTGGTGATCCTGTAAGATTTGCTAAAGACGTGTTAAATTTGTTTTCTAATGATTTTTTAATATCCATATATATGTCTACCTTCCTTTAAAATTAGGTACATTGTTAATATAACATTTCTAATATTGTAACATATTTTCAACAAAAATTAAATTAGTATCTTAAAATATCAAAGTGAAAAATTAACAATGATTACATAATATTTTATAGTATTTTCAGTAAATTTTCAAGATGAAATATCGGATACTTTAGTTAAAAATTCAGAAAATTTAAAAGAAAGTATTGAAAAAATAACAAATTAGTATTATAATACTTTTAACGAATTGAAAATAAATCGTTTTTAAAGATAAGGAGAAATATAATTATGACAAAACTAACAGTAAATGATATCAGAGTAGAACTTACTACTACCCCAAAAGAAAAGACACCCGACGATAAACTAGGATTTGGTACAGTCTTTACAGACCATATGTTCGTTATGGATTGGTCTTCTGATAAAGGTTGGTATGATCCACGTATCGTGCCTTACGGACCTATTCCAGTTTCACCTGCTCTAAACGTATTACACTATGGACAAAGTGTTTTCGAAGGTATGAAAGCATATAATGCTAATGGAGAACCAGTTTTATTCCGTCCAGAACAAAACTTTAAACGTTTAAATAAATCTTCAGATCGTATCGCTTTACCTGAGCTAGATGAAGAATTTGCATTAGCAGCTCTTAAAAAAATTAATCTCTATCGATAAAGAATGGATTCCTAAGTCTGAAGGTACTTCTTTATACGTTAGACCATTCCTATACGGTGCAGAAGAAGCTCTAGGAGTTCACCCGAATAACGAAGTTAAATTCGTAATTATCTTATCACCATCAGGAAGCTACTTCAAAGCAGGATTACAACCAAATAAAATCTTCGTAGAACACGAATATGTACGTGCTGTTCGTGGTGGATTTGGATTCGCTAAAACTGCAGGTAACTACGCTGGATCACTAAAAGGTCAAAAGAAAGCTCAAGAATTAGGATATTCTCAATCTCTATGGCTTGATGGAGTTGAACAAAAATACATCGAAGAAGGTGGAGCTATGAATATCTTCTTCAAAATTGATGGAACATTTGTTACTCCAGAATTAAATGGTTCTATCCTTCCAGGTATCACTCGTGCTTCAGTGTTAGAATTACTTAAATCACTAGGTGAAAAAGTTGAAGAAAGAAAATTAGCTCTTGAAGAAGTTTATGAAGCTTATGATAATGGAAAACTTGAAGAAGTATTCCTATGCGGTACTGCAGCAGTAATCGCTCCAGTTGGTGAATTATTCGATGGTACTAAAAAATTAGAACTTATCACTGATAACAAACCAGGTGAATGGACTCAAAAAATCTATAACTTACTTACTGGTATCCAATTAGGTAAAGTTGAAGATAAATTTGGTTGGGTTGTAAAAGTAGAAGACTAATATGAATAAAAGATTCCAAGTTTAATAATTTGGAATCTTTTTTATATTATCTTATATATTTTTTTAAAAAATCTGTTATATATAATTGATGCTAACAGATATCACTTTTAAGTAAACAAAAAATGAAGTATGGAATTATCTCCTACTTCATTTTTTTTATTATTTAAAGGATTTTAAATTTTCTCTATAATTTTATTTTTTATAAGCAAATGTATAAAGTGCAGAAACTAGAGTAACAGCTCCTACAAAGTTACCTAAAAATACTGTTCCCATGTTTTGAACGAATTGTAAAACTGAGATATTTGCACCTTCAAACATTGCAGCTGGGATTGCGAACATGTTCGCAACCAAGTGTTGGAATCCAATAGCAACGAAAGTCATAATTGGGAACCATACACCAAACATTTTACTACCTACATCTTTAGCAGCGAAGTTTAACCATACTGCCATACCTACTAGCCAGTTACAACCTACAGCTGAGAAGAATACTTGCCAAAATGTTAAGTATACTTTTGATTCACCAGCTGAAATAGTTTTAGCAGCAATTGCTCCACCAGTTAAACCAGTTAAATGCCCTAAGAAATAAGCAATAACTAGAGAACCAACAAGGTTAGCAAATGTAATAACTACCATGTTTTTAGCCAATAGTTTAAAACTAATTTTCTTATTAAACCATGCAACAGTTACAGCCATCATATTACCTGTAACTAATTCTCCACCACCAACTAAAATACAAATAAGTCCAATTGGGAAAACAGATGCTCCAAGTAATGCACCAATTCCACCAAATTCTTTAGGAATTGATCCTGATACGCGAAGTAAAGCTAAAAATCCTACTCCGATAAATGCCCCACCTAAGAAACCTAAACTTAACATATATTTAAGGCCCGCAGTTGCTTTAGCAGTACCTTTTTTAATAGTTAGTTCATAAACTTCTTGAGGCTCTAAAAACGCTTTAGATTCTACAGTGTTTGTCATAATAACACTCTCCTTAAAAATTTATAATAATTACATAGATATTTATTTTTCCTACATCTACAGTAAAGATTATACTATAACAAGGATATTTTTTCAACACTGTTTTAATACAGATTATATTAAAAAGCTCATAATTTAATAACGATTATATATTTCTTTTTTAATAAACAATATAAATATATTAATATTAATTTTAAACCGAATAATAAAATACACTTAAGATAAACCGTTTCCTTATAATTTGTTATTTTAATATTTAAATTATTCTTTTTTCAAAATTCAGTTAACGAACTCCTTAATAGTAGCTATTCGCCTAAAATAATTACTAAAAATAATATTAGTAATTTTTTTAAAAATAAGTGTTTAAATTTCAGAAGATCATAACAATAGAGATTACTGAAATTTCTAATATCTTTTCCTCTTGTTTTCATCACTATTACAAAACTAGTTAAATAATCTTTTATATACCTTATCAATATTTTTTCCTGTTATAATAATAATTCTCAATTAAAAATACATTTATTTAGTTACAAAATTTCCAAAGAGTTTAGTACTATATTCATAATTTTTAATCAATTATAAAAAACTTTATTACAACTCTACCTTTTTTATCTACTCCCTATATTAACTCATATTACAATTTGAATTTTCAATTACAACTCATATAAAAAAGCGATTGGATAATTCCAATCGCTTAATTTACTATCTTGCAAGCTTAACTGCTCTAACCTCACGGATAACATTAACTTTAATGTTTCCTGGGTATTGCATCGTTTCTTCGATTTTATTTTTAACTTCTTTGGCAATTTTGTAAGTTTTTGTATCATCTACTTCTTCCGGATTTACGATTACTCGAATCTCACGACCTGCTTGAATAGCAAATGTTTTTTCTACACCTTTGTGTTCATTTGCAATTTCTTCAAGTTTTTGTAGACGTTTAATATAATTTTCTAATGACTCTCTTCGAGCTCCTGGACGTGATGCAGAAAGTGCATCCGCTGTGGCAACAATGACAGAAATTGGGTTTGTTGGTTCTGTATCACCATGGTGAGAAGCAATCGCATTAACAACAATTGCATTTTCTTTATACTTAAGTGCTAAAGCTACACCAATTTCAACATGTGAACCTTCAACCTCATGATCAAGTGCTTTACCGATGTCATGTAGTAAACCTGCACGACGAGCTGTTGCGATATCTAAGTCTAACTCAGCTGCGATAAGTCCAGAAATATATGCTACTTCCATAGAGTGTTGTAGTGCATTTTGACCGTAACTTGTTCTATATTTTAACTTACCAACGATTTTTACTAAATCCGGATGCATATTGTGGATTCCAAGGTCGAATGTAGCTTGTTCACCTGCATCACGAATTACTTGATCAATGTTTTTACGTGCTTTATCAACAGCTTCCTCAATTTTTGAAGGATGGATACGACCATCATCAATAAGTGATTTAATCGCAGTTTTTGCAATCTCACGACGTATTGGGTCATATCCAGAAAGGATAACTGATTCTGGAGTATCATCAATAATTAAATCCACCCCTGTTAATGTTTCTAAAGTACGAATGTTTCTTCCTTCACGACCGATAATACGACCTTTCATATCATCACTTGGAAGATCTACAACAGATACAGTAGTTTCACTAACTACATCTGTAGCAAAACGTTGTAATGATTGAACAATAAGTTCTTTTGCACGTTTATCAGCAACGTTTTTCGCCTCTAGTTCTTTATTTCTTATATATATTGCCATGTCTTTAGCCATATCAGTCTCAACTGCGGCCTTAATCTCTTCACGAGCTTGTTCTTCTGTTAAGTTTGCAATTCTTTGCAACTCTGTTTCTTGTTGAATCTTAAGTTGATTAACCTCACTACTTTTCTCTTCAAGAAGTTGAGATTTCTCTTCCAATTTCATCTCTCTAGAACTTAGCAACTCATCTTTTTTATTTAAAAGTTCTGTTTGGCGTTCTAATGAAGATTCTTTTTGAACGATTCTATCTTCTTGTCTTTGAATATCTTGTTTTCTAAATTCTGCTTCTTTATTAGCTATGTTAATTATCTCTTCAGCTTCTTTTTTAGCAATAGTAGTTTCTTTTTCAACTATATATCTAGCTTCTTTTCTTGCTTCTCCAATAATATGATCAGCATCTTGCTTAGATAATTCTAATTTCTTTTGAATAGAATTTTTTGAAATAATATATCCAAATAAAAGTCCAACAAGTAAAGCTGCAACACTGATTATTCCATAAATCATTTTGCAACCTCTTTCTATTTTGAAAATTTTTTATTATGATATAACAACTATTCGACAATTAAAATTCGAATAAATTGTCACATACCATAATTACAATTCTACACTACCTATAGTAAAAAGTCAATAGTTCACTCAGGGAAAATCCCAGTTTAGAAAATCTTTTCTTCTATATAATATGGTTTATAAATTTCTTTTTAAATTATAGCTTTTATTATCTATTATTTTGATTTCCCACTTGAATTTTAGCCGACTTAGTTGTATTATTTTATTATCTACTCAATAAAAGTAGAATTATTTTTACTAAAAAATAATTTTTTTAAAAAACTTATCAAAACACTTGCAATTACTTATCCAGTGTGATATCATATTCAAGTATGTAAAAATACAAAACTTGATTGAGTGGGAGAACGAAAAATTCAAAGACGTTCAAATGACCACATCACGAAAAATATATAGGAGGTTTTATCGTGGCTAAAAAAGTTATAAAAGTTGTTAAATTACAAGTACCAGCAGGTAAAGCTAACCCAGCTCCACCAGTTGGTCCAGCGTTAGGTCAAGCTGGTGTAAACATCATGGGATTCTGTAAAGAATTCAATGCTCGTACACAAGACCAAGCAGGATTAATCATTCCAGTAGTAATCTCAGTATATGAAGACCGTTCATTTACTTTCATTACTAAAACACCACCTGCACCAGTATTACTTAAAAAAGCAGCTAAAATTGAAAAAGCATCTTCTGTACCTAACCGTGACAAAGTTGCTACAGTTTCAAAAGCTCAAGTTCAAGAAATCGCTGAACTTAAAATGGCTGACTTAAACGCAGCTTCTGTAGAAGCAGCAATGCGTATGATCGAAGGTACTGCAAGAAGTATGGGTATCTTAGTAGGAGAATAGGAGGATAATTATAATGGCAAAAAAAGGTAAAAAATATCTTGAAGCAGCTAAATTAGTAGATTCTTCTAGTCTATACTCTGTAGTAGAAGCAATCGAATTAGCTAAAAAAACAAGCACAGTAAATTTTGACGCAACTGTAGAAGTTGCATTCCGTTTAGGAGTTGACACTCGTAAAAACGACCAACAAGTTCGTGGAGCAGTAGTTCTTCCTAAAGGAACTGGTAAAACTGCTAAAGTTTTAGTTTTTGCTAAAGGTGATAAAGCAGCAGAAGCTGAAGCAGCAGGAGCTGACTACGTAGGACAAGGTGAATACATCACTAAAATCCAACAAGGTTGGTTTGATTTTGACGTAATCGTAGCTACTCCAGATATGATGGGAGAAGTTGGTAAAATCGGTCGTGTATTAGGACCTAAAGGATTAATGCCAAACCCTAAAACTGGTACTGTAACTATGGACGTTACTAAAGCAGTTAATGAAATCAAAGCTGGTAAAGTTGAATACCGTGCTGAAAAAGCTGGTGTTGTTCACACTCCAATCGGTAAAGTTTCATTCTCAACTGAAGACTTAGTTGAAAACTTCAACGCTGTTCAAGACGCTTTAGCTAAAGCTAAACCAGCTGCTGCTAAAGGAACTTACTTCAAATCTGTAGCTGTAACTACAACTATGGGTCCTGGAGTTCGTGTTAACACAGCAGAATTCAAATAAGAAATATTAATACAAAGAAGATTTGGTTCTCCAAGTCTTCTTTTTTTATACCTTCTCTACTTTTCTATAATACAAAAAAGCTATGACTTAATCCCTTATTTATCAAGTCACTAGCTTTCTTATATTCTTTTATTTCCGTTTTATGCTTGCTTAACCTTACTTGGTTTTATTATAAGTATTTATTAATTCAACTCTAGTTGCATCTTTAGTTCCTTCTTTAATTCCTTCAAAGAACATATTAGCTTCAAATGTATAAATTTTTAAGCCACTTGTAATTATTAAAAGGAACAGAATTAAAGCAAGTTTTCCTTTATACTTTTTATCTACTCGTTTATTTTCTCTATTATGAGCTAATAAAATATTTACGCTAACAAAGTAATATAACAATGTGATTACTATTAATAGTGCTAATTTTATTAAACTAAATTGCGTATTATCATATTTTAGACCTATATATCCACTAAAAATTGATACTAATGAAAATCGAAAGATTCCTACTATAAATTGATAAATAATAATATCATATATAAAGAAGTATATTAGTGTTATTTTTGTCTTAATCATTTGAATTATAGCAAAGTTTGACAATGCTATAACTACTATTATTGCATATAGGTATTCAATAGGATTAACTTTACGATAAATATAATCTAATACAAGAGATATTATTCCCCCAAAGAATAAAGTTATATAAGTTGTGTAGTAAATATATCTTACTTTATCTTTTAATGAAATCGGTAGATATTCAATAAATTGTTGTTCAGAATCATCATATTTTCTTCCATTTATCACAATAATTATTGAACTAATAACAGCTAAAATCATATAAGTTTTATCAAATAATAATTCAAGTACTACAGTGATGGTAATAAAATAATATAGTAAATATAAACTCTTATATAATAAAGGTTTCGTGTAATTTCTATTTGAAATTAAATTCCAAATTGCCCCAAAGTTTGTATCGTATTTTTGTTTATACATTTGACTTCTCTCCCTTCATAATAGAAAGTAAAATTTTTTCTATATCTGTAGTGTTAAATCTTTCTTGTAGCTCTACTATATCTTCTTTAGTATTAATTCTTCCATTTTCTAAAACAATTACATAATCTGCTAAACTCTTTATCACTAAGGATCTTCAGTTACAAGAATAATCATTTTATTTTCATCCATATAATCTCTTAAAAGATCTAATATTTCTTTTTTAGCTATTAGTCCTATTCCAGAAAATGGATTATCTAATACTAATATACTAGACTTAGTAAAATAACCTATTGCAAATAATAGTATTTTTTTCTCCCCTTGAGATAATTCATATATTTTACTATGAAGAACAATTTTTTGTTTATTTAGAAATTCAAAACATTTATCTACATCAAATCTTTCATCTATTTTAGATATTTTATATAAAACTTCATTCACCTGTAAAGTATCTGAAAACAATGGTTTGTCAGCAACATATGAATACAGTTTTTTAATTTCTACTGCATTTTGATGAAAGTTCAAATTGTTATAGCTAATAGACTTGTTATCTGATGATATTGCTCCTAAAATCGTTTGAAGAAATAATGTTTTACCACTCCCACTATTACCTGTAATTGCATATACATATCCATCTTCTAACTCCAAATCTATTGGACCTAGTTGAAATAACTTTTTATTGATCTGTAAATTATTAACTTTTATCATAAATTTTTTCCCTCCAATACTTTATCAACTATATCCTTAATATCTTCTATATTAAGTCCATCATTAATAGCATTATCAATTATTACCTTTAGTTCGACTAAATACTCTTCTTTTTTTATAGATAATACAGTAGCTAAATCTATATCATTTACAAATATCCCACAGCTCCTTTAGAATATATGAGTTCTTCTTGTAATAATACTTCATATGATTTTTTTACTGTTATTATACCTACTTCTAGCTCTTTAGATAAGCTTCTAATAGAAGGTAATTGATCATTGCATTTTAAGCTACCATTAAGAATACTACTCTTTATTTGTGTAGCCACCTGTTGATAAATCGGAACAGATGACATATTAGAAATTTTTATATCCATCATACTCCTCCTTATTAATTCTTTTAAAATTAATTTGTATAATTCAATTAGATATTAAAAACGTTTCCTTGTATCTACTGTGATTATACGATAGATACAGTTACTTTGTCAATATCTATTTTGTAATTTCTTATATTTTTTATTAAAAATACTTTAAATCCTAAGTTTAAAGGTAAATATCATTTTGAAATACTTTGTTACATGTTATAATTATATTAACTATTATTTTAGGAGTGTATTTATGATTACTATTATTGTGCCAATTTATAACGAAGAAAAAACAATACGTGATTTTGTCTATAATCTGTATTGTTTGCATAATATAAAGGAACATGAGGTGCTTTTTGTTGATGGGGGTTCGACAGATAAGACAAAAGAAATCCTAGATGAACTTTCTTATTTTGGTTACTCATATCACTTATCGGATAAAAAAGGTCGTGCAAATCAGATGAATTATGGTGCGAAAATTGCTAAAGGGGATATTCTGTGGTTTGTTCATTGTGATAGTGTACTTCAAAAAGATGTAATAGAAAAAGTACTTGCCTGCCCTACTGAAGTCGGTTGTCTAAAGATTAGATTCTATCCAAGTAGCTTTCCTATGTGGGTAAATTCTCTCGTTTCTAATATGCGCGCAAGTATTACTAACCTTGCCTTTGGGGATCAAGCGATATTTCTATCAAAGAAAGTATTTGAAAAGTTGGTGGATATAAAGATATGCCTTTAATGGAAGATTATAAACTCTCAGAGGATTTAAGTGCACTTAGTTATAAAATTACAGTAATTGACTCCCCTATCACGACATCTACGAGAAGATATAAAAATCATACTGTAAAAACAATGTGGCAGATGCAACAATACCAAAAAATGTATCGCCGTGGTGTTCCTGTAGAAGAAATTGCAAAAATGTATAAAGATGTAAGATAGCTTATCTTATACTTTTTGAGTAATATCTTCAAATCCTTTTTACTAATTTTCGGTATTAGATAAATCAGACAATTTCATTGATTATTTATGCAAACTAACTTATAATAAAATTATATACAAATTTTTTAAGGAGAGAATAAATATGGCAGATTATTTTAAAAAGAAACATTTAATAGAATTTGGTGAAGGGAAATTTGGTGAAGACGCACCTGATTATTGGAAAAACTTTATGAATTACTACGGTAATGTCATGGCTGAAGGTGAACTAACAACTCGCGAGAAGGCACTTATTGCACTTGCTGTAGCTCATGCTGAAGCATGTCCTTATTGTATTGATGCTTATACTAGTACTTGTTTAGAAGAAGGTTGCGATCAAGATCAAATCGCAGAAGCTATCCACGTTGCTGCAGCAATGAAAGCTGGTATTACTCTAGTTCACGGTCTTCAAAGTAAAGAATTATCAGATAAATTAACAAATTAGTATTGATATGACTGAGTTAAATATTCCTAAATTTTTCGACCAAGTTGAGGAAAAACAATATTTATTAACTGAAGAATTTCCTGAGGTTATGCAAATTAACGTAGGTAGTTTATGCAATATTACATGCAGTCACTGTCACGTTGATGGTGGGCCTACAAGAAAAAATAATATGGTTCGAGAAACTTTTGAACAGATAATTGAAGCATTCAAAGTTGGTAAATATAAAACGATGGATATTACAGGTGGTGCGCCTGAGATGAATCCAAACTTCAGATGGTTTTTAAAAGAGATTTCTAAGTACGCTAAAACTATAATTGTAAGAACAAATCTAATTATCTTAGATGTTCCCGCTTATAGAGATATACCAGAATTATATCGTGACTTAAAGGTTCAAGTAGTGGCGTCTCTACCCTACTATAACGAAAAAGTCGTAGCTAAGCAACGTGGAAAAGGTGTTTTTCCTAAGTCAATAGAAGTACTAAGAAGACTGAATGAACTAGGTTATGGGAAAGATGAAGACCTTATCTTAAACCTAGTATATAATCCAAATGGAGCTTTTTTACCTCCTAAACAAGAAGCACTAGAAAAAAACGTATAAGAAAAAACTATATGACAATTTTGAAATTGTCTTTAATAACCTATTTGCAATAACAAACAATCCTATAGGAAGATTCTCTGAATTCTTACATAGAGAAGACTTATATGAAGGATATATGAATAAACTTTATAAAGCATATAATCCCGCAACATTACCAGGACTTATGTGTAGAAACATGATTTCTGTTGGCCCTGATGGATCTCTATATGATTGTGACTTTAACTACATTGAAAAACTTAAAATCTCCGGTGAAGTTAACCATGTGAGTCAACTTGTAGATAATCATACAGGTGTACGTAGAATTGTTACTGGTATGCACTGTTATGGTTGTACAGCAGGAGCCGGTTCATCTTGAGGTGGAGAGACTTGCTAGCATAGGTTATGCTAATAATAAACTAAAAGAAGCCATTAAACGTGGCTTCTTTTTTTCTTAAACTATTTTTTTAATTAATGTATTAATAATATTTCCTGCAATATCACTAAGACCACTTCCACTATTACTAGTAATATTAAACAACTCACTCATATCATTACTTAATGAATTTTCCTTAGAATATGATTCTAATACTTTATTAATCATTGGTGCTACAAGTGCTGAGCCTGCACCCTGATTTAGTTGTTCTAATGCCTTATTTAAAATATCAGTAACGAATGATGGTGCTTGATTTCCACCGATAATATTATTAATTAATTCTTTTATTTTGTCATCTGATCCATTACTTCCTGAAGATAAAACATTTTCTAGTATATTTTTTAGCATATTACACCTCTCTAATCAATTTATTCTAGTTTACCATATAAAACATAAATGTACTATATATTCAACTTTCAAAATGTGATTTATAAAGTTCTAATTTAAGATAACTATGTGCACCAAATTTTATAGAGTCCCCATGCCCCAGATTTTGTATACAGCCCCAATAAACAAAAGAAGCACTCCTGACTTTCGTCAAGCGTGCTTCTTTATTAACTACATCAAAGTAATATTACCCGAATAATAGTTTATATTATTTTTGTTTACGTCTTCTTGCTGCAGCAGCTAATACTAAGATAGCTAATCCTAATCCTGCTAATGCAGTGTTAGTTTCAGTTGTACCTGTGTTTGCTAATCTCTTAACTTGAGTATTTGCTTTTGGTTGAACTGGAGCATTGTTTTGACCTGGTTTTTCAGGTGTTACAGCTGGTTTAGGTTGAGGTTTTTGATCTTGATTTGGTTGTGGTTTTGGATTTGCCACGTAGTTGATCGGTGTATCTTGACCTGGGTTTGTTGGGATATCTGGTACGATGTATCCTTTAGTTGGGTCTTGTGGATCAACTGGTTTAAGTGGATTTCCATTTCCATCAACTGGAGTGTATCCTGGTACGTATGGTAATACCGGTTTGTCAGTTCCTGGTTTTGTTGGATCTGTTGGATCGTTTGGATATTTAATTGGACTTGTTGGTTGTCCTGGGATATTTGGAATCCATGACCCTAGTGGTTGGTAAACATAAGTTACTGTTGAACCTTCTTTTCCAATCTTACCTTTAGCTTCACCTTCTACACGAACTAATACGTATCCTTTAATTACTTTCCAGTTGTTGTGTACTCATCACCTTCATGTCCTTCTGTTGTCTCTGCAGGGATTAAGTCTTTTCCATTTTCATCTACATATTTAACTACTAAGTTTGCTTTGTTCGCTACGTAGTTAATTACTAGTATCTTCACTTGGATCTGTTGGGATGTTTGGTACTACATATCCTTTTGATGGATCTTTCGGATCAAACCGGTTTAAGTGGATTTCCATCTTTATCTTCTGGAGTAAATCCTGGTACATATGGTAACACTTCTGTTGGTTGTCCTGGTTTTGTTGGATCTTGTGGATCGTTTGGATATTTGATTGGGTTTGTTGGTTGTCCTGGGATATTTGGTACCCATGATCCTAATGGTTTGTAAACATATGTTACTGTTGAACCATCTTTTCCAATCTTACCTTTAGCTTCTCCATCTACTCTTACAAGTACATATCCTGGAATAACTTTTCCACTTGTTGTGTACTCATCTCCTACTTTTCCTTCTGTTGTTTCTG
>CAKMQF010000127.1 GCA_927911745.1 uncultured Gemella sp.
TTTGTATAAGAACATATAGATGCAGTGGTTTATTGATATCTAAAGAGATTTTATCAAAGTTTTTTTAGATGTCTAATAAATTCTGTGGGGGGTGGCGATGAAAATCGATTTCTACGAAATTCATGATTTTTCATCAACCCTCTTTTTTTTGTTGTTTTGTTAAGTAATCTACCGTTAGTTTATTTGAATTTTTTTGTAATACAAAGGTAAAATATAAGATGGATATAAAATATACTAGAAAGAAGGAGTAGGGAAATGTTCATAAATGAATTTAAAACTGATCAAGAAATCAGTATGTTTTTATTATTGGATAATGTTATTCGTGGAGTAGCGGCAAGTGGAAAACCTTATCTAACACTTTATCTAAAAGATAAAACAGGAAGTATAGATGGGAAAATTTGGGAAGTAAAAGAAGAAGATAGTGAAAATTTAAAAGCTGGTAAGATGATTCATGTAGAAGGAACTTTACTAGATTATCGTGGCAAGCTTCAGTTAAAAATAAAGAACTATAGAATGGCAACTGATAGTGATAATATAGATATTCAAGATTATATTCAAACAGCACCAGTTCCAAAAGATGTAATGATAAATGAATTAAATTACTTCTTAAAAGAAATAGGGAATGATAATTTAAGAACTGTAACTATTGAATTGTTAAATAAATATAAAAAACAATTTATTAGTTATCCTGCAGCTAAATCAATGCATCATGATTTTTATTCAGGTCTAATTTATCATACTACAACGATGTTAAAAATAGCGAAAGCTTTAGTAGCTATTTATCCATCACTAAATAAAGATTTATTATATAGTGGGATTATTTTACATGATTTAGGAAAAACTATTGAGTTAAGTGGGCCTGTAGGAACATCTTATACATTAGAGGGAGAACTTTTAGGACATATTGTTATTATGAGTGATGAAGTAGCTCGTATGGCTGATAAATTAGGAATTGAAGCTGAGGAGATTACACTTTTAAGACATATGATTCTTGCTCATCATGGTAAATATGAATTTGGTTCACCAAAATTACCAATGATTAAAGAAGCGGAGATAATTCACTTTATCGATAATATCGATGCTAGAATGATGATGTTCGAGAAAAACTTAGCAAATGTAGAGCCTGGAACATTTAGCGATAAATTATTTGGTTTAGAAGGAAGACACTTCTATGTTCCAACGTTCGATAGAGAAAACAATTAAGGAAAAGAGAAAAATATATGAATAAAGGAATAAAGTATATATTAGGTTTTGCTGCGATTTTTGTTGCGGCTGTAATATGCGTATTTGGGATTATCAAATATGAAGAAATGCAAGAAGAAAGACAACGAATAATAGTGCGAATTTAGGAAGTGCTGATGGTAAAAAATTAGATAAAGAAACAACGATAATTATTGAGAAAATATCTTCTTTAAATGATATTGATGCACTTAATTCAGAGTTACACCTATCACAATCGGTTGTTGATATTTTGAAAAAATATGCTCCGACTGTATATTATACAGTTGATAATAGTGAAGGTTTTGACAAAATCTATTTCCGTTTAGGTGGATATATTGTGGACCGAAAAGTAAATGGAATTAATGAAATTATAGGTTCTTATAAAATAGATGATGGGAAATTAACATCAACTGGTGACGATTTAGGTAAAGTAGGATCTAAAATCAATGATGGTGGTTTAACATGGAAACAACTGAATTTAAATAATAAAGAACACGACAAAGGTGCTGCTAAAGCAGTTGCTGACAAATTCTTCGCTGTAAGTCTTGGAGGAGGAGTAGACAGTATGTTAGGTATTTTTGCATATTCTTCTGATTCTAGTAAACATATCACTGACGCTCAGTTAGGACTTACTATTGTACCGATGTCATTGGCAGAAATCACTGATATGTATAATGCAGCAACTCCAGATACATATAATGCAGATCAAGTTTATAAAAAAGTACCAACACTAAAACAAGCTAAGTACAGAGAAATAGATGATAGTTATAAAGGAAATGAATCTAAGTATAATAAGTCTATAGGTAACGCAGAAGTTCTTTACTTCAAGAAAGATAAGATGTATCTTGCTGCATTTGGAGGAATTGGTGGAGCTAGTGGAATTGCTCTAACAAGTCCTGATAAATGGATTGAAGAAGGGGATAGAATGATTATTCCATTAATAAATAATTTTGAAGGCGGGAAAATTAAAGGGAAAATGGTTCTTCGATTAAATAATAAACAATATGAAGGCGGTCAAAGCCGTTCTAAATACTACATCGAAAGTCGAACAGATAATTAATATTATCAATAGAATAAAAAAAAACGTGACTGCCCCAATAAATTTTAACCAAGTTGTATGATAACTAATAGACGTAGTGGTTTATAAATATCTAAATTCACTTTATAAAAGCTTTTTAGATATCTAATAAACTACTTCGGGGAAGCGACTCGACAAAAATCTTGTTTCTTAAGAAATCACGGTTTGTCGAGTTACTTCCTTTTCTTGTATATATTAAAAAATCTATATATAAGGAAAACTAGTAAGGTATGAATGTTAAATAAAAATGATTAAAATAGCATTAGTAGTATGTTCAATGGAAAAAAAATATTGAAGATAAAGAAAGATTAGAAAAATTAGAAAGTATTTTAGTAGAGATGGGTTTAGTGCCTGTCTTTACTAAATATATCTACAAAGATAAAGTTTGGACGCGGAGCAAAAGCACAAGTTCGAGCTGAGGAGTTAATGTCCTTTTATAAAATAAAGAGATAAAAGCGATTTTTGATATTTCTGGTGGAGATATTGCAAATGAGATTTTAGATTATTTAGACTATGATGTAATAAAAAGAAATTATAAACCCTTCTTTGGCTATAGTGATTTAACGACAGTCTTAAATG
>CAKMQF010000128.1 GCA_927911745.1 uncultured Gemella sp.
CTTCCTATTAATTTATTTTTCACAGATTGTATCTCATGTAATATATTTTATATACTAAAATATATTTTGTAAGTACGAACTTTTATAATAGTAAGTATCTTTTATAATACTAATGAATAAAAATTAATGATTATTAACAAAAATATTTTTAATAACATAATATTAAAATGATAAGTTTTGCGTTTTATGTTATAATTAGTTAAGTTGAGTAGGCAAAGCCTAAGTAATATAAGAAATTAATGAAGAAAAGGAGTGATTGATACTATGGCATTAACAGCCGGAATAGTAGGATTACCAAACGTAGGAAAGAGTACACTTTTTAACGCAATTACAAAAGCAGGAGCATTAGCTGCGAACTATCCTTCGCAACAATTGATCCAAACGTAGGGATTGTAGAAGTACCAGACCACAGATTAAATAAATTAACAGAATTAGTAGAACCTAAAAAAACAGTACCAACATCATTCGAGTTTACAGACATTGCAGGTATCGTAAAAGGTGCATCTAAAGGAGAAGGACTAGGAAATAAATTCTTAAGTCACATTCGTGAAGTAGATGCAATTTGTCAAGTTGTTAGATGTTTTGAAGATGAAAACATTACTCACGTTGCTGGTGGAGTAGATCCATTATACGATATCGAAGTTATTAACTTAGAGTTAATCTTAGCAGACTTAGAAAGTGTTGAAAAACGTATCGGACGTGTTGAAAAACAAGCTAAACAAAAAGATAAAGATGCTGTTGCAGAATTTGCAGTGCTTTCTAAAGTACGTGATATTCTTAAAGAAGAAAAACCAGCTAGACTTTTAGAATTAGATAAAGAAGAGCAAAAAATCGCAAAAGGATTACATTTATTAACAATGAAACCTATGCTTTATGTTGCTAATGTAAGTGAAGATGATTTACTAGACGTTGATTCTAACAAACACGTAGCAAGTGTACGTGAGTTTGCTGCAGGTGAAGGAAGCCAAGTAATTGTAGTTTGTGCAAAAATCGAAGAAGAAATGGCTTCATTAGAAGATGAAGAAAAAGCAATGTTCTTAGAAGAACTAGGAATTGATGAAAGTGGATTAGATAAACTAATCAAAGCAAGTTACAGCTTATTAGGATTAGCAACATACTTTACAGCAGGTGTACAAGAAGTACGTGCATGGACATTTAAAAAAGGTATGTTAGCTCCTGAATGTGCTGGAATTATCCACTCTGATTTCGAACGAGGATTTATCCGTGCTGAAACAGTAAGTTATGATGATTTAGTTGAATACGGAAGTATGCCAAAAGCTAAAGAAGCAGGTCGTGTTCGTCTTGAAGGTAAAGAATATGAAGTAAAAGACGGCGACATCATGTTATTCAGATTTAATGTATAATATTTAATAGAATTCTATATTTTCTCATTACATGGGAAGATATAGAATTTTTATATTCTCTATAAAATATGTTATAATTGTTTTTATATAAAAGAGGTGATTTGACGATGTTAAGATTTTTCCATAATCCTCTGCTTATAGCGAAATTAGCGGAGTATGATTATTTAATTAAAGGAAATAAGAAACAGAGTACAGTAGAATATAAAATAAAAGAATTATAAAAGATATAACTGGAAAACATTTGAAGATATTGAAGTGTATAATAGTGGAATATCAATTCCAAAGATTACGAAAAATGGATTTCAAGCTACAGCAATTTATATACCAGAACTTAAAGAACTTCTTGTTATTTATAGAGGTAGTGAGAGTGAAGATATTAGTGATTGGTTTTACAATTATACAGGAATAGTTTCAGGAGAAAACACTAGTCAGATAGACTCAGCATGTTTATTTAATAGATTTTTAAAAAGAAAGATTCCGGACTTTGATGTATGCTATAAAGTTGCAGCTGGACATTCACTTGGTGGTCATTTAGCTATCACGGTAGAATTACTTAAGAAAATATACCAGCGAGTTTATACATTCAATACAGCATTACCACAGTTAAAACAATTAAGAAAATATGATAAAAAATATAATAAAAAATTAGAAGAGTATTTTTTAGAAAAAGATTTAGAGGCGACTAATAAACTTCAAGAATTTACTTCTAATTATTATGCAAAAAGCGCTCATCATATATATAATTTTGTAAGAAAAAATGATTTTGTACAATCGTTAAATATGACTGTAGGAACATTTCATGTAGGAAAAACTATAGAATTTCCAGCGATAATAAAAAACTTTGTTGCACCTGAAGAGTTTTTGACTGAAGAAGATACGTATGAATTAGATAAAATTTTCTGTGATTTTTATAATAGATTATTGGAGAAAAATATTACTCCCGATAATGTTGTAGAGAATCAAAAAAAGGTAACAGATGAATTTATAGGATTACTGATTGAAAAAATTAAAAATCCAATTCAACAACAAATCAGTAATTTCTCTTATAAAAAAGTAATAAAAACATCTAATGATGTAGGAATAACAGACTCATATAGAACATTTAAGGCTGTTTATAATTACTTATTGTACTTGGCTCATGCGGGTATTATTCCTGATGATGTAATAAATTGCACTGATAGTAAAGCGGCTACAACTCTTTATGAGAAGCTAATGTGTGATGTAAATAAATCAAATCTTAAGAATTTATTAAAGCCATTACAGGAGTTTTACACATTAACTAAAGTTATTTATACTGTAACTCATGCAAATGGTTTAGATGATGTAGGGAATTGGGGAGAAATAGCTAAAGCACACGATCTTCCAGCTTTATACGATGTGCTAGGAGAATAAGAAGCGTAATAATAAAAATATATAAAAAAGAGGATTGAACTATATGCTCAACCCTCTTTTTTGTTATTCTTCATCTTCTTCTGTAATAACAGTTGGTTTTAAGATTGGAGGAGAAGTTTCAGTAATTGTTACTGTACGCTCTTCTTGCTCTTCTTTTTTATCCTTTTTGTCTTTGTCGTCTTTCTTCTCTTCTTTTTGAACAGGTTTTGTTACATCGACTTTTGAAGGATCGCTAAATGAAATACCCTTATCGATATTATAACCAAACTTCGCCAATGTTTTTTCTTTAGATAGTTCTTTAAAGCCATTTGGAACTATATCTTTTGTACCACCTTTTGCATTGTTATAACCGTTGATACTTGCATCAACGACTGATTTAGGTCGACTAAAGGCAGTATCTGGAGAGATTAAGTTTTTATCAAGTGCATAAATAGCATTCATAACTGCAATCCAGCTTCTTTGAGCATAGTCATAACTTGGTACTTTTGCCGGACTATCGTATCCATTCCATAGACCAACAGTTATTTTTGTAGAACCACCAACAACCCATAGGTCTTTATAGTACTCAGAAGTCCCTGTTTTTACAAATAGGTTTTTAGAATTAAATTTAAGTTTACTTGGACATATCATGAGATGTACCATAACTCTTATTGATTACATCTCCAAGCATATCGACGATTAGATAACTTGTAGATTCTTCGAATACTTTAACTGGAGAGAAATCAGCTTTATAAATTAGCTCTCCATCATTATTTTCGATTTCTTCGATAATATGTGCCTTTTTGTGTTCACCTTTATTTGCAAAAGTAGAAAAGGCACTAGTATTCTCTGTAACTGATAAACCGTAAGTCATACCACCAATGGCAGTAGCTAAGTTAGTCTTATCACTTTCTGTAAGACCTTCAATATCCATTTTCTCTAAGTAATTAGTAACAGGATCCTCTTTATAAAATGCAGAGTATAGCCTTACCGTAGGTAAGTTAAGAGATCTAGCTAAAGCTTCTCTAGCAGGTAGGTATCCACGCTCAGACATGTCATAGTTCTCAGGTCTCCAACCATAATGATTAAATCTCTTATCTAAAACTGTTGAGTTAGGAGTAATGTAACCTTTATCAATAGCTGGTCCATAAACTAATAGTGGTTTGATTGTAGAACCTGGTGAACGACGAGTTCTTGTAGCGTGGTTAAGTTGTTGTTTTTTGTAGTCCATACCACCGATAAACGCTAATACTTTACCAGTACTGTTTTCAATAACCGATGCTCCAATTTCTAATGGATAAACAACACCACCCTGAGTGTGTGTTGGATAAGAAGCGAATTGTTTTTTCGTTTCTTGAAGTGTATCGTAAAGTTTCTTATCAAGTGTAGTTTTTACTTTATAACCACCAGTTATGAATTTAATTCTACTTTTTTCGATTAGTTCATTTCTGTAGTCAGAATCATTTTTAAATTCTTCTTCTCTATTATTCTTTTTAGCAGTTTGCTCAGCTAATATCTCTGCAACTGAACTTCTTACCTCATCACGAATATAAGGGTAATCAGTATATTCTGAATATTTTTGTTTAGCATAAGCGCCTTTAATATCGAATTTCTTCGCTTCTTCAAATTGTTCTTTAGTAATAAAATCATTTGAAAGCATACGTTCTAATACATATTGCTGTCTTTCAAATCCCGCTTGAAGCTCTTCGTCAGGACGGATATTTCCAGCAGAGTCAAATGGTGTATATGTATATGGCGATTGTACAAAACCAACAAGATAAGCTGCTTGAGCTATATTCAAGTCTTTAGAATGAACTCCAAAAACACCTTGTGCTGCAGTTTCGATACCGCTAATGTTTTGTCCTAAGCTATTCTTTCCGAAAGGAGCAACATTTAGATAATTTTCAAGAATTTCATTTTTAGAAAAATGACTATCAACACGAAGTGCTAGTAATATTTCTTTTGCTTTTCTTTCATAAGATCTTGAATTATCAAGAAGCTGATTTTTTACCAATTGCTGAGTGATAGTACTACCACCAGTTGTTCTAGCACCAGTCGCTTCACTATGTGTAGCTCTTAAAACAGCCCAAATATCAATTCCACTGTTAGAATAGAAATTAGAGTCTTCACTTGCGATAATAGCATTTTTAACATTATCACCGATATTTTCGTAAGTAACAGTTTTTCTAATTAATTCGGAGTTGATTGTCCCTAATTTTTCACCACTTCCGAAATAAACTTCACTGTTCTTACTAATGTTATTTATTTGTTCTTTCATTTCTTTTTGGGTTAAGACAGGTTGATCTTTAACTAAGCCACCCACATACCCGATAGCAAGCCCCACACCTAAACTAATTAGTAATCCAATAGAAAGAAGTATGGCTCGCGTCATAGAAGTTAGTATCTTCTTAATTTTCATTGTAATCTCCTTAGATTGCATACTATTAGCTACATTATACCATAATTTAATATAAAGTAGTAAATTATATGCAAGGCTTAGAATAGAATTTATCGTTAAAAATATTAGAAAAAGATAAAACAAAAAATAAAAATATGTTATAATTGAAGTAAGTGTATAAAAATTGATATGGAGGCATTTTAATGAGTAAATTATTAGAAGATTTAAAATATAGAGACTTAGTTTATCAACAAACAGATGAAGAAGGAATAAAAGAATTATTAGAAAAAGAAAGTGTATCGATATACTGTGGTACAGATCCAACAGGAAACTCATTACACATTGGACACTTACTTCCATTTTTAACATTAAAAAGATTTCAACAACATGGACATAAACCTGTTATTTTAGTAGGTGGAGGAACTGGTATTATCGGAGACCCATCAGGAAGAAGCGAAGAACGTCAATTACAAAGTCTTGAGGTAATTGAAGATAATGCTCGTCGTCTTGAAGCGCAACTTCGTAATATTTTCCGTGGAGATGACAATATCGAATTCGTAAACAACCATGACTGGTTAGGAAAACTATCTATGATTGAATTTTTACGTGATTATGGAAAATTAGTAAACATTAATTACTTATTAGCGAAAGATTCAATTTCAAGCCGTCTGGATAATGGGTTATCATTACAGAATTCAGTTATACTATACTACAAGGTATTGACTATGCTTACTTAAATGAACATCACAATGTAAAATTACAAATTGGTGGTTCTGACCAATGGGGCAACATTACTACTGGTCTAGAAATAATGAGAAAACTTCGTGGGGATGTTGAAGCATATGGATTTACTATTCCATTGATGCTTAAATCTGACGGAACTAAATTTGGTAAATCTACTGGAGGTGCAGTATGGTTAGATCCAGAACAAACAACACCATATGAATTCTACCAATTCTGGTTTAACACTGCGGATACAGAAGTAGTACCGGCTCTTAAAAAATTCACATTCTTAGAAAAAGACCAAATCGAAGTATTAAGAGAAAGTTCAGAAAAAGAACCACACTTACGTCTAGCTCAAAAAGCATTAGCTGAAGAAATGGTGAAAATTGTTCACGGTGAAAAAGCATTAGAAAGTGCATTAAACATTACAAAAGCATTATTCTCAGGAAACATTAAAGAACTAACTCACGATGAATTAAAAGCAGCTGTTAAGGGAATGCCAAAATCTGAATTAGATAAAAAAGAATACAATATCGTAGATTTCTTAGTTGAAAGTAATCTAGTTCAATCAAAACGTCAAGCACGTGAAGATGTAAACAATGGTGCTGTTTATGTGAATGGTGATAAAGTTACAGATTTAGAATATGTTGTAGAAGGTAAAGACAGACTAGAAGATGGATTTACAGTACTTAGACGTGGTAAGAAGAAATATCTATTAGTAGAATATAAATAATTTAAAAGTAACATATACATAAAGAGGGGAACCGAAATGAATCTAAAAGAAGTTGTTGGTAAAAAAGCTGTAGATTATGTAAAAGATGGTATGATCGTTGGGTTAGGGACAGGTTCAACTGTATTCTATTTTGTTCATGCATTAGCTGATAGAGTAAAAGAAGGATTGAATGTTGAAATGGTATCGACATCGATTCAAACGGTTGAACTAGCTAAAAGCCTTGGTCTTTCAATCAAAGAATTAGAAGAAATTGATCATATTGATCTTGCTGTTGATGGAGTAGATGAAATCGATAAGGATTTTAATGCGATAAAAGGTGGAGGAGCAGCATTATTTAGAGAAAAAATAGTTGCTGATATTGCTCGTGAAGTAATCTGGATCTATGATGAGAGTAAAGATGTAGAAAAACTAGGAAACTTCAACCTACCTGTGGAGATCTTGCCATTTGGTTATAGTCATACTATAAGAAAAATGGAAGAAGTGGGCTTAAAACCAGTGTTAAGATTAAAAGATGGAGCTACTCTCATAACAGACAACAATAATTACATTGTAGATTTACACTTAGGTTACGGATTTGATATTAAAGCTGTAAAAGAAAAACTAGAAAGCATAGTTGGAGTAGTAGAGCATGGTTTATTTTTAAATATGTGTAAACTATGCATTAAGGGAACAGAACAGGGAGCTGTAATTATAGAAAATCCAAATAATTAAGGACGTGAAGGAAAGTTATGAGGAAGAGTTATTTAAGAGGAACATGGTTAAAACTATTCTTTGCAATATTGTTCGTTCTGATGAGTATCGGGGGGATCCAAAGCATTTATGATGATAGAACAAAATCAGCAGAAGTGCAGTATAAAGAGGGAAAACAATTCCAAAAATCTAGTGGTTATACTTTTATTAAGGTAGAAGCCCTTGAAGAGTTAGATATTACAGATGATAGCTTAAAAGATAATCAAAAATTCTATATGCTCCAGCATGAACATGGTTTTGTAATGTTAAAAGCTTCTAAGGATGATGTTAAGAAATTAATACAAAGTAATGATATACCAAATGACAAAATAATAGATTAAGGATAAAGATATTTATTCTCCTGTTGATGCCATCTTTGAAAGAGGAAGTAAGGGGAGGAAGAATATCTCTCCAGAATTAAAAGAAAAATTTAAAAATGCTGCAGAGCATAGTTCACTAATTAGAGCAAGAGTTTCAGAT
>CAKMQF010000129.1 GCA_927911745.1 uncultured Gemella sp.
ACAAAAGCACTGCAGTATATCTAAAAATCTTATATTTCACATTATGAAGAATCTTTCTAAGACACTATCATTTAAAGATATAGCTGAATTAAGTAATGTATCAGTATCTACAGTAGTAAGAGTAATGAAATCATGTAGAGAAGCTGTAGAAGTTAAGACTCATTCAAACCTACCAGAACACCTGTGTTTCGATGAAATAAAATCAACTAAAGATAGTAAAAATGGAATGAGTTTCGTATTCTTAGATGCTAGAACACATGATTTTATAGACATTGTAGATGGAAGAACACAACATATATTAAAACAATACTTTATGAGATATCCAAGAAAAGTAAGGAAGAAAGTAAAAACGATTTGTATAGATATTTATCCTCCTTATATGAATATGATTAGAGAGATGTTCCCTAACACTGAGATAATAATAGATAGATTCCATATGGTTCAAAATATTAATAGAGAATTAAATAAAGCTAGAGTAAAACTAATGAATCAATATAAGAATAAAAAAGGTTCTACTTACACTATTCTAAAGAACTTCTGGAAAGTAATATTAGAAGATAGAGATAAAGTAAATTCAACAAAAACATTCTATTCTAGAAGCTTTAAACGCTATGTAACTAGAAAAGAGGTATTAGATTATATATTAGCTATAGATGCTGAATTTACAGCTAGTTATGAGAGAGTTCATGAGATAAGAGAAGCTATTAAGGCTAAAGATTCTGTAGAATTAGAGAAGTATATAGATATGGACACTAAAGGATTATCTAAAGGTGTATCTAAAGCTATAAATACTATGAAAAAGCACAAAGAGTATATGCTTAACGCTGTTAAATATAAGTATTCTAATGGTCCATTAGAAGGATTTAATAATAAAATAAAACTACTAAAGAGAGTATCTTATGGATATTCTAGCTTTAGTAATTTTCAGATTACGCATTTTAATTATGTCTAGATTATTTGTTTCTGAGTACAAAAAATAATGTCAAACTTAAAGAAAACAAGAAAAAATCTAAGCAGCAAAATGCTGCCTAGATCTCATTTCCTATTTTTCTCCATGCCCCGAATTTGACAAAGAGCCATTTTTCATGGTTAAATTAATTAGTATCTAATATTATTATGCAAAACGGCTACGAATACTAGTTGGTATTGATTTGTAAATACTCTTAGTAACGAAGAATAAGAATGTTACTAAAGCACCTTTAAGTAGGTTGAATGGTATAATACCAGCCGTTACGATTGTTTTTACGTTAGTCACGATGTCAGCTAGATTCATAATATATCCATATGCTGGAAGTAATACGAAGTAGTTAAGTAGTGACATGAATACTGTCATTGCTAGTGTCCCTAAGATTCCACCAATAATAGTCTTAGCAGTACCTTTTTTATAGAAAAGAACGATGATACTGATAAAAGTGAATTCTACTACTATATTAGCGATTGATCCGATTGGTTCATGTGATAACAAAGCGAAGTGTAGGAAGTTTTTTAAGAATGACACTAAAAGAGCATCTTTATATCCTAATAATAATAACGCCATGAATAATGGGATGAACGTAAAATCAAATTTTAGAAATGGTGGCAAGAATGGCACAGCAAAACTAAAAAAAGATAGAAGTAGAGCAATAACTGCAAGCATACCACTCAAAACTAGTGAGTGAACATTTTTTTTATACATTTAAAACCTCTTTCCTATCTTCATAGGCAATAAAATAGCCGCAATACTATTCTTAAAAAGGTGAATTCTAAATCTACGTTAGATATAAAACACCACTTTAAAAATTTTAAAGCGGGACTGAAAGGTATGAAAAATAAGCGTTACACTTAAACGAAGTACAGCAAATATACATACGTAGTATACTGTATGTGTAAGTTTATTTATTCTATATCTTCTATCATCCAGACTGTACTGTCGGTTTTGGAATTTCACCAAATCTGCTTGCGCTCGCGGACTTTGACCGCCGGTCGGGAATTTCACCCTGCCCCGAAGATAATTAAATTTATTATTTATACGATTATTATAAACCGAACTCGCTAAGTTGTAAAGTGAAAAGGATTAACTTTTTAAAAAATAGATAAAAGCAGCTCAGAAATAATTTTCTCGAGCTGCTCAAATATTTTATTTTTAAAATTATTCTACTGTTACTGATTTAGCTAAGTTACGTGGTTTATCCACATCTAGTCCTTTAGTGTAGGCCGCGTAGTATGCGAATAGTTGTGTAACTACGATACTTGCGATTGGAGCAAGATCTTCGTTTACGTTAGGAATTGCGTAGTCACCTTTACGAGCTAATTTTTCTAATGTAATGATTAGAGTATTAGCACCACGGCTAGCTACTTCACTTACGTTACTACGTGTATTTAAGTCTAGTTTAGCGCTTGTAATAAGAGCTACAACAGGTGTTCTTTCTTCGATAAGAGCTATTGTACCGTGTTTTAATTCTCCTCCGGCAAATCCTTCTGTTTGAATGTAAGAAACTTCTTTAAGTTTTAGAGCTGCTTCACATGCACTATAGTAGTCGATTCCACGTCCGATATAGAATGCATTGCGTTCTGTGAATAAGTTTTTAGCTAAGTCTTTGATAGTTTTTGTATCATCTAAGATTGATTCGATTGCAGAAGTAATTACTGATAATTCTTGCTCGATATCAAATTTAGGTTGTCTTGAAAGTTGTTTTGCTACTTCGTAAGCAAGTATGCTTAGTGTTGCGATTTGAGCAGTATATGCCTTAGTAGATGCAACCGCGATTTCAACACCTGCGTGAAGTAATAACGTATAGTCACATTCACGAGATAGAGTTGAAGCATCAACGTTAGTAAGTACTAAGAACTTATAATCTGCGTTTACACTACGTAATTTTGTAAGTACGGCACGAAGGTCAGCTGTTTCTCCTGATTGAGAAAGGAAGATGAACATTGGTTTTTTAGATAATAATGGTACGTTGTAAGCAAATTCTGATGCTAAGTGTACCTCTGTAGGAATACCAGCCCATTTTTCAAAGTAGTTTCTTCCTACTAGACCAGCGTTGTAACTTGTACCACATCCGATAATGTATAATCTATCTGCATCTTTTACATTATTAATAATTTCGCTGTTAATATTAACATCATGTCCATCGAAGTAGTGAGAGATGATGTTACGCATAGCTCCTACTTGCTCATGAATTTCTTTAATCATGTAATGTTCGTGGATACCTTTATCGATTTCTCCAGCGTTTAAGTTAGTTGAGAAACTTTCACGCTCTACAACATTACCTTCTTTATCTTCGATAGTTACGCTATCTTTTTTCACGATAACAAATTCACCATCGTTGATTTCTAAGAAGTTGTTAGTGTACTTAATCATTGCTAAAGCATCACTACCAACATAGTTTTTATTTTCTTCTCCTAGTCCAATAAGAAGTGGACTTTTATTTTTTGCTACATATAATGTATCTTTATCTTCTGTATCGATTAAACAAAGTGCATAAGAACCTTGAAGTTTTGATACAGCTTTTTTGAAAGCTTCTTTAGTATCAAGACCACGATCGCTATAAACTTGTACTAATTGAACGATAACTTCAGTATCAGTTTCAGAAACAAGTTCTACACCTTTGAAAAATCTTTCTTTAAGTTCTTGGAAGTTTTCGATAACTCCATTGTGAACTAAAATAAAACGTTTATTGAAGCTTTGGTGAGGGTGAGAGTTAGTTGTGTTAACTCCACCGTGAGTAGCCCAACGTGTATGACCAATACCTAATTCTAGGTGAAGGCCTTCAGGGATTAGGGCTTCTAGATTTTTAATGCGACCTACAGACTTAGTAACGCTAGCTTCTCCGTTAACAACACCAGCGATACCAGCTGAGTCGTATCCACGGTACTCAAGACTACTAAGTCCATCGATTAAAAAATTTAACTCCATTTGCTTCTCCAACAAATCCTACAATTCCACACATATTAAAAATTCCTCGCTTTTTTCTTTAATTTATTTTTTATAGAAAGTACTATAAAGTTTTATACATATACTCAAATATATTGTACTTCATCAAGTTTATGTAAACCTTAAAAGAAGACATAATGAGCCTATAGAGAGGTGATAATGATTTTGAAGGGTGGGTATGTCACCATTACTCCTAAAGATACAAGGTAGACCCCAGCAGTGACAACTAAAGTTTTTTTCGTCATTCTTCCTTAAAAACTAAGTTGCTGTTGCATACGCTATATCTAAATATTTCGTCGTCTCTTCGTTCCTAGAAATATTAAGATCTACCCCATTGTACATTATCTAACGAAACTCTCTGGTTCCGAAAAAGCATCCGCCGAATTTTCGATAACTTTTTTCCTCGTCAACTAAATTCAATTTAACCTTTAGAACTTAGTTCGGGCGCTATAATTATAAATTCAAATTACCTCCTAATATTTTAATCGTACATAATATTATACTAGATGAAAAGCGCATTGTAAACTGAAAGGATATATTTACATAAACTCAAATATTAAAATAAAGTATCTAAAAATTTAACCTTAATTTTTAAATTGTAGAAATATAAAATTGATTAATAAAAAACCTACTTACTATTTGAGTAAGTAGGCGATATTATTATTCTGATTTTTGAGTATCAGCAGCTACCTCTTTAGCGTTTTTCACTTCATCAGGTAGCTTGATTTCTTTAACATTGTTTACGTTAGAGTATTGAATGTTTTGTTTGATTTTCATTGTTGTTGGAGTTGATGTGTTTTTGAGTAGCAAGCTCCATGTTTACTTCGTTAGTTACAGGTGTGTAATCTTTAGTAACAACAGTTTGATTGTAACGTTTTTGAAATCAACGTTGTTGAATGCACTAGCATTTACTTCGTTTCCAGAAGATGCGTTTGCAACAGCAACCATAAGATCTTTAAATTGGTCTCCACTTCCTGTGTATGTTAGAACGTAGTTTCCGTTTTCTTCAGTTTTCTTGAAGTCTTTAGCAATTTTTTTGTAGAATTCTAAGATTTGTTCTGAGTTTGCAATTTTTTTAAGGTTTTCGAATTGAGCAGTAATACTGCTGCTTGAGCTTTTAACCCACTCATCTTGTCCTGTTGATTTTGCATAAGCAGTTCCATCTTTAATGTATAATTCTAGTGTTTGGCTTTGACCTTGAGCTTTCACATCAGTAGTAGCTTTAATTGCTAGAGGATCGATAATTAATGATCCTGATACAGTATTTTCAACTGTTTGAGTTTGCTCACCAACTAAAATTTCAGAACTGTTAGTTGCTACGAAATCTGTACTTTTTATGTTTTTAGATGATTCTACTGATTTATTAACGATTTGTTCTGTAGAAGCCCCCATGCCACAAGCAGCAAGAGTAACTGAAAGAATAACCGTTGCGATAAGCAATAGATATTTTTTTAATGATTTTGTCATGTCGCTCTCCTTAATGTTAATGAAAATAGATTAGTTGAGTATAAAAAATCTATTTATAAATTTATTTTTATAGAAATATTCTATCATATTATAACTTATATTACTACATTATAGGTTCATTTTTTAGATATCTGTAATAAATAATATAGGTTATAAATAAGAAGGATATTTTTATCTAATATTTTTTATGAAAATAATAAAAAAATCTATTGACTTATATCAATGATGGATATATAATTATATCAAAGATGGATATATCAATAATGGATATAGATAAAGAATATCTCTAATTGGGTTAGGAGGGATAAAATGGCAAAGGTAAGCCCTTATGAGACGGGCGAATTAACGGATAGTATATTTTTTACACTTCTAGTTTTAACAGAACCTATTCATGGATACTTGATAATGCAAAAGGTGGCAGAGATCACAGATAATAATATTATTATCGGACCTGCGACAATGTACACGACTTTGGGTAAAATGGTTTCTGTTGGCTGGATTGAAGATAAAGAAATCGATAATTCGAAAAAAGAATATCATATTACTCCAAAAGGCATGGAAGTTTTGGAGAAAAATTTAAAACTTCGACAGTTTCTACTAGATGTAGCTAAGAAGTTTATAGGTGGTGGAAGTGATGAGTAATTATAAGGTGATACATACATTCGCTTTAACAAATAAGAGACTCATGAAAAAATTAGAGAGATATAGTGCAAAGGGTTGGCATTTTAAAAAGTTTCTCGGGTTCTTAATTTTATTAGAAAAAGGAGAAAAAATTAACTACAAATACGAACTGGTATATGATAAAAAGTTTGATGTAGAATGTGAAGATTTCTATAAATTTAACGGTTGGGAAGTAGTTAGAAATGGTATTTTTTGGCAGATATTACGTGGTGAACCTACGGCAACTACACTATATACAGATAATTTGAGTGAAGAATACATGTGGCTATATAGAATAAGATTTAATGCGAAAATCATGTTAGGATGCTTTCTTATAGCTTTGGTGGCGCACATAATAAATAAATTTTTAATGTCATCTGAAGTAATAGATTTTATTTTAGGAATGTTTTTTGGATTTGGTCTAGGACTAGGTGCTGTAAATATAGCGTTCTTTATAAAATATTTATTTTTAAAGAGAAGAAAGGATTGAATTTATGAAGTATAAATATGTTCCGGTATTTATAAGCTATGATAAAGTAGCGGATAAAATGAATCATCTTGCTGCTGAGGGATATGAATACGATAAAGAGGCTGTAGTGGCAATTAGAATGAAGAAAGTCTCTGAGACTAGCGACAAGCAATATAAGTTTATCTTTGATAAAAACTTTACACCAGAGATAGAAGGGTTTTATAAGGCAAGTGGCTGGAAGCTTCATAAGTTTCAAGTTTATAATTTGTTTAGACTTGCTGAAGGGACTTCGAGTTCTTATCCGATATATACTGATACCGAGACGGAATTAGAATTTATCAGGTACAGATTGTTAAGATTTATAGTTTTGTTTATTTTAATAAGCATAATAGGGGTATTGTATTTTACTAATATTAAATGGGTAATTAATAGTGGAATACCTGATGTGTTAGCCATGTTAATAGGTGGATTAATAGGTGGTATATTTGGTTACTGTATAAGTGGGGCTTGGAATGTTTTTACCGAAATATTTCAAGTTTAACAAAAAGAAATAAAAAATAATGACGAATAAAAAAGGGATTTAACTTTTAATAAGATTAGGAATGAGGTAAGGGTCTATGATTTAGAA
>CAKMQF010000130.1 GCA_927911745.1 uncultured Gemella sp.
ATTTTTTTTGTATTTTCATTAGAAAATACGTACTATTTTAGTAAATCCTTGCAGAAAAACTGTAAGAGGTGTATAATATGTTTAAAGGTAGTATAGGGGAAATAATATAATAAATTTAATAATTTGTATATTATTAAAATAAACCTAATTACTCTAGGGATATTGAGTAATAGTAAAAGTCGAAGTTAAGAAATTAACTTCGATTTTTTAGTTATTTAAATAAATTTATTATTCTATAATATTACAATTTTATATTTTTTAAAATTTTTATGTTATTACATGAATGTTATAATTTCATACTGTTAACTCATATATTTTTTTCATTTAACGTCATTTTTTAGTTTTACTAAATTCTAATATTAAAATGTAATTGAAGAGTTAAGAAATTATTTTTCTAGTTTAAATAATTTTGACTTTACAAGTTATATTCTATATGCTTAGTATTAAGTAATTTAATATTATGAATAAAAATTTAATATTTTAAGGAGAAATAATGTTTTTAGCTATTAATGAAATAAAGGATGCTAAGCTCAGGTATAGTCTTATTGTAGGATTACTTATATTGGTTTCTTATTTGATGTTTTTCTTATCGGGATTAGCATTTGGATTGATAGACCAAAATAGATCTTCAATTGATCATTGGAAGGCGGATACGGTATTGCTTTCTTCAGAAGCAAATAAAAGTATTGGTTTATCTAATCTGAAATTATCAGATAAAGAATCTTTGTCTGCGGATAATGTTGAATCTTTTAGTCAGATGGTTACAGTAGCCATGACTAAAAAGAATTTAAATGAGGATGTTAAACAAAAAGTCAGTATTTTTGGAGTTAACAATGGAAGCTTTTTAATACCACCAGTAATTCAAGGAAGAACTTTTGAAGCGAAAAATGAAGTAGTGATTGAAAAGAGTTTATCTGAAAAAGAAGGTTTTGCTATAGGAGATACCATTAAAACAGCAAATTCTGATACTGAATTAAAAATAGTAGGTTATACAGAAAAATCTAGATTTAATGTAGCTCCAGTAATATATATGAATATCAATGATTTTCAAGTGTTGAAATATGGTGATAAGAAATCAATTGATAATCCTATAATTAATGCTTTCGTAGTAAAAGGAGAATTAAAGGATTACGACAGTTCTATTTTCCAAAAAGTTAGTATAGCTGATTTTATTAATGAATTACCTGGTTATAGTGCTCAGATTTTAACGTTTGGACTAATGATAGGATTCTTAATAGTGATTTCTGCTATTATTATAGGTATTTTCATGTATGTACTTACTATTCAGAAAAAACCTATTTTCGGTATAATGAAAGCGCAAGGAATCTCGAATGAAATTATTGGGAGTTCTGTCTTATCGCAAACATTCTTACTTTCATTAGTTGGAAGTATACTAGGTTTAGTTGGAACATGGGCAACATCACTTGTATTGCCATCAGCAGTACCATTTTTAGGAAATGGACTTTATTACAGTGTTATATTCGTTAGTTTGATTATTTTTTCTTTAGTTGGAACATTATTCTCTGTTTTAGCTATTAGAAAAATTGATCCATTAAAAGCAATAGGATAGGTGTCATATGAGTGTATTAGAATTTATAAATGTAACTAAATCATATCAGGATGGAAATAAAGAAATAGAAGCTCTGAAAGAAACCAATTTTAAAATAGAAGAAGGTCAATTTATTGCGATTATCGGTCCATCGGGTTCAGGGAAATCAACTTTCTTAACTTTAGCTGGAGGTTTACAGACTCCATCTAAAGGTCAAATAATTATTAATGGAAAAGATTACACTAATTTGTCTGAGAAAGAAAGAGCAAAGTTACGATTTAATGATATTGGATTTGTACTGCAGGCATCTAATTTGGTTCCATTTTTAACTGCAAAACAACAGTTAGAACTAGTGGATAGAATCAATAAGAAAAGAAAACAAACACTTCAAGATCAAAAATCTCTATTTAAAGAATTAGGAATAGATCATTTAGAAAATAAATTACCAAAAGACTTATCAGGTGGAGAAAGGCAACGATTAGCTATTGCTAGAGCTCTTTACAATAATCCTGCAATCATTTTAGCTGATGAACCTACAGCAAGCCTTGATTCAGATAGAGCGTTTGAAGTAGTAGATTTACTTTCAAAAGAGTGTAAAGAAAAAAACAAATCAATTATTATGGTAACACATGATAATAGGATGATAGAAAAATGCGATCATGTTTATCGAATGAAAGATGGTATTTTGACAAAAGAAAGATAAGATAAAAAATGTCTAAGTGAAATAACTTAGGCATTTTTTTGTTGATAATAAGTATAAGTTAGAATATAATTAAACTACAAATAATATATGTTATGAATATTAGGAGACGAATAATATGCTTTTACTAGGTGTAGAAAAAGAAAATGGATGGTTATTTGCAGAATATAGATTGACTTATAAAGTAGGTTGGGAGCAGATTTGTAGAGGTGTTGAATTAGCTTATGATTACTATGATAATGTTGAAGTCTTAGTTGATGATAAAATAGCAAATATAAATTTAAAAGAACAAGTTATGGACTTAGAAGAAGCTAGAAAGATGACAATACGTGGTTTTTCTAAAATAATAGGTGTACCATTAATGATAACATTTTTTAATCAACTACAAGTAGCTAGATGTTCAGTAGCCTGTGCTACAGAGGAATTTCAAACAGCTGATTATGAAAAATTTAATAAGTCATTAGCTCAATATATGGATAGTCTAGAAATAGCCATGTATAGATAAGAAGGACTTTTATTCTTGAAAGTCTTTTTTTATTTTTGAATTATATTTATTGTTTAGATAAATAATTGTATAAAGTATAGTAATATGATAATATATCTTAGTGTAGAGTATTCTCATTATCCAAAATTTATGAGCAATATATTAACTAATATTTTTAAAGTCAAAATAGTACAGAAAGGAAGAAAATGAAGAATTTAAAGTTTGATGGAACTCAGTTAAAATACATAGCTATAATTGCTATGACAATTGATCATTTAGCGTGGCTATTATATCCAGGGTTAGTTAAAGAACCAATACCAGTATTTATGCATATAGTAGGACGTTTAACAGCGCCAATTATGTGGTATTTTATCGCTGAAGGATGTTATTATACAAAAAATATTAAAAAATATTTCTTTAGAATTATGAGCTTTGCTGTTATCAGTCACTTTGCATTTTGCTTTGGTCTAGGTGTACCATTTGATATAACTACAGGAAGTATATTTAATAAAACAAGTGTCTTATTCCCATTGGCGATGTCGGTTGCATTGATCGCAATATTTAGAAATGAGAAGATAAATAATATATTAAAGATTTTAACAATTATTGTGTTCTGTTTATTAACTTTTGTAGCGGATTGGTCTTCAATAGCTCTAATGATGCCATTCTTTTTATATAATCATAGAGAAAATAAAAAACAACAAATACTCGATTATGTTATATGGATAAGTGTTTATGCTGCCATTTATATTATTTTTATAGATGTATTCTATGGAGTATTACAGTTTGCAACTTTATTCTCTTTACCATTATTAATGAGATACGATGGTACTAGAGGTAAACATATTGGTTCTAAGTGGTTCTTCTACTACTACTATCCAATACATTTAGCTATTATAGGTATTTTTAGAATTATATTATATGGAAATATTTCATTGGTACTTTAAAATTAAGAATAATTTTTAGAAAGAAGTGTATATTAAAATCAGCACTTCTTTTTTTTGTTATGTTATAATTATAGTAACTATAATTATATAGTTATTTAGGAGGAAAGTATATGAAGAAAAATATTTTATTGATTTCAATGGCAACGTTGTTATCTATTGGTACAGTTGGTTGTGGTGTTAAACAAACAACTGAAAATAAGCAGAGTGAGCAAAAACAAAAAAATGTTGAAGGACCAGGTAAAGATTTTGATTGGAATGCTAAAGTTTCACCTGTTGGCACTAAACGTACTTATACTGAGCAAAATACTGGAAAAAGTTTCGATCATGAGTTAACTGGATTAAAGAGAGCTCAGAGTAAATTAGAAGAAAAACGTAAAACAATAACTGATAAAAAAGTACAAGAAGCACTTAAAGTTGTTGATGCTTTCTATGTAAACCAAGAAAATATCGATGTTATTGTTAAAGCAGCAGGATTCAATAATCAAAGAGAAATGTATAAAAAGGTTTGGAATGATTTAAAACAGTCCATGATTCCATCGGAAGAAAATGTTAATTTTAAATATCAAAATATTAATTACGATATGAATGAATATGGTCCTATGATTCTAAAAGTTAATGGTAATGCTTATGGTAAAGCTGGAGCTTATGATTTTATTGATTATAAAGTTGAGGGTAATACTGTTTACTTATCTTTAATTGCCCCAACTATCGATACATATCAATATACGGTTAAAGCTACTTATAAACCAAACTACAAAACATTTTTTGAGCCGTTAGCTCAGATGAATGCAACAAGTAAAAATACTGCAGAAAAAGGATTTTCTAAATTTATTTTTTACTTGGCATCAGTTGATTTCAAAGGTGATGGATACGTGGATTTACAAGGTATGGATTATTTGGCAAAAGAAAAACAATACCTTGCAATTCAAGTAGACGACTCGGGAAAAGTATCGATTGGCAATGACAATCTATTAAATTTATTGCGTATAAAAATGGACGTAGCAAATCAGAAAAAACAGTGTAAAATTTAATACAACAAAAATCTAGTATAGAAGTTCCTTATTAAGGTAAAACTTAATAAGGAACTTTACTATATACGTTACGATATCAATTCGTAGTAAAAAAGTTAAGGATATAATATAATTAGGATATTAAAAAATAAACTGTTTTCGAAAGGATAAAATGAATAATAAAGAAGAAAGAGTTCAATGTCAAAAGTTATGGGCAAATAATAAATACTTAGTTCTAAGTCACTCAAGTAAAATATACTTAGAAATTAGAACCTATTTAAAGCAAGAAGAGGTATCCCTAAGTAAAGTGAGTGAACTTATAAATCAAGCAATAAGTTTACCAGAAGATAAAGGTCAAGTAACGAATGCGCTTCATCACGTTTGGGGATATTTTAAAAAATTTGCAACAAAAGAAGAAAAAGATAATTTTTTTGAAATGATTGAAGAATATCATAATAATAAATATAAAAAAGAAGATTTGATAAAAGAAGTAAAATATCTTCTAAAGAAATATCCAAATAGATATTTGGAAGAATCTACTTTTATCAATGGAGGACAAGATGAGACTTTGGCATGAAGAACTAATATCAAAACTACCAAGGCAACAACTTTTAGGTCAACATAGAGAGTGTTGTGCATTAAGAGGAAATGGTTGGGGTAAGAAACATGCAACAGTAGATTATGTATTTGAACATAAGCCATTTTTCCTTTTTAAGTATCATGAATTAATCATGCAGGAAATGAAGAATAGAGGCTATAATGTTAGTAAAGAATGGCTAGATAAAAATTACAGAGGAAAAATTTGTGCTCCTCACAACGATCTAAAAGAGTATAAAATAAATAAGCCGATTTATAAAGAACATGATGCAGCATACTATGATGAATGTATTGAGAATTTAGCACAAAAGGATATTTTTATCTAGCTATATATTTCATATTAAAATATTGATAGAAAATAAGTAAGGAGACAACAATGAAAATTTCAATTTTAAATTTAGCTCCATTAAGACAGGGACAGAATTTTAAAGATGCTATTGACGCAATGGTTAAATTAGCTAAAAAGGCTGATGAATTAGGATATGAAAGATATTGGATTGCAGAACATCATAATACAAAAAGTGTAGCAAGTAGTGCGACACAATTGCTAATACAGCGTACACTAGATAATACAAAAAATATTAGAGTAGGATCAGGTGGTGTGATGTTACCTAATCATAGTCCATATATAGTTGCTGAACAATATGGGACTTTGGAGACTCTTTATCCAGGTAGAGTTGATTTAGGTTTAGGGCGTGCACCGGGTACTGATTATAACACTGCGCGAGCTATTAGAAGAAATACTAATAGAGAGATGGATTTTAAAAAAGAAGTCGTGGAGCTATCTGGGTATTTTAAAGATACAAGACCTGTTCATGCATATCCAGCTGCCGGGCTTAATGTTCCACTATACATATTAGGTTCAAGTACTGATAGTGCATATGTAGCTGCTGAGCTAGGCTTACCTTATTCATTTGCATCGCATTTTGCTCCAGCTATGATGGAAAATGCAGTAGCAATTTATAGACATTACTTTAGACCATCAGAAGCTTTGAGTGAACCGTATGTAATTATAGGTGCTAATGCAGTTGTTGCTGATACTGATGAAGAAGCAAAAAGATTATCAACTACTCAGATTCAATCATTTTTAAATATTATTACAAGTAATCCTCAAGGTATGGTTCCTCCAGTACAATCGGAAGAAGCGGTTTGGAAAAATTATATCGCGACAACTAAAGTTCCACATTTTGGACCAATTGCATTTGAACATGATGAGATAGTTGATCATGAGAAAGCTGTCGTTAATCAGATGACAAAAATCTCATTTATTGGTAATAAGGAAACTGTGAAAAATCAAATTTTAGATTTAAAACGTAGGGTAGAGTTCGATGAATTAATGATAAATTCATATATTTATGATGAAAAAGCACAACATCATTCATATGAACTATTAAAAGAAGTTATTGATGATATTAATGGATAGTACACTGGTGAATTTAGAAATATAACTTCTTTAATGATAAAACACATAAGTTTCTTGAAAACTAAATTGATGACAAAAGTAGATAATTAGTGTATTATGAAATCAAATAAACTTAATAATAGTAAAAAAGAGGTAAATTATGGAAAAATATCTAATTAATGATGAATTTGTCAATGTAAAATCAAGAGTAGATGAATATTTAGAAAAAAATAACATTCACCAATTTTTAAATATAAACCAAGGTGAATATGCTAAAAATGTTGATTTAGAATTAGAGGACATTCAATATGTAGTATTTGGTAACCCAAAAGTAGGAACATTACTAATGCAAGATGATTTATATCTAAGTTTTAACCTACCACTTAAATTATTACTTATTAAGCGAGAAGATAAGACGGAAGTATTATATGAAAAACCTACTTCTTGGTTAAAAGAAGGACATTCTGATAGAATAAAAGATATATTACCAAAGATGGATAATTTATATTTAGATATCATTAAGTATCTAGAAGCATAATTAAGAATTGTTTATTTTAGATAAGAAAATTAAATAAGGAGAATTGGGGCTAATCTAAAAGTACTAGATTTTAAAAATAGTTTATATGGGAACTCATAGACGCAGTGGTTTATTGATATCTAAATTCGCTTCAAAAAGCTTTTTAGATATCTAATAAACTGTGCGGGGGTGACTCGAAAAAATCTTGTTTCTACGAAATCACGATTTTTGAGTCACCCCCTCTTCTTTTTTATTTGAATATAAATCTAAAACTAGTTTTATCAATGGTTATTGAGAGTATTTTATGATAAACTGTTATTAGTATACATAGGAGGTATGAAGAATGTTAAAAACCAATTTTTTAGATGTAGAATTATCTAACCCATTAATGAATGCATCAGGGGTACACTGTATGACGACTAAGGAACTAGATGAATTAGTAGCTAGTGAAGCGGGGGCTTTTGTTACAAAAACTGCAACTCGTGATTATAGAGAAGGTAATCCGGAGCCTAGATATTATGATACTAGCTTAGGAAGTATAAATTCTATGGGGTTGCCGAATAATGGTTTAGATTATTATTTAGATTATGTTATTGAACGTCAAAGAGCTGGTGCCAGATTACAGTTTTTATCGGTAACTGGTATGAGTTATGATGAAAATATTGCTCTATTAAAGAAAATTCAAGAAAGTGAATATGAAGGTGTGACTGAATTTAATCTATCATGTCCAAATGTGCCAGGAAAGCCTCAGATTGCTTATGATTTTGAACTTACAGACAAATTATTAGCTGAGGTATTCACATTCTTTACAAAACCTATTGGGGTAAAATTACCTCCGTATTTTGATATTGCTCATTTTGATGAAATGGCTAAAATTCTTAATAAATATCCTCTTACATATGTCAATAGTGTAAATAGTGTAGGGAATGGTTTATATATTGATTTAGATAAAGAACAAGTAGTTATCAAGCCAAAAGGAGGATTTGGTGGACTAGGTGGAGAATATATTAAACCAACAGCCTTAGCTAATGTTCGTGCATTTAGGGAACGTTTGAATCCTAGTATAAAAATTATTGGAACTGGTGGAGTTATAAATGGTAAAGATGTATTTGAACATATCCTATGTGGTGCTGATTTAGTTCAAGTAGGAACAACTCTTCACAAAGAAGGAGTTTCAGTTTTTGCGAGACTAACTAAAGAACTTCAAGAAGTAATGAAAGAAAAAGGATACTCAAGTTTAGATGACTTTAGAGGTAAATTGAAAGTAATAGATTAAATAATTATCATGCGCATAATATAATTCTAATTTAACGACAAAAACGTAAAAGAAAAAACAGATAACACTTGAAAATCATTTTGAAAATTGTTATTATATATTGTACAGACAAAATATAGCACATATAAAGGCAAGAATATGGCTTGCAAGTTTCTACCATCAGACCGTAAATTTGATGACTATGGGCATTCTTATTATAATGTTATTGCTTTGAATTAATTTTTAAAGTATATATTTGTAATAGAATTTTAAATCGCCTATAAGTAATTATAGGTGATTTTTTGTATTTATATAGTTATATTTGTCAAAAATATATATAACTAAGGAGAAAAGAATCTTGAAAACTTTTATTTTAAGTTTACAACACGTACTAGCGATGTACGCAGGAGCGGTAATTGTACCGATAATTGTTGCTGGAGGCCTAGGTCTTTCAGCAGAACAAACAACTTATTTAGTGTCAGTTGATATTTTTATGTGTGGGGTAGCAACATTCTTACAAGTATATAAAGGTAAATTTACAGGTATTGGATTACCTGTTGTTCTTGGATGTACTTTCACAGCAGTTGCGCCGATGATAGCTATAGGAAATAGCTCAGGATTACCAACAATGTATGGAGCAATTTTTGTTTCAGGGTTAGTTGTAGTTGCGATAGCACCATTTTTTGCTAAGGTTGCTAAGTTATTCCCACCAGTTGTTACAGGTAGTGTTGTAACAATTATTGGTATAACGCTAGTTCCAGTTGCAATGAACTATATTGCAGGTGGACAAGGATCAAAAGATTTTGGAAATCCAAAGAATATCGTATTGGCATGTATTACACTTGCAATTATTTTAGTAATTTATAAATTTACTACTGGATTTATTCAATCGATAGCAATTTTATTAGGTTTAGTATCAGGAACTATTATTGCTAGTTTTATGGGAATGGTAAGTTTAACAGATGTTACTCAAGCAGGTTGGTTCCAACATCCAACACCACTTAAGTTCGCTAGTTTTGAATTCAATATAAGTGCGATTTTAACTTTTGTTATAGTTGGAATAGTTAGTATGATTGAATCGACTGGTGTATATTATGCCCTAGGAAATATCTGTAATCAAGAGGTTAAAGAACCAGATTTAAGAAGAGGATATTTAGCAGAAGGATTAGCGGTTATGATTGGATCATTAGTAAATGCCTTTCCATATACTACTTATTCTCAAAACGTAGGACTTGTACAAATATCAGGAGTAAAAAGTAAAAAAGTAATGTATGTCATGGTACTGTTACTTCTAGTTTTTGGATCAATTCCAAAAATTGGAGCTTTAGCTACAATAGTACCTCAACCGGTACTAGGAGGGGCAATGATTAGTATGTTTGGTATGGTACTTGCATATGGGGTGAAAATGTTAGGGAATACTGATTTTGCTAAACAAGAAAATCTTATGATAATTGCTTGTTCTGTTGGTTTAGGATTAGGTGTAACAACAGTTCCTACAGCATTTGCTCAATTACCAAGCTTTCTCCGTATGTTTACTGATAGTGGTATTGTATTGGGTACAATTGTTGCGATTGTAATAAATTTGATTTTTAATAGAAAATCAAAATTTAAAAAAAATTAATTAACAGAACTAAGTATTTTTAATCTAGATACTTTTATTGGAAAAGAGGATTATATAGGATGACTCAAGAAGAAATGATTTTTTAAAATCATGATTTTTGAGTCGTTCTTTTTTATTTATATATGCCTAAAAATCAATGTTTTTTGTGTACAAAATATTGTAGATGTAGTATAATTTAATAAAGGTCAATTTTAGTCAATAAAGGAGGTGCTCTTATGAATAATAGTAATATGACTGATATACTTGAACAATATATTATGGGTTTATTTAATGAAGCTACAGAAGATCATATAATTATAAAAAGAAGTAATGTTGCACAAAAATTTGACTGTGTACCATCTCAATTAAACTATGTAATAAAGACAAGATTTACACCAGAACACGGATTTATAATTGAGAGTAAACGAGGTGGAGGTGGATTCATCAGAATCACCAAAATAACTCTCCACACAAATAAAGACTACATTGATTATTTAATTGAGACAGTAGAGAATGAGATTGTTGAAGTAGATGAGGCTATTAGATTAGCTAAAATACTACTGGAAAAAGAATATATTGATAAATTTGATTATAATCATTTTATAGATAGTATAGAAATTATTACATCGGTTCATAATCAATTTTTAGATTATACTGATGAAGACAGTGCTAAAGAAATGATTAATCAAACAAAAGGAAATATTAAGGATCTTACAATAAGATTCTTAACAAATATAAAATATAATAAAAGGGGATGATGTTATGTATATAAGATTTAATGAAACGGCCCTTATGGTATTAACAACAGCAAAAGAAGAAGCAAATGATTTTGGAGTTAAAGCTGTAGGAACAGAACATTTATTATTAGCTATGTTGAGTATGCAAAATACTTTATCTTGTAAAATGCTTAACAGGCATGGTGTTTACTATGATGATTTTAGAAAGAGTGTAGTAGACTTTTATGAAGCAGAATTAGAAGGAACAGATTTCTATCGTAATGTTTTAATGAAGATTGATTATACTAATGGAGCTGTTAGAACGATAGAAAATAGTCAAAGATATGCTGATGATACTTCTAGTTTTGTTGTTACTAGTGAACACTTGTTATTATCTTTACTTGAAGAAGAGACTGGAACAGCTGTTCGTTTATTAACTGATAAATTAGGAATAAATGTTGATGCTTTGGTGGATGAATTATTTGATTTAGTGAAAAAGAATCATGCGTTAGTATCTAAATTGTATGAAGGATTTAAAAAAATAGCAGAATCTGAGAATAGTGAATCAAAAACTAAAACATTGAATTCTCTAGCGAAAGATTTAACTAGAGATGCATTTAATAATAAACTAGATCCTGTATTAGCTCGTGATAAAGAAATTACGCGTATGATCGAAATATTAAATAGACGTACTAAGAATAATCCTGTATTAATTGGAGAACCTGGAGTAGGGAAAACAGCTATAGTTGAAGGTTTAGCAGAAAGAATAGTTTCGCAGAATGTTCCTAGTAACTTATTAGGAAAGAGAGTAATGGTATTAGACATGGGAACATTACTTGCTGGGACTAAATATCGTGGTGAATTTGAAGAAAGATTAAAAAATATTATTGCAGAGATTGAAGATGCTGGAGATATTATTTTATTCATAGATGAAATTCATACGATTATTGGAGCTGGTGGTAGTGAAGGTAGTGCTGATGCATCAAATATTCTTAAACCTGCCTTATCTCGTGGTTTAATTCAATGTATCGGAGCTACAACAACAGAAGAATATAGAAAATATTTTGAAAAAGATGCAGCATTAGAACGTCGTTTCCAACCAATTAAGGTTGAAGAACCAAGTACTGAAGACTCTATTAAGATTCTTGAAGGACTACGTCATAAATATGAAGAACATCATGATGTAGAAATATTAGATGAAGCAATTGACTCAGCTGTAAAATTAAGTACAACTTATATTACAGACAGATGTTTACCTGATAAAGCAATAGATTTAATAGATGAGGCATGTTCTAAAGTTAAACTAAGATATTATAAATCTCCTGATAAATTAAAAGAGTATGAAGATGAGCTTACTCGATTAAATAAAGAAAAAGACAGAGCTGTTGTTAATCAAGAATTTGAAATAGCTGCTAAAAAACGTGATGAAGTTAATCAGGTAATTAGTAAAATCGAAGAATTCAAAATTTCTTGGCAAGATAGCCTATCAAAAGATAAAATCAAGATTACTTCTGAACACATAGCTGAAGTTCTTGCTGCTTGGACAGGGGTTCCAGTTACAAAATTAACTGAATCTGAAAGTGAACGTCTGTTAAAACTAGAAGAAATTTTACATAAGAGAGTTATTGGTCAGGATGAGGCTGTAGTTAGTCTAGCCAAAGCTGTTAGAAGAGCGAGAAGTGGATTTAAAGCACCTAACAGACCAATAGGAAGTTTTATTTTCCTAGGACCTACAGGAGTAGGGAAAACAGAACTAGCTAAAAGTTTATCAGAAGCTTTATTTAGCTCAGAAGATAATATGATCCGTATTGATATGAGTGAATATATGGAACCACACTCTATTAGTAGATTGGTAGGAGCCCCTCCAGGATACGTAGGATATGAAGAAGCGGGACAATTATCTGAACAAGTTCGTCAAAAACCATATTCAGTAGTTCTATTTGACGAAATTGAAAAAGCTCACCCATCAATCTTTAATATCCTTCTACAAGTACTAGATGATGGACGTTTAACTGATGCATCTGGGCGTGTGATAGACTTTAAAAATACAATTATCATAATGACTTCAAACGTTGGGGTTAGCGAACTTAATGATCAAAAATTTGTAGGTTTTGGAGGTAGTGATTCTATTAAGAATGATTACAAGAATGTTCAAAACACTATGATGGAAGCATTGAAAAAACAATATCGTCCAGAATTCTTAAATAGAATTGATGACATAATCGTCTTCAAAACTTTAGAAAAAGAAGAGTTGGAAAAAATTTCTGAATTATTAATTGATGGTTTATCTAAGAGATTAGAAGATAGAAATATTACTATTAAACTTACGAAAAAAGCAATGGCTAAAATTGTTGAAGATGGTAGTATAAAAGAATATGGAGCTCGTCCATTAAAACGAAGTATTCAAAAAAATATTGAAGATTTACTGAGTGAAGAATTGTTACAAGATCCTGAATTAACAGGAACAATCAATATTGATTATAAAAAAGATAGTTTTGTTGTAAAGAAGACTAAGAGGTAGTTATGGCTAAGGTAAATGTTAAATACGAATGTAATGCCTGTGGTTACCAGAGTTTAAAATATATGGGAAGATGTCCAAATTGTAAAAAATGGGCATCTATGGAAGAAGTGGTCGAAGCAAAAAAGGCGACAAAACATACAGAATTTGAAGTGAAAATGAGCGATACAGAACGTGTAGAAGCTGGGAAACTAAAATCAGTTTCTACACAGGACGTTCCTCGAACACTTACTGATAGTGGCGAATTAAATAGGGTTCTTGGTGGTGGAGTTGTTGGTGGATCCTTGGTACTTTTAGGAGGAGATCCAGGTATTGGGAAATCTACATTACTTCTACAAATCTCAGCATACTTAGCAAAAGAACATGATGTTTTATATGTAACTGGGGAAGAGTCTGTAAGACAGGTTAAAATAAGAGCTGATAGATTGAAAAATAATACAGATGAACTTTTTTGTTTATGCTCAGACAGATTTAAATTTAATTTATCAAGTGGTAAAAAAAATAAAGCCGCAATTTTTAGTTATTGACTCAATTCAAACAATTTATAATCCTAATATGGAAAATTCTCCAGGAAGTATTACTCAGGTTAGAGAATGTACTCAACAATTGATGAAAATTGCCAAGAGTTTAAATATTGCAATATTTATAGTTGGGCATGTTACCAAAGAAGGAACTATTGCAGGTCCACGTATGTTAGAACATATGGTAGATACAGTTCTGTATTTTGAAGGTGAAGGTCAGCATAGTTATAGAATACTAAGAGCGGTTAAAAACCGTTTTGGTTCAACTAATGAAATTGGAATTTTTGAGATGAAACATAGTGGATTAGAAGATCTAGCTAATCCTTCTCAAATGTTTTTAGAAGAAAGAAGTAAAAATCTTGCTGGAGCGACTATAATTAGCACTATGGAAGGTAGTAGACCACTTCTTGTAGAAATACAATCGCTAACTACACCAACAGCTTTTAATAATCCGAGAAGAATTTCGACTGGATTAGAATATAATAAGTTAATATTATTAATGGCTGTTTTAGAAAAAAAAGCTGGTTATTTATTACAACAACAAGATGTATACGTCAAAGTCTCTGGTGGAGTTAAAATTGATGATCCTGCAGTTGACTTAGGTGTAGTTATGGCAGTAGCTTCTAGCTTTAAGGACATAGCTGTAAATATGAATGATTGTTTCATTGGAGAAGTTGGTTTAACAGGAGAAGTTAGAAGAGTTAGCAGAATTGAGCAAAGAATCAATGAGGCTAAAAAACACGGATTTAAACGAGTAATAGTTCCGATAGGAAATATGAAGAATTCTGATTTTCCGGATGGAATTGAGATAGTTCCTGTGAAGGATATTAGAGAGTGTTTAGATATAGCTTTCAGTAATGTATTTTAATAAAGATAAGAGATAAATAGAGAGAAAACTAGACGTTTTTTCTCTATTTATCTCGGCTCTTTGTCAAATTCGGGGCATGGAGAAAAATAGGAAATGAGATCTAGGCAGCATTTTGCTGCTTAGATTTTTTCTTACTTTCACTAAGTTTAACATTATTTTTATATTCAGAAACA
>CAKMQF010000131.1 GCA_927911745.1 uncultured Gemella sp.
ACTATAAAATAGGAGTGACTCAAAAATCGTGATTTCGTAGAAATACGATTTTGTCGAGTCACCCTCGCAAAGTTATTAGATATCTAAAAAAGCTTTTATAAAGCGAATTTAGATATCAAATAAAACCACTTGCGTTTGTACGTTAGAATTTTTAGTGCCAAAGACACTTAAAATTCTTACGTATAACGTATGCAAGGACACACCAAGAAGTGAGTCATAAGACGAAACTGATTGGATTGTGTCTACTGCTGAGGCTATGAGTTCTCATATATACTTTGTTAAAATTTGGGCCTTTTAGTTCAACCCCATTATTTTGTTAGATACTATTTAGTTTTTTTTCTTCTTAGTACATATACTAAACAAATTAATGCAAATCCTACAAAAGTTGTAGGTAAAGCTAATGTTCCTGTTTTAGCTAATAGAGAATTTGATTTACCAACAGTCCCAAGATTTACTTGAGAATCGTTCGCCACCATTCCTTGATCTTTAGCTACATCTGCTAAACCAACACTTGTTTTATCTTTATCCTTATCTTTCTTAAATACATCACCAAGTAATGTTGATAATTTAGATTTTCCTTTACTTACTTTTTCTGATGCTTTTTTAAGAGTTTCTAATGCATTGTTTACTTCATCTTGTTTTGCATTTGCATTAGATAGTACTAAATTAGCCACTTTAAGAGCTTCTTTATATTCTTTCTTAGATACTTCATCTGTATCTTTAAAGCTATCTTGTGATGTTAAGTCTCCATTTTTCTCAACCTCAGACGCAAGCTCTTTTTTATCTACACTTGGTGCTTCTGCTTTTGGTTTTTCTACTTTGCCAGTAAATTCTTTAGGCGCTTCTGCTTTCTCTGGCTCTACCACTGCTCCGGCTTGTACTCCTGTGTACTCTTCAGGACCTTCCACTTTCTCTGGTTCTACTACTGCTCCGGCTTGTACTCCTGTGTATTCTTTAGGTGCATCAACTTGCTCAGGTTCACCTTTTGCCTCTTTTGGTTTAACACCAGTAAGTTTAGATATAGCAGCATTTAACTCCTCAACAGCTTTATTTACTTCTTCTTGTGTTGCATGTTCATCTTCTAACAGTTGTTTAGCTTTATTAATTGCTTTGTTGTATGCTTCTTTAGCATCTAATGAAGCATATTCATATTTATCACTATCAGTTGTAACTTTGAAATTATCAGAAGCTAATTTTAATTGACTCTTATCTACCTTAACCTCTTCTTTAGGTGCGTTTTTCTCTACAAGAGCCACAAAATTACTAAATCCATCTACTGTGAAGACAAATTTACCGTCAACTACTTCACCGTTTACTGGCTCAATTGTTCCATCTTTTTTCTCATGACCAAATTTCGCTGGCATTTTATCTAATGATAGAGTAACTTTTCTAGTTCCATCAACTTCTACAACTTTATTATTTCTATCTTCTAAATGGATATCATAAAATACAACATCATATTTAGTTAAATCAATCTTACTGTCAGTTAACTGTTTAAGTATTTTTTCTTGACTAGTTTTTTCAACATCTCCAACTACAAGTTTATAATCATTATAAAGTTTAGCTTCTCCAAACTCAACAGTTGCTGGAGTAGTTGCACCTTCTACAGTTGTAACACTAGCTACTTTTTGAGCTACACTCAATTGAAGTTCTTTTGTATTACGTCCGTTACCTACTACAAGTTCAAAGTTATTTTCAGAAGATCTATATCCTTCAGGTAATACAACTTCAACAGTATATTTACCATTGTTTAATCGTTTTTGGAATTCTTTTTCACTATATAAACTTCTTGATAATTCAGTTTTTTCACCTTGTTCATTTGTAACAAATACTTTTGCTCCAGCAGGTATAACTTTATCAAATTTAATTATTGTCGTATTTCTCTTTTGCTCTTCAAATGTAAATTCTACCGTCTTAGTTGAATCATCTTTAGTAATCTCAAAAGCTACTTCTTTAGGACTAGTTAATTTAAGAGCTTCATCAGTTAAAACTACTTGCACAGTATATTTACCATATGGCAGAGCTGTTAGGTTCTTACCATTTTTCGTGAAGTCTTCTCCTACTAACTCACCTTTTTCATTTTTTTATAGCATATCTTACGTTAGTAGAATAATCTCCTGTTCCATCTTTAGCTGTAGTTTTAACTTCTACAGTACCTTTTTCAGTATTTTGAACTTTTGAAATTCCAACACTATCTTTATTTCCTGCAAAGTCACCTACTTCATAAGTAAATTTATCAAGAGATACTTTTTCTGGAAGAGTAAATGTACCGTCTATATTTGGTTCAACAACAACTTCACTTTCTACTGTTTTTCCATCTTTACCTTTTTTAGTAACTTTATAACTTAATTTCTTATAAAGTACTCCACTTCCGTTTTCTTTAACTGCATACGGTTTAAATGTTCTAGTTTTTTCGTCATAAACTCCACCTGTACCAACAATTTGCGGTGCAACTCTATCAAGTGTAACGTTAAATGCTGTTTCTTGCATCTTAGCACCTGTTGCAACAGGACTATAACTAACTACATATTGATATTCACCATCTGGTAATGGATTCCCATTTTTATCTTGTCCCTTCCAGTTTGTTTCAGTAACTAACACGGCTTTTTTATTAGTAGACTTGTTATGGAAGAAGTTCTTTTTACCAGAAACGTTACCATTTTCATATAATGGATTTTTACGCTCAACATCGTCTTTGGCATAAACTGATAATTTAAGATTCTCATAGTTTCTTAAGAATGTTGCTTTAAATCCAACCTCATCATGTTGTCTATCACCATTTGGAGAAAATGCTAATTTACCAAAATAATTAGATTTAGTCTTAGGATCATTGTACTCTCCTAAAACTTTAATGTTCTTTTCTTCACCATTACATCAACAGTAACTAATGAAGTAAAGTTATTTTTATCATCACGCTCTGTTGTATTAGGTTTATAGTAATAGAATGGTTTTTCGTTCCCTTTAAATTCATATATTGGTTTTTCAACTACTGGAAGATTTTGGAACTCTCCTTTAAAACCAACATATGGAATTCCAGCAACTGCTGTATTCGTGTCTTTAGGATCAAAGAATCTTACAAATCCTTCAAGATAATAACCATTAGGCATTTGTCCTTCTAATTCATTTCTAAATTGTGTAGCATCAACAGTAATCGTAACAGATTTTTCACCTTTAGCAGGAACTACTACAGTCTCTCCTCCATTACTTTCTGATAATTGTCTTGGTTTTAGTGTTATTTGTCCATTTTCTACACCATCAGTATTTAAATAAGACTTGTAAACAAGTTCTTTAGGTTGATCTGATAAGTTATGTAATACTACATTAAACTTAAATGTATCTTGGACATTACCTAAAGAGATACTTCCATAATCATTGTCACCAGTCACATATAAATCACCAAATGCTGCTTTAGAGACATCAATAACTCCAGCTCCTTGTTGTCTAGGTGACGTAAATGCTTTTGTTTCATTATTATAGTTTGGAACAGCAGTACTCATTAATAGGTGTTTTATTAATTTCTGTAATTCTTCACCTTGAAGGTCAGGATATCTTTCCTGGAATACTTGTTTCATTAGTGATACAGCTCCTGCTACGTGGGGTGAAGCCATACTTGTACCACTATCTAATCCATACGTTCCATTATTGAATGATGAATAAACATCACCACCAGGTGCCGTAACATCAGGCTTGAATAGTCCGTCTCCAGTCACTCCCCAACTTGTAAAATCAGCAAGTTGATTCGCTTGTGGATGAGGTCTCTTACTGAAATGTCCAGTAAATTTTAATTTATAATAATCTGGATAAGTTGCTAATAAATTACCGAATTTATATCCAACGAACACTACAGGGAAGTCACTATCGTAATTATTTAATGCAACGTTAAGTAACTCTTCTCCACCTTCTTTAGTATTATACAAAACAGCACCAGCAGCTCCTGCTTTTTTTGCAGCTGCTACTTTATCCGCAAAAGTATTTCCACCTCCACGCATCATTACTGCAATTTTACCTTTTACATCTTGGTTTTTAAAATCATTTTCTAAACCATAGCCAGCATTAAAGTATGAGTACTCAGTTTTCGGATTAAATCTTTTAGCAAATGGTCTGATTGTAGCTTCACCATTATCCCATTCTTCATTTCCTTCTAATCCAACAACAGTCATTACTTCAGTATTCATGACACTATTGTTTATAGCCGCTACAGCTATTGAATCAGGAGTTACAGATGGTGTTCCGATTAATCCGTAGTCTGGATTAGATGCATTTGGTTTACTTTGTCCATTACCAAATACATTATCATTCCCCGCAGCAACTACAACATTTACCCCAGCTTTTTTAGCTAGTGCGATTGCATCGATAGTACCCTGTCCAACTTCTGTTACTGCTCCTGCAGTAGCACCTAGACTCATATTAATAGAGTCAGCACCTAATTTAACAGCATCTTCTATAGCTTTTACATATAAAAATGTACTAGTTTTCGCTCCACCTTGTTTATCCGAGAAAACTCGCATAAAGATTAATTGTGATTCTGGAGCAACACCTGCTACATACTCATTATTCGGTGCTTTTTTCGTTGGATTACCAACTGAAGTTCCGACAACGTGCATACCGTGTGATTTATCTTTTTTCTCTTTTAAGTTATTATCCCAGTCGTAGTAGTTAAATGCATAAATCAGTTTATCACTATACCATTTTCCATAATCAATTCCAGCTTTTTCTCTTACAGATTCTAGTTCAGCTTTATTTTTATATTTAGCTTTACTAGCATCAGTTAGATGTAATATATCATGATTAGGATCTAAACCTGAATCAATAACTGCTACTACTCTTCCTTGTCCTTTATACCCTTTATCCCAAAGACCTTGAACACCGATAATTCTATTACTATCGATAACTGTATTTTTTAAAGCAGTATCATCTTCATCGTTTTTAGTTGTAGTTTCAGGAACCTCATAGTCAACACTCACTTCAACACTGTTTACAAAATCCATAGCTTGAATTTTTTTTAGCATCAGCATAAGAAGTTTCTAGAGAAAATCCATTTAAAAGCGTATCATATTCAAATAATACTTTATAATCAATACCTTTATCTTTAATTTCTTTTAATGCTCTTTCACGAGGTTCTTTAGTACTTTTCTCACGTTCTTTTCTACCTTCTTCAGTTTTCAAAGAATTAGGATCAACTTTGTCCTCTTTTAAAGAAACAATAATTTTAACTTTGTCCTCATCTTTAAAAGTATGTGCAGAAGCATTAGATACGGCTTCAGCCTTTCCATTCTCTTCAGCATATACCCAATTTTTCTGTAAATTATTAAAATCCATTACATGTAGATTCGTAAGTAGTAATGTAGCTGTTACGAACGATACAGCAGCTTTTTTTCTAAATTGCATTATTCCTCTCCTTTTTTAAGTTTATTTTAATTACATTTCTCTATTTAAACATATATTATCTGTAAAATCAATAGATTTTTCTGTTTAATTATAAAAAAATAAAGAAAAAAACCTATTTCCTAAGTTTCTTCTTTTATTTTTATTCATGTATTTCTATGGTAAGCCATCTGGATCAAAGAAAAACGCCATTTTTTTATTATCGAAGTCATCGTCGATCTCAACTCTTCATGCAGGAATACCTAGTTCATTAAACTTTTTTAGAACCGCTTCTACATCATCTACTTTAAAAGCTAAAATGCCTTAATCCACTATGTTCCGGATTTGGAATCTTAGGTCTCAACGGAGCATCATCTTTAAATAAAAATTTCTAAAACAAGATTTCCTTGTCTTACATTCAATATTATAT
>CAKMQF010000132.1 GCA_927911745.1 uncultured Gemella sp.
ATTTGGCAACCCAAATTTCAATATTATTATGAGATTTTATATCATACTTTTTCGCTAACGATCTTATGCTTATGTTTTCATTTATATACTCTAGTACGACTTTCTTTTTAAATTCAAAATTATATTTAGTCATAAAAATACTGACCTCCAAAAAGTTAGATTTTTTTGGTCTAACTTTTTGGGGTCGGTACAAGCGCTAAACTCCCCTACTATTTTATTTTTATATTTTACATGATATAATTAAATTAAACTTAACCACCAATAAGGAGATTAGTATGACAAAAAACTTAGTATGCTATAAACGATTACCACTTTGGACAGCCGAAACACTTCCTAAACCATTTAGGCAAAAACACAATACTAGAAAAGACGTCTGGGCAAAATTAACTATTCTTAAAGGAAAACTCCAATTTACAGAATTAACTGAAAATAATGAAGTTGTTAAGGAGCATATATTTACACCTGAGAGTAATATTCCATTCGTGGAACCACAAGCATGGCACCGTGTTGCACCGTTATCTGATGATTTAGAATGTTTCTTAGAGTTTTACTGCGAACCAAAAAATTATTTCAAAAACAAATACGATATTAACCCTGCTCACTCTGAAGTAGTAGAAGCCCTGGATACTATTAAACCTTGTAAAACATTGGACTTAGGATCTGGACAAGGTCGAAATTCTTTATTCCTTTCTAAACTTGGTTTTGAAGTGACTGCCGTAGACAACAATATTCCTGCTCTAGAATTTTTAATGGAAACATCTAAAATCGAAAATTTAGATATTAAAATAGGAAGCTATGATATAAATACAGCAGCTCTTAGAAATACCTATGACTTCATTCTTTCAACAGTAGTTTTAATGTTTATCGAAGAACAATCTATACCTAATGTTATTAAAAATATGCAAGACCAAACTAATATAGGTGGCTATAATTTAATAGTAGCCGCAATGTCTACTGATGATGCTCCTTGCCCTCTACCTTTCCCTTTTACTTTTAAAAAAATGAACTTAAAGAATATTATAGAGACTGGGAATTTATTAAATATAATGAAGATTTTGGACAACTTCATAAGACTGATGCTAATGGTAATAGGTTTAAACTACGTTTTGCTACTATGCTAGCTAAAAAATTAAATAAATTTTTTCTGTAAGCTACTTTTTTGACACCCTTATCAACACATGTTATAATTTTAACTAATCATTAAAACATTTGGGGTGCTTTTTGCTGAGAATATACCCATAGAACCTGATGTTGTTAGTACAGCCGTAGGAAAATGTTTATTTTTAATCAAGTCTATTTTAAAGTATATATATAATTTAAAAATACCTCTTGTTGTTTTAATGAATACAAATAACAGGAGGTTTTTCTTATGAAAAAATGGTCTACAAAGGACATTATTATTTTAGCTTTAATAGGTTTCTTATTCGGAGGGATATTCCTTGCCGCTGGTTGGGTTTACGCTGTTTTAGAAACAGCACTTACTCCATTAGGGTATGCACCTTTTGCAAATTCAATTTTATTTGGGTTGTGGGTTATGGCTGCACCGGTTGCTGCAGTATTAATCAAAAAACCTGGTAGTGCTACACTTGGAGAAGTTCTAGGCGCTTTAGCCGAAATGCTATATGGTTCATTTTTTGGAGCTGCAGTTCTTGTTTCAGGTTTGGTTCAAGGATTAGGATCTGAGTTAGGATTTTTCATCACTAAATACAAACGTTATGATTCAAAATCACTATTTCTTTCTGCAATAGGTATTACTGTCTTCAGCTTTGTATATGAATATTTCAAACTTGGTTATGAAGCATATTCTACAGGTATGATTATAGCATTGTTTGTTGTTCGTTTTATTTCTGTAGTAGTTTTCGGAGTTATCTGCGTTAAACTAATCTTGAACATCGTAAATAAAGTACAAAACAGCGGTAGTAAATAATGAATATCATAGAAATCAATAATTTTTCTTTGAAAATTAAAGATAAAGTCTTATTTGATAACGTTAGTTTAAAAATAAAAGAACATAGTTGGTTAGTCTTAACCGGAAATATTGGTAGTGGTAAGTCTACCCTGCTTCGTACTATTTGTAAATTAAATAAAGAACATTATGAGGGAGTAATTACTTACAAAGGGAAAAATATTGTTGATATTCCTATGCAAGAACACGTTAAAAATATTGGCTATGTCATGCAGCATGCAATTAATCAGTTTGTTATGCCTACTTTGGAAGAAGAAATAATCTTTGCATTAGAGAACCTATGTCTAGAACCACAGGTTATTAACGAAAAACTGGATTATGCTTTATCTATTACAAATACTCGTGAAATTTCTACAAAGCATATCCATACATTGTCTGGAGGAGAACGTCAACGAGCTGCTTTTGCAGTAGCATTAGCTATGGGAAGTGAAGTTCTAATTTTAGATGAACCTTTTGCAAATGTCGATAAGAAGACTCGTAATTCTCTATTAACTCTTCTGAAAGACTTAAATAACCATGGTGTGACTATAATCGTGTGCGATCATGAGCATCATCTATACTTGAACTATGCAGATACCTTTACTTATCTTTCTGATGGAAATTTAGAGTTAGTAACAAATCCAACCTCTAAAAATTCTAATGTGAAGTTATGTAACAATACTCAATCTGAACAAATCTTAAGACTAGAAAATATTTCTATACAACAAGGAAAAAAAGAATTATTAAATGTCGATGATTTTCATATATTTAAAGGTATTACTACTTTAACGGGAGATAATGGAACAGGAAAAACAACATTATTACATGCTATTTCACAATTAAAAAAATACGATGGAAAGATATACTTTAATGAAGAAAAGGTAAAGAAATCAAGGAAGTTGTATAAAAAAATAAGTACTTGTTTACAAGATGCCTTTCAACAGTTTATTAGCTTAATGCCTCGTGAAGAGATCTCAATGCAAAAAGATATTTGGGATCATGCTCCATTATGGCAAGAGAGACTTTTAAAAGAATTTGATTTAGAAAAAGAACTTGATAAAAGTCTATATTATTATAGTGGTGGCCAGCGAAAACTTATTCAACTTATGTGTTTGTTAAGCCAAAAAACTGAACTATTGCTTCTTGATGAACCATTTACCCATCTTGATAAAAGAGCATGTTCGTTTATAATGGATTGGATTGAAGAAAATAAAAGACTTACTGGGCAATCATTTATTATTGTAAGTCATAGATTAGAGCCATTAAATAAAAGGAGCGATTATCATATTGAAATTTCAAATAATACACTACATTATATAAAGGAGAATTGTTATGCAGAAGAAAATAATTAGTCCTACTCTTACTCTTATTATAATGTTATTAACTATCTGGATTTCATTTAGTAAACTACTAGTACCAAATATTATTATTATCGCTACAACAATATGTTTACTTTTATTATCAAAATATTGGAATAAACTTCTAATTTTTATTTTTCTACCTCTCCTACCTGCTATAGGTTCTGCTTGGGCTATCATTGTTCATAGTTCTAATTATAAATATGCTCTTTTAATTTTCACTAGGACATATAGCTTTGCAGCCTTAGGATTAATCTTGGCAACATATATTTCACTTGTAGAATTACTAAAATATTTTGAACAACATGGACTTTCTTCAAATATCGTATACGGACTCTTAGTAGTAATTCAAGCATTACCAAGAATACAATATGAAACTCAAATGATTACAAAATCTAGTCGTCTTCGTGGGATTTTCTTACCATTCTGGTCACCTTATTACTATGCTAAAGCCATATTTATCGCGTTAACTTGGCAACCTCAAATATCCGAGGCGATGACAATCCATGCTTATGAAGACTTCAAAGTTCGAACACACTATAATAAATATACTATCGATAAAATCAAAAGTCTCTTTATTATAGTACTTTTCTCTATACTATTAATACTTTTATTAATCATAAATAAATAAAAAGATGCCATCATGGATAAAACCCATGATGGCATTACTATGTTCAAAAATAAAAAAACTGGCGGGAATGTGTGGGAATCGAACCCACCCAAGAGGCTCTTAACCCCTCATACTAGTTTTGAAGACTAGAGAGCACACCAGAACTCATCCACTCCCATGTATGTTTATATTATACAATAAATACAATAAAAAATCAAGATGATATGTTAACGCATCCAGAACGCTTTATTTTCATTTTTTAATTTAGCTTCTATCGAATATTCCAAAAGAAACAATTAAATTATTAACCACTTGCTTCCTATTTTTTACCACTTACCTAAAAGCTATTAAGTTTCACACTAAAATAATATATAATATAACTATAAACATTTAGAAAGGAGACAATATGAAAATAAATATCGAACTAGACTCAAATCTTAATGAAATTGAACTGGTCATTAAGACCCCAGACTTAAATAGTAATGTCATCTTAATTAAAGAATTAGTTGAAAAAGCTATAGTTAATTCGCAAAAAATAGTTTTCTATAAAGGTGATTCTGAATATTTCATCCCTCTAGAATCTATTTTATTTTTTGAAACTGACGATAATAAAGTCTATGCTCACACTACTGATGAATTTTTCGAAGTTAAATTCAAATTATACGAATTAGAGCAACTTATTCCTTTTTACTATTGTCGAATTTCTAAGAGTTCAATAATAAATACAAAAGCAATTTATTCACTAGAAAAATCTTTTTCTGGTTCAAGTACCGCTTCTTTTTCTAATTCAAAGAAGCAAGTCCATATTTCAAGACATTACTACAAAATATTAAAAGATAAATTAAAAGAAATGAGGTAAAAATAAATGAGAAGAAGTTTTATTGGATTATTTTTTATAATCCTTGCGGTAACTACTTTACTTGATGGATTTAGTATTTTTCCAAATGGATCAATCTTCTTAGCTATATGTACTGTTGTACTAGGTTTTTTCGCTATTCGAGGTTTAATGGATTTTGATTCATTTGGAACTATCTTTCCTCTAGCATTATTATTCTATGTATACAATAAAAATTATCACTTTGCTGATATATCAGGTGGAAAAATATTCTTTGTTGCTGTTTTCCTTAGTCTAGGAATCTCTATGTTTGTCCCTAGAAAATATAAATATAGAGAATTTAAAAGTTTTTACAAAGTAAAAAAACATCAAAAAATAAAAAATGGTAATGATTTTTCTGATGTAACATTTGGAGAAAATGTCCAGTATGTAGACATAACTAAATCTGATTCATTCTCTGCTTCTACAACATTCGGAACTACTACTATCTACTTTGAAAAATTAGATACTTATCCTATTAAAAACTTTGATCTTAATGTTTCTATTTCTTTTGGTAATCTAAAAGTGTATGTTCCAAAGAATGGGCAATCGAGAATAATACAAATAACTTCCTTGGAAAAGTTCAAAAACATACTCACAGCATCGGTAAAGATGTTAAAATTATCCTAAATGGTTCGGTAACATTTGGAGAAGTTGAAATAATTCATGTATAAAAAAATAACTCTCAAGAATTCAAGAAATCTTGAGAGTTTTATTTTAGTTTTTTTCTGCTTTCTTTTGCTGTTCTCTTTTTTCTACTAACTTAGATAAATAGATAGAACCTACAGTTAATAAAATTACTAATAATGAAGCAATTAAAAATTCTTTACTGAAGATATTTGTACTAGTAGCTCCAAAGTTTAAGAATACTACTGTTCCAGGGATAATACCAAGTACACTTGCTATCATATATTTTGATAAACTGATATTAGTTAAACCATATCCATAGTTTATCATATTATATGGTACTAAAGGTATTAGTCTCAGTATTACTAAACTCATCATTAGTTTTTCATCACTAACATTAAAAATTCTATCGTGTTGTTTCGGTGTCATTTTTTTCTTAAGGTAGTTTTTCACCCATTCACGACCGAAACGACGTGATATTACAAACATAATATAACAATTTAATGAAGCTCCAACGAAAGTTAATAAACTTCCCTCTACAAAACCAAACGCTACTCCTCCAGCAACAGCAAGTATCGGAACCGGAAAGAAAAATACCGGTAAGAACATAAACATTAATACATAAATTATCGGTGCTAAAACACCAAAACTCTGAATAAACTCCGTCATTACTCTCCTCCTATTTAAAGTACGCTGATACTTTTTCTAAAAATTCTAATTCAATATATGACGCTATTTTTTTTAAACGTAGTGTCATCCATCAGCATTTTATCATTTTCACTATACTGTCTAAATGCCATACTACACCAAGTAACTCCTCTTAGACAATTAAATATTAAATACCTCTCAAATCTCTTTCTATCGAAATTTCTATAATTCCCATATCCTTCTAGAAACTCATTAATTTCATTTTCTGATAAAATAATATCAGTTTTCCAAAATGTCGTTGTCGGTGCTAGAAAATGGGCCAAATCTTGTTCACATTCTCCTATTAATGCCTTCTCCCAATCAATAACATAGCTGTTTTCTTTTCCTTCACCTATTAAGAAATTTCCTGAATTTAGTTCAGTATTTATAATACATGGATTAGCAATACTATACTTTTCAGGTATAAGTGTCAGACACTTTTCTAAGAATCTATTAATATAAGAACTAACTTTTTCATCAGTTTTATCCCAAGCTAAATACTCACCCGCCATCTGTTTACATTCATCAAACATGAGTTGGAATGGGTTGGTTGCATTGATTAAGTTATTGTCTCCATATGGTGTATTATGAACCTTACTTAATAAATAAGCTGCAATATGCATATCTGTTTTGTAATTAAGTGGTCTTCCTTTTAAGAATTCCATTGTTAAATATTTATACGGTAATAAATTCGTCTCTGTTACTAAATCATAAGGTTTTGGTGTAACTCCACTGTCTTTCAACAATTGTAGCGTTTCGTATTCATATTCTATTTGATTTTCAAGATTCATCTGGCTCTTCATATTTATTCTGAGAACCTTTTTCAAATCTCCAACATCAAAGGTAAAATTAATATTATACTCCCCTGCACCTAATAATTTAATATTATTGTAACCTGTCTCCGCTAATAGAAGGTCTTCTTTAGTATCGATATCTAAGCCAGCTTCCCCTAAATAATAACTTAACTTCTGTTCATTACATACTGTTAGTAAATTCTCTAAAACGCTGTTATCTCCATAACTTGGAAGATCAAAAACTTCTTTAATAGCTTTTTTCATACCAATTAAAAAATAACCACCATCAACACTTGGATTTATAATGACATCATACTCATCTAATTTTTTAAACGCCGCATGAATCATATTTTCTTGAAGATTATAGATATCTGAACCTAATAAAATCACCTTATCACTGGACTTTAACTCATCTTCAATTGCGTTATACATTTTATCACCAAGTGTTACACCCACTTGATAAGAAAATTCTCTATTTTCTAAAATATTCTCCATCACTTTGTCATAAATGCTTTGGCCATCATGATAGACTGCTATCTCTTCTCCACACTTTTTTAAAACATTATAGTTTTTTTTCATTAATTTCTTTTGAATTTCTACAGCAGTATCCGGAGATACAAAGTCATACAACCTTGTTTTTGTTGTACCTACCTTCGGTACCCTTGTAAAAAATATTATTCTGTTTTTCATCTCTGAACTTTTCCTTTTTTAAAATTTAGGACTTTTGGGTCAGCCCCCTATACAAAAAGGGAAACTCAACTATAAAATTTCTAATTGAAATTACTATTTTGAGTCACCCTTTTACTTTATATATTAATGTTTGTGTCCAGCATGATCATCTTTCTTTTCTTCAGAATGATTATGTCCAGAATGGTCTTCTTTCTTCTCTGAAGAATGATTATGTCCTTCGTGGTTTCCACAGTTTTCACAATGTCCTTCATGTTTCTCTGAACCTTTTACTGCATCACTTGGATCTTTACAACAGTCAGCAATTTCAAATTTATAACTAAATTCTTTAGTTCCGTCAATTGCATTAAAGACATTTTTATATCCTAAGTCAATTAGTTTTTGAGCTACTACTGACGAACTGTTCCCAGTATTACTATAAACATATATAGGAACCTCTTTATTTTCAGGTAAAATAGACTGTAAATTATCTAATTTATTTACATCGATATTTTTAGATCCTGCACCATGTCCTTTTTCAAACTCAGCTTTATCTCTTACATCTAAAAATACATTATTTGATGCTGTATTTAATAGAGCATCTTGGAATTTACTTCCACTTAATGATGTATATTTTACAAGATCATAGCTATAATCTTTTACATTTTGAGCTCCAGATACATCTTTAAATCCTTGTTTTGTAAGTTTATCTATAGCATCTTTAGTTTTATCAGATTTATCACTGTAAACAACAACTTTTTTCTCTCTCCATTTACGGATTTCTTCAATACTCTTATCTATTTTTGATAATGGAATGTTAATTGCGTGTTTAAGGTGACCTTCTTTATAAGACGCTTCATCCCTAATATCTATAACAAGATAGTTTTCTTTTTCCTTATCATCTTTTTGAATTTTGTTTAACTCCTCACCTTTTAATTCTTTTGCAGATGAAGTAGTTGAACATCCTACTAAAGTTAATGATAAGATTGCTGACATACTAACAGCTAAAAATTTATTATATTTCATTTATTTTTCTTCCTCTCCTTATTTAATAAAAGACAAGGTGGTACCCTGAATTCCTCATACATTTTCGTAGAACCCTGTCCTTTATTAGTATAACTCAAAAATAGTTTTTTTTCTAATAAATTATATTATATTTTACTCATTTTTTATAATATTTTTCTTAAAATTTGTATTCGTGTTCTTTAGCACCATCAAAAGCATTGTATACATTTGTATATCCTAGTTCTACTGCTTTTTTGTGCAGCTTTAGATGAACGATTACCGCTATAGCAATATGTGTACACTGGTGCATTTTTATCAGTTGGTAATAATGCTGCTAGATCTTTATCAATATTCTTAACATCAATATTTTTAGCTCCAGCTACGTGCCCTTTTTCGTAGTCTTTTGCTTCACGAACATCGATAAATGTCCCCTCTTTTTTATCAATTGCTGCTTGGAATTCATGAGCAAGTAAAGTAGTGAATTTAACTATTTCATAGTCTTTATAGTCTTTCACACCTTGAGCATTAGAAACTTTTTTAAATCCTGCTTTTACAAGTTTATCGGCAGCTTCTTTACTTTTCTTACCAGTATTGCATATTGTTACCACTTCTTTATCTTTCCATGCACTTAAATGCTCTGCATGTTTTTCAATATCTGCCAATGGAATATTAATAGCATGTTTTACATGCCCTTCTTTATATTCATTAGCATCCCTTACATCGATAACAAGATATTTTTCTTTTTCTTTGTCATCTTTTTCTATTTTATTCAGTTCCTCCCCTTTAAGCTCTTTTACTGCAACAGTTCCATTACTGTTGGTCGAAGTACTATTTGAAGCTGAAGAACACCCTGCTAATGATAAAGATAATACAGCAGCCATACTGACAACTAATAATTTATTCTTTTTCATAAGTTTATCTCCTTTGTAATAGTTTTCATAAATAGTATAACAAATTCAATAAATTCAATCAACAGCACTTCCCAAGATAACAAATAATTATTTTACTTTTTACATTGTATTTTAATTTACATAAAAATATAATAAAGGCCATAATGCACTAGTAATTATAGCCTTTATTATACACCTTATTTTTTTTATACTTTCGTTATATTCAGAAAAATAATAATATTTTTACAGTTTATTAGTTTCTAACTCTGTAAAAAACTGGATAATATCTTTTACTTTATAACCAGTGTAATTTTCTAACTCATCATCAAAATGCCATTTTCTCTCTACTAAACAAGTTTTCATTCCTAGTTTATTTGCTGGGTTTATGTCATAATATAGAGAATCTCCAATCATCATAGTCTCACTAGCCACTATGTTTTCCTTCTCTAAAACATTAATAAATGCTTCTGCTTTAGGTTTACTAATATGGGTTTCACCCGAAATATATAGTTCGAACAAATTTTCTAAACCTAACTTAGCTAATTTCTCCCTCTGTTCGCAAGATTTCCCATTTGTTAATAATATCATTTTATATTTTTTACATAGACGACTTAGCCATAAATTTACTTCTTCATCAGGTTTTATTGATTCTATTATAAAATCAAACTGTTTCTCATAATAAATATTACAATCTTCTTCAGTAAGAATAATTCCAAATTTCTCCAAGGTTAGCTTTAATCGTTTATTCCTGATTTCTCTTAGCTTCATATTTCCCTTTAAAACCTCATTAACCAGTATATGTTGATAGCTTTGTAGTATCTGAAAAACTCTTCATAACTTGCAATTTTGTCATATTTTAAATATTTATATACCAGTTTGTTAGATTCTTTCCAAATAGTACTAAAATCATATAAAGTATTATCTAAATCAAAAATTAAATTTTTTATCGTAGACATCAATTCCACCTCCCTTATTAAAATTCATGTTAACTATTTATATACATTCTTAATATTATTATAACATAATAATAAAAAATAAAGGAGCTCATTTCTAAAATCATAATTTTAAAAAATTCAATTTATTGAATAGCTCCTTTATTCTTCCATTATTAAATATTTAATTATTGAGTTCTTATAATTTAAAAGTAAGAGAGTGACTCAAAAATCGTGATTTCGTAGAAATCGATTTTGTCGAGTCACCTCCGCAAAGTTTATTAGATATCTAAAAAAGCTTTTATAAAGCGTATTTAGATATCAATAAACCGCTGCGTCTTTGAGTTATCATATACATTTTTTTTAAAATCTAAAACTTATTGTTTGGCTCAACCACTTGTTTTTTTATTTTAAATCTTAGTTTGCTCAGATTCTAGATACTTTACAGCCGGTCTTGCTTCATAGACAATTGTCCCATCAGGAATACTATGCTTAACAACTGCATTTGCACCTATTTTAGAATTTTTACCGATTGTAATATTTCCTAAAACTTTTGCTCCAGCACCTATCATAACATTATCACCTATCGTTGGATGCCTTTTAATTGGATCTAGTGTTGTTCCACCTAACGTTGTACCATGATACATTGTTACATTATCACCTATTACTGCTGTTTCTCCTATCACTACACCCATACCATGATCAATAAATAAACCTTTGCCTATTTTTGCTCCTGGATGTATTTCTATACCTGTCTTTCGACGTGCTCTTTTCGATACTAAACGAGCAGTTGTATGCCAGCCCTTTTTATATAACTTATGTGCAAAGAAATGATAATTAAGAGCTTTTATATGAGGATATGTAAGATATACCATAAGTTTAGACTCAGCTGCAGGATCATCTTTCAAAACTCGATTCAAATTATAATTTAAATTTTCAAAATAACCCATTACACTTCTACGTGTGTAACATCCTCGAAATCAAGTACTGATAAATACTTATCTACTCCATCTGGTAAGATTGTTACGATATTTTTTCCTGGATATTTCTCAGCAGCTTTCTTAGCTCCAACTATTGCTGCACCTGAAGAAATACCTATACCTATACCTGTAGAGCGTAAGAAGTTTTTAGTTTCTTCGATTGCTTCTTCACTTGTAACAGTGTATACATCATCCATGTACTCTTTTCGGAAGTTTTCTGGAATAAATCCTGTCCCGATCCCTTGGATTTTGTGTGCTCCTCCACGTCCTTCGCTTATAGCTGGTGATTCTGCTGGTTCTACAGCAATTGCTACAACTTCTGGTTTTTGTTCTTTCAGATATCTTGCTACACCTGTAAATGTACCTCCAGTACCAACACCTGCAACAAAGACATCAATATTTGGAACTTGTTCTAAAATTTCACTTCCTGTTGTTTTGTGGTGATACGCTGGGTTAGCAGGATTATCAAATTGACTTAAAGAAATTGCATTGCTGTATTTTTCTCGAATTTCTGCAGCTTTTTCAATTGAACCTTTAATACCTAATTCTTTAGGAGTTAAAATTAGTTGTGCTCCATACGCTTTGATAATATTACGTCTTTCAATACTCATACTCTCAGGCATGATTATAACAGCTTTTAAGCCTAAAACTGAAGCTAAAATAGCCACAGCTATACCAGTATTTCCACTAGTCGGTTCTACTATAATAGTATCTTTATTAATAGCACCTTGAGACATAGCTTCTTCTAACATACCTAGTACAGCTCTGTCTTTTACACTTCCTCCTAAGTTGTATTTCTCTAATTTCACAAAAATATTTGTGTTATCTAGTTGATATACGGGTGTGTTACCCACGAATTTTAATGATGTTGAAATCATAAAATCCCTCCTCTTCTGACTTATTAAAATAACTTTATTATTTGATTTTGATTATATCATATTTTCATTACTAGAAAATAAAGTAATTAAACTAACATTTTTTAACGTTTACATAAACTTAAAACAATTATATTTTTAAAAAATATGATAATACTAATATAACAAATTAAAAAATTCTAATTTTTAGTGCACTTTGTATAATAATTCTTTATATAAATTACTACAATATTTCCAAAATAAATCACTAAAAAATTAATAAAAAAACATAACAAGTAAAAAATTACTCATTATGTTTAATTATGTTAATCATATCTTCTGGTAAATCTGCTCTTACATTCACTACTTCGTCTGTAATAGGATGAATAAATTTCAAATTCATACAATGGAGAGCTTGTCTTGATATATTGCTTACATCTCCACCATATAATTCATCACCAAGGAGAGGATAGCCTTTATATTTCATATGCACTCTTATTTGATGCGTTCTTCCAGTATAAAGCTTTAGTTTAACAACACTGATATCTTCTTCTGAAATATACTCTTCTAGCCAATATTCAGTCTTAGCGAATTCTCCACCTTCTCCTACTTCACGCTCTATAATACTAGAACTAACTCGTCGGATAGGAGCTTCAATAATTTCATTATCTTTTACTTTTCCACTTACCAAGGCAGTATAAAACTTATCTATCTCCATATTACTAAACAATGCATGGACATGTCTATGTTTAGCTATTAACACCAATCCTGATGTATTCTTATCAAGACGTGTTACAATATGAGGAATTGTATTAATATTTTTCTTTTTAAATAGTAATTTACTATCTCAAGAAGTGATTCATCTTCAAGGTTTCTAGATGGTATTGAAGGTAGGTTAATCTCTTTATTTACAATTAAAAAATAAGGATCCTCGTAAACAATATTAATATCTCTATCAATAAATCTAACATATTCACTAAAATTTTCACTCGGTAAAGTAATCTCTACAATATCATTTTTTTTCAGAAGATATCTAACATTTTCTTCTCTACCGTTTACTTTTATACTTCCATCACTATCAAACTTTATTCTTGTTAAAGTTTTTCTAGAAATGCTATTTTCTAATAAAAACTCCCTTAAAATTTGTTCTTCTTTAATAGTATATTTTAAAACAATATTAGTCATTTTTAATAAACGATCTCTTTACTCTTTGCCAGAAGCTATCTTCGTTATAACGAATAAATGAAACCTTCTTTTCTTTCGACAAAGTTATTTTTATTTTAGCTACACTATCATAATTATAATGCATATGATCTACAGTAATACGATGATTTTCCGGTTTTATAGGTTTAATCATCAGCTCATCATCTTGAGATAAGATTAATGGATTCCCTAGTGTTCTATAAACAAGATTATTTAAGGCTGCTATTTCTGTTACTTGATACAATGGTAATTGTGGATGAATTACAGCACCACCTAAACTCTTATTATAAGCAGTTGAACCAGTCGGCGTACTAATACATAAACCATCACCTCTGAAACTCTCGAAATGAACACCATTTATATAAACTTTCGCAGCATAAGTTACACCTGTATGATTATTTACAGTTACTTCATTTAAAGAATAATAATCTGAAACTAAATCTCCATTAGAGCAGTATGCTTTGACTCTTAACAATGGATATTCCTCGATTTTTGGCGTCAACGCTAACATATCAAAGAATATTTTTTCATAGTTTTGTGCTGAATAGTCAGTATAAAAACCTAAATGACCTGTATGAATTGATAAAAATTTTACCGTGTCTAACTTATCCATGTATTTATTAAAAGTACGAAGCACAGTCCCATCTCCACCAATCGCAAAAACATAATCTGGATTTTCCACATCTTCTGTCAGATGACTAGATAATAAAAATTCTTTTAATTGCAAACCTATTTTTTCTGAAATCTCATCCTGTCTTACTTCGACACTAAATTTTCCTTTTAACATTTTGATCTTCACCCATTATTTTTCATAGTTTTCTAACCATACATCAGCAAAATCTGGTGCAAGTGCTCCATGATTTTTATCAATCCACTCTTGAAGTTTATTCACATTATATTTCAAGATTTTATCAATTTTTTTCGCCGTACTTATAACGTACTTTATTCTGATTGTATTCATCTTCATCTAATAAGAAATATTTTCCGTCAGGGTATTTCTTTATATCTAAATCATAATCAATATATTTTACCCCATCTACATCATATGCAAATGGACTACTTAAATTTGAATAATAATGAACTCCATCTTCCCTAAACATACAAATTATATTAAACCAACATTCATTGTGAAAATATACTAAAGCTACTTCTTTAGTAACCCATGTTCTTCCATCATTTCAGTAACAAGTGTCCTGTTGTTAGCTAAAATCAGAACTTGTTCATCCGCTTCTAGTACAACATTTTTGTGCCAAATTCTATGAATAGAGCCATCATGTTTATATGCTATTATTTTAACTACATCGCCCTTTTTAGGTCTTTCTCCTCTGTACATAGTGCCTCCTTTCATACTCTTTTTTAATGTCTTTTTAATTATAACATATTTAATATATTTCATTCTACTCTAATAACAATTTTTTTTATAAATTTCTCTATCCATTTTCTATAAATAATATTAGAAAAGCAACTTCAAAATTTTTCTTAAATTCAATTTTGAAATTGCTTTTTGTATTTATATTCTATTCGTAATCTATCACTCCAAGAGCAATCTTAGCATATCGTGACATTTTATCTTTTGTCCATGCTGGTTCCCAAACTATATTTACATCTACTTTTTCTATCTCATCAATGCCTAACATTGCTGTCTCTACTTGCTCGATGATAATAGGAGCTAAAGGACAACCCATAGATGTTAATGTCATGTCGACTATAGCGTGCTTATTATCATCACTCATCTTAACATCATATACTAGTCCTAGGTTCATTATATCGATACCAAGCTCAGGGTCTATTACATTTTCTAATGCTTCTATTACTCTATCTTTTAATGTTTCCATTTGTTACACCTCTTTCTTATTCTTAAAAATCATATTCTACTTCTTTTCCGTATTCTTCTTTTAATATTTTTCCTAATTCAGTAATTTCTGCTATTGCATCTTTATAATGTGAACACATTTTTATTACTTCATTTGATTCAAATTCTCTATGAATTTCCGCTGTATAGTTCTGGATATTATTTTTCGAATCATTTATATCACTAAAAGTAATCTTCGAAAATCCTGATAATAATTCGAAATTAAACACCCCTCCATAAAATACCAATGCGTCTTTATATATTAAAACTCTTAAATTTTTATTTATATATTTTGCATCTCGCACTAAAATATCTACATCATATTCTGTCTCTGGATATTCAATGAATAATTCTTCATATTCCGCTTTAGATTTTCTAATACCTTTTATTATAGATCTAATTAACAATAATGTAGCCAAAACAATAGCAGCAGGAAATCCATAAATACCTAGGTAATATATAGTTCCAGGTACTTTTATATAGACATTTGAAATAAAAGGTTTTTCTTGTAATTTACTTTTATAATTAGCTTCTGTCTTATCTAATCCAAGGTCTTTAATTACCTCTAGGATTCTAACTTTAATCAAAGTACTATGGTCTGCAGCAGTATTGAATTTATCTAACAATTCAGAAGAAATATTAGTTTTCCTTTGCTTCCTTTTTCTTCTATTACATCGATAATAGAATAAAGATTTTTATCTTTCAGATTTATAATCTTGCCTTCTGGAACATCACTACTTTGGATTAATTTCTTAATATCTTTTTGTGTAGCCTTTAATATTACAAAACCATTTTCGTGTTGAACCATATAAAATTTTTCATCGTCAGCTAATTTTTCATCTACTATATCAAGTTTTTCGAGAGCTTCTAATTTAATATAAGTAATTCCGGAATAATTCCCCGTGAATTGATCACCTTCATTATATAATGTTTCAGCAGACTTTGTATAGCTATTATACGAAGCTATAGTAGCGATCAAACTAACAAAAAACAAGTTTATAGCAATGAATATTTTTAACCTTGTACCTCTTAAATAACTCTTCTTCATAACTTCACTTCCTTTTTTTTATTTAGACTTTTTTACACACTAAGATATTTATAACATATTCTGTCTTTATATATTCAATGATAAGTTTTTCAGATTAACCTCTAGATTTTCTAACATCTTTTATTATAGAAGTTATCAAAAATAATGTACCTAGAACAAAAATCGTAGTAAATACATAAGTGCCTATGTAATATAAATAACCAGGTACTGTTAGATATACGTTAGAAACAAAAGGTTTTTCTTGTAATTTTTTATAGTAAGCTTCTGTTTTATTTGAGCCCTCTTCTTTTAATACATCTGAAACTCTGTTCTTAATCAATGAACTATGTTTTGCTGCATCATTGAATTTATCTAATAATTCAAAAGAAATGTGAACTCTTCCTCTGCTACTTCCTTTTTCTCTTTTTACATCAACACGAGAATAAATATTCTTATCTTTTAGATTTATTATTTTCCTCTCTGGTACATCACTACTGTGAATTAGTTTCTTAATATCATCTTGTGTAGCTTTTAATATTACAAAACCATTTTCGTGTTCAACCATATAAAATTTTTCATCTTCGTCTAGTTCTTTATCAACTATATCTAGTTCCTCAAGAGCTTCCAATTTAACATATGTAATTCCTATACTTTCACCTTCAAATTGATTACCTTTTCATATGACCTTTCAGAAGATTGTATGGTGTCATTATATGTTGATCCAACAGCTACAATACTAACAAAAATAAACATTATAGCAAAAAAATAATTTTAACCTTATACCTCTTGGTTTTCTCTTCTTCATAACTTTCCTTTTCGTCCTTAATTATTTAGATTTTCTATAATTATACTTTTTGTTTTCTTTATAAATTTTTGAAATTCCCTCTATTCGCTATTTTCAGGTATTCTATTAACGTTCTAATGTTTTTATGTTTTTTATCAAAAATTATATCTTACTGTTTTTCCGAAAGTTTCTTTTAATGTTTTTCCTAGTTCGTCAATATCTTCTCTTAAATTTTTATAGTTCGAACAGACTTTTACTTTTTTCGTCTGTTTCAAAATTATTATGGAAATATGCTATATAGCTTATACCTCTACCTTTTCGAATTTCCCTATCAAAAGTTACCTTTGAAAAACCTGATAACAATTGGAAATTAAACCCTTTGCCGTATAATATTAATGCATCTTTGTATATTAAGGCCTTTAATTTTTTTATTTATATATTTTGCTTCTCGTACTAAAATATCTAAATCCCGTTCTGTCTCCGGATATTTAATGAATAATTCTTCATATTCAGCTTTATTCTTTCTAATATTCTTTATTACAGATTTAACTGAGAAAAATGTAATAATAAGAATTACTACTTCCACTACATAAGTCATAATATAATATCCTTTACCAGGCACTGTTAAATAAAACTGTGAAGTAAATGGTTTTTCTCGTAATTTACTTGAATAACCATCTACACTTTTCTTTATTACAATTTCATTAACTATATCTGAAACTCTTGCTCTAATTAGTGAACTATGCTCTGCAGCATTTTTAAATTTTTCTTTTAATTCTGGAGAGATATTCTTCCTCCCCTTACTTCCTCTTTCAAAGATGGCATCAACAGGAGAATAAATATCTTTATCCTT
>CAKMQF010000133.1 GCA_927911745.1 uncultured Gemella sp.
CCAAATTCGCGACCTTGGTTATAGGGATTGATATCTTTGACTAATAGAAAATTTTATTACGGGTATAATAATAAAAAAAATAAGATATAGAGATTACCATGAAATTATTGCATGTTTTAACTGAACAGGGTAATATAGAAAGTTTTTTTTATGAAAATGTCCATAAAAGTAAGAAGAAAATTAAGGTGAGTACACCATATGAGGTATCAATTAATTTTTTCCCTACTAGTGGTATGAACAAAATTATAAACCTTGAGATAGAAAATACGTATACAAATATTGTATATGACATATTAAAAAATAGCTATGTTGCCAATATGTTGGAATATGTTAATTTAATAAATGATGATACTTTTAATATGTATAAGTTATTGAAGGTATGTTTAAAAAATATAGAAAATGATGTTTCTGAAAAACTTGTTTTAATATATTTTTTTGTGTCAAATTTTAAAAGGTCAGGGTTTTATGTTTAAATATCAAAAAACAGATCAGCTTTATGTAGGATATAGCTTTTTAAAGAATAGCTTTGTTGATAAGTTTAATATTGATCATAGTGTATATGGTCTTAGTGATTCATTAGTGAAACTTACATATTATATGACTGTTAAAAATATCGACTTTTTAGAAAGTTTGGAAATAGAAAACAAAGATTTAATTCGATTATTCTCATTTTTAAATATGGTATTTAAAGAATTTGTAGGAATAGAAACTAAATCTTATACTAAAATATTAGAACTAGAAGAGATGCTCTGTTCTAATTAAGAAAGAGGCCATATATGAATAATGCAATAGGAGTATTTGATAGTGGAGTAGGTGGACTAACAGTTGCTCGAGAGATTATGAGACAGTTACCCAATGAAACTATCTATTATTTCGGAGATGTTAAAAATTGCCCTTATGGTGATAAAACAAAGGAAGAAATAATAAAATACGGATAGAGCAGTAAAATTCTTAATAGATAAGGGAGTAAAGCTAGTTGTTTTAGCATGTAATACTGCAACAGCTGCGGCACTAGACTATCTGCAAAATAAATATGAAGTACCTATTATAGGAGTTGTTCAACCAGGTGCAAGACGAGCTATACAAGCAACAGAGAATAATAAAGTACTAGTATTAGGAACCAAATTTACAGCAAATTCAAAAGTATATGATATAGAAATCGAAAATATTAATTCTGATATTATAGTTTTTGATAAAGCTTGCCCATCTTTTGTACCGTTTATTGAATCAGAAGGAAATCTTGATAAAGAAGCTACTAAAAATTTAATATCTGATACATTAGGTAATACTAATACACTAGGAGTTGATACTGTAGTTCTTGGATGTACACATTATCCTATATTGAAGAAAGACATAGAAGAATATTATGGTAATAATATTAAAGTTATTTCTTCAGGAAGAGAAGCAGCACGTGAAGTAAGTACTGTTTTAGGATATGCAAAATTACATCAGAAAAAGTTAAATAAAAAAGAACACAGATTCTTTATTTCACAAGAAAGTGATAATTTTGATAGTATTGCTTCTAAGTGGTTAAAGAAAGATATTAATGCAGAAGTAGTTGAAATATAGGAGTGATATAATGAAAGAATTGATTTTAGCATCGAATAATGCACATAAAGTTGAAGAAATTAAAAGCATATTAAGTGATTATAATATACTAACTTTAAAAGATATTAATTTTACTGATGAGATTATTGAAGATGGATTAACATTTGAAGAAAATGCTTTGATAAAGGCAAGAACAATCTCAAAATATTCAGGAAAAACTGCAATAGCAGATGATAGTGGACTTAGTGTTGAACTATTAGATGGTCGTCCTGGAGTTTATTCTGCAAGATATTCAAAAGAACAAACTGATGCGAAGAATATAGAGAAAGTTTTATCTGAGTTAGATGGTAAGAAATCAAATGCTAAGTTTGTATCAGTTATAGCGTTAGTTAAACCTGATGGTACAGAATTTACTTTTAGAGGAGAATGTCATGGTGAAATTATCTCTGAACAAAGAGGTAACAATGGTTTTGGATATGATCCTATATTTTATGTTCCAAGTTTAGAAAAAACATTTGCAGAATTAAGTTCTGACGAAAAAAATAGTATCAGTCATCGAAAAGAATCGTTGGAGAAATTTTCTAATTTTTTGAAAGAAGAAAATAATGAAAACTAAAATAATACGAGAAGATTGTATTGCTTGTGGTAATTGCAATGCGATATGCCCTGATGTATATGATTATGACGAAGATGGTATAGCGTATTGCATTATCGACGATAATAAGATGACTGAGGAAGTTGCTGAAAAGTATCGTAGTTTAGTTTTAGAAGCAAAAGTTAATTGTCCAACTGAGGCAGTTTTTGTAGAAGAAGACTAGAAAGGAGAGAAGATTGAGCAATAAAAAAACAAAAAGTACAAAAAAAACAAGTAAAACTAATAAAAACAAGAAATCCACTAAGGTTAGTGGTAAAAAGACAAGTGTAAAGAAAGCTCCCAAAAAAAATGTTATTCCCGTTTTATCTAAAGAAGCCTATTGCGGATTATATTTTGTAATTTCTGTTCTTATAGTAATTTTAGCTGTTTTACAAATGGGATTTATTGGTAGATTTTTTGATGCACTTTTTAAATATTTATTCGGAAGTTTTAGTTATCTTATCTATATAATAATAGTTGCAACGCCAATATATTATATTATGAATAAAAAGCTAAAAACTCCAGCAATTATAGTAATATTGTTAATTTTAGTAGACTTTCTATTTCAGTTAATTTACATTGGCAATAGTGATAATAATTTATTAGGTTTTAATGATATTTACAATAATAGAGTTAGTTCATATGGTGGAGGATTATTATCGTATTATCCTGTTAAACTCTTAATTTATTTATTGTCTTATTATGGTTCATTATTGGTAATAATATCAGCTATAATAACAGTTATATTTTTATATTTTAATATTAATCATAGGGAGTTAGTCTTAAGGATTAAACATCATATAGTTAATGCATTTGATAAGAATGAATATGTAGAAGATACATTAGATGACTATCAAGAAGAAGACGATATTATCTATGACGAATATAATTCGTCTAATGTTAATAGAGAAAACTCTAATGAACAGAGATATAATAAAATTAAAGATAAAGATTTAGTTGTTGATATAAGAGAATTCGAAGAAGATGAAGAATTCTATGATGAGGAAATTGTACAACGTCCTACTAGAAAACAGACTAAATTAAACAAAGAACATATTACTGTAGAAGAAGAAACAGTTAATGAAATAGTTTCGGAAGAGTCGTATGATAATTATCAACTTCCACCAGTTACACTACTTAATAACCCAGTTAAGAAGCAAACTATTACTAAAGGTGATGTAGTAGAGAAATCAAAAATTCTTCAAAGTACATTTAATAACTTTGGTATTGAGGTTAAGATTGTCAAAGCAATAGTAGGACCATCGATTACACAGTTCCAAATCTTACCAACCCCAGGAACTAAGGTTAGTAAGATAGTAAACTTGAGTAATGATATAGCACTAAATCTAGCAGCTAAGGATGTACGTATTGAAGCACCAATTCCCGGTAAATCATTGATAGGTATAGAAATACCGAATACGGTAAATGAGCTAGTAACGATGAAAGAGGTTTTTGTTAATGATGAAGATAATTCACCACTGTCTGTTGCATTAGGTAAAGATGTATCGGGTGAATCGATATTCACGAGAATAGATAAAACTCCTCACTTATTAATAGCAGGTTCTACTGGAAGTGGTAAGTCTGTTTGTGTAAATACGATAATTACAAGTATATTATTGAAAAATAAACCAGATAAGGTTAAATTAATAATGATAGATCCTAAGATGGTTGAACTATCAATTTATGATGGTATACCACACTTACTTACTTCTGTTGTTACAGATCCAGTAAAAGCAGCTGATGTTCTTCATAAAGTTGTTCTTGAAATGGAAAACAGATATAGAGAATTTGCAAGAGCTAGAGTAAGAAATATGGAAGGTTACAATAAGATAGCCGCAAAAGATCCAGACTATAAAGAACTACCATATATAGTAGTTATTATAGATGAGTTAGCTGATTTAATGATGGTTTCTTCTAAAGAAGTAGAAGAATCAATTGCTCGAATAGCACAGAAAGCAAGAGCAGCTGGTATACATATGATAATAGCAACTCAAAGGCCATCAGTTGACGTTATTACAGGGGTTATTAAAACTAATATTCCATCAAGAATTGCATTTGCTGTAAGTTCTAGCATTGATTCAAGAACTATCCTTGATAAATCGGGTGCAGAAACACTACTAGGTAAAGGAGATATGCTTTACTTATCAGCTGATTCAAGTAAGCCAGTACGTGTGCAAGGAGCATTCTTATCCGATGAAGAAGTAGAAAAAGTTGTTGACTTTGTAAAGAGTCAGTCTGAAGCACAATATGATCCAAATATGACTCCAAGTGAGGTAGGTTCACAAAATGGCGGCTCATCTGGTGAAGATGTAGATCCATTATATAAAGAGGTACTATTGTTTATAGCTAAAACACAGAAAGCTTCAGCTTCATTGTTGCAAAGAAGATTTAAAATAGGTTATAATAGAGCAGCAAGAATAATAGATATGCTTGAGGAAGATGGATACATTGGACCTGTAGATGGAAGTAAACCAAGAAAAGTATTTCTAGAAAAAGAATACGCAGAAGATTACGAATAAAAAGTTTATATAAGTAGTTTACGTAAAATATATTATGTAAACAATAAAGATAAATTAGAGGTGAATAAAAGTGAAAAAAAATAGTAAATTATTAATAGGATTACTAACTATAGTAATTTTAGCAGTTATTGGATTATCTGCTTATGCTTATCAAAAGCAACAAGCAATGAATAATAATAAACCAAAAGTTGAAAAGAAAAAAGAAGATCCTAAATTAGAAAAATTCATTAAGGATACAGTTTCTAAATTTGATAAAGAGAATGATTAAATAAAAAATTGAATATTTAAATCAATTCTTGATAAAAAGGATGATGTTGCAAAAGAGAATAAAGATAAGCTTAATAGTGAGTATAATGATGCAATTAAAAACATGCGTGAAAAACTAAACAACACTGTGAAGGATAAAATAAAAAATGCTTCATTGATGATGAAGATAAAAAAAATAATGAGAAAGTAGATTCTGTGAAAAAAGAATTAAACGAATTACAATCTACTCTTGAAAAAGAAAAATCAGTTTTTATTTGAAAAAGAAGAAGATTACAATTCTATTGCTCAGAGTATTAAAGATGCTTTAACAGCATTAGAAGCTCCTAAGTCTACAGAATCAAATCAATCTCAACAACAGCAAGAAGCTCAGGCTCAAACACAAGCTACTGCAGAACCAGCTCAATCACCAGCTCCACAACAACCTGCAAATACTTATACACCAAGCTATAGTAATAGTAGTAACTCTTCTAGTTATAGTTCTAATAGCAATACTTCTACTGAGATTAGTAGACCAAGTACACCATCGAATAGTACAGCAACTACTGAAACACCAACTAATAGTGGTTCTACTACAAATCCAGAAGCGCCAGCTACGACAGTACCACCAGCTAGTACAGAAACTCCAGGTACTGGTCAATAACACTTTTGAAATACAGGATAATTAGATTTATCCTGTATTTTTTATTGTAGCAAATTATAGAATATGTTATAATTATTAATGAATTGAATTTATACTTTAAGTTAGAAGGGTAAGTAAAAATAATGAATCTACCAAATAAAATAACATTATTTAGAACAATATTAATACCTGTATTTATAGTATTTTTACTAGTTGATATGGGTGGAAGTATTTCTATTCTAGGAGGAAGAAGCATATCCTTAAATATTTTTATAGCAGCATTAATATTCATTTTTGCATCATTACTGATTTTATCGATGGTTATTTAGCAAGAAAATATAATTTAGTAACCAATATGGGGAAATTCTTAGACCCATTAGCTGATAAACTTCTTGTAGGTAGTGCATTTATAGTAATGGTGGAATTAGGACTGATGCACAGCTGGATGGTAGTCGTGGTAATTGCAAGAGAATTTGCAGTAACAGGTCTTAGATTATTAGCTGTTGAAAAGGGTGAAGTCATTCCGGCAGGAATACTAGGAAAATTAAAGACTATTAGCCAGTTAGTTGCTATAATTCTTATATTATTAGGAAATCCTATTTTTAATACTATAGGATTTAAACTTGATTATATTCTATTGTGGATATCAGTAATTTTAACGATACTATCTGGAATCGAGTATTTCAAAAACTCATTACACGTATTCAAATAATGTTAGTGATAGGTTCAACCTATCCTAGCATTTTTATTTTTTTGGAGGTGTTTTTTATAAATGAATGAAATATTGAAAGATGAAGATTTTAAAAGAAAATTTCCTATAAAACTCGTTAAACATAATAATGAATGGACAAGTTGGTATGAAGATGAAAAGACAAATTTACTAGCTAAACTTGAAAAATATAAAATAAACTTATATCATATAGGTAGTACAGCCATTCCAAATATTTATTCAAAGGATATAATAGACATAATTTTAGAAATCTATAAAAGTAATGACTTTGATAGTATAATTGATATTCTGAATGTAGAATGGGAATTGCGTTGGAAAGAAGACAATAGAGCTTTTCTAGTTAAAGGATATGGGGAGGATGGTTTTCAAACTAAAGTCTACCATCTTCACATAAGAAGAAAAGGTGATATTGAAGAAGTTAAATTTAGAGATGTTTTAATAAAAAATCCAAAAATAGCAAAACAATATGAAAGATTAAAATTAGATTTAGAATTAAGATATATGTACGATAGAGAAGGATATACTGCTGGTAAAACAAAATTCATAAAAGATACTATAAAAAGACATAGTTTACATAAATAACATTATGTAAACTATGTCTTTATTTTACTTCTTTTTTATTGAAGTACTTAAATAATCCTTGAATTGCAACTATTGACCATACACCTTCAAGTAAAACAAATCCCCATTGTTTCCCAATAAATGCATCTATTCCTAAAATTAGAGCACCAATGGCATTTAGTAATAGATAGTTAAGTGAAGTTGTCTTAAGTTTTCCTAATTGACTAAATACAAATCCTATCAGTATTAATAGTGATCCTAAAACTTGTACAATAATACCCATCTTTAACCTCCTAGTTTTTAGTAACTTTTATATTTTACCTCAATAGAAGATATAATTCAATACTAATCATCAAGTTTATCAATATTTTGCTTAATAATCTTTTTTGATTCATTAATGTATAGCATTGATGTATCACTGTTTGAATGTCCCATTTGAGTCATAATTATTGGTATATTACCATTAGTTTTTAAAGCTAGTTTTGTACCGTAACTGTGTCTTAATTTATGAGGTGACATTGGAACATTAAAAGCATCTGTATATTTCATTACTAATTTTTGAATAGCTCTTATTGATAATCCTGTTTTGTTTTTACTAATAAATACATAATCTTCTCTATTAAGTTTAAATGGTAGGGAAGTAATGTATTCATTTAGTCTATCTAAAGCAGATTTGGTTATTATTACTGTATCTACCTTATTACCTTTTCTGATAACATTAATTTCGCTATTTAGAAAGTCTATGTCTTTTATTTTTAAATTAGCAAGTTCATTGACACGAATACCACTCTTTAAAAATAGTGTTAGTATAGCTAAATCCCTGGCTTTGTCTCTTAAGAAAAATGATTTACCGTGATTAGACAAAGTCTTTTCATATTCAAATTCAACATATTGTAAGAATTCTTCATCTTGAGAATCTAAAAATATCTTTTCTGATATTTTCTTTGATCTTGAAGATAATGTTTCTTTAACACGATTAATAGGTATTTTAAGCATAACATTTCTTTCGAAATAAGCTTTACCTTGCTCAGTTTCACTTGTTACTGTAAGGAACTTATAAAGTGATCTCATAGCAGCTTTATAGTTATTTATAGTAGTTTGACTACGGTATTTACCATTAACTTGTTCACGAGATAGACTCTTAAAATAACTTTCCATTTCTTTTTTTGAAATATTTTCTAATGTAGAAAGGCTGACATCTTTAATAAGTTCGGCATCAGATATAGTTTCTCTGATAGTCCAATTTAAAAAGTTCTTATAGGTTTCTAAATATCTGTGTAAAGTTAACGGAGATAAATTGTCATAATATGTATCAATAAAATCTTCTATGTAGTCAGGAAACTCTGGAAGTATTTTGTTGATTTTTTGTTTATAATAATCACGTTGATTCATTGGTATTACTACATTCTCCTTAATTTTATAAATTATACATATAATATGTATTATACGAACAATTATATTATATCATATTTGGCTGGTTCTTTCAATATATGTTTGTCCCCTAATATTCGAATCATATAGTTTCATTTAATTCTTATAAAATTCTAATTGTATAGTTTGATTAGCGAGATATCCAAATAGTGTTTTTATATATTTAAAATAATCACTACGTATCTAATATACTTTATTAATAAAGAAATTTTGATGGGATTTTCTATTTTTAACTATGATTATTTATTTTTAGTTCCTTCACTAAAATACCACCTATTTAAACGCCGTATAAGCGTCCTAAAATTATTTTTTGTATATTTATTCCAAAAAGCACTAAAAACGCTCAGAATTGATTTAAATGCCTATTTTTGGTATTTTTCTCATTTTTATATTATTTTTTATTAAATTAATGTAAAAAGCTATCTAAGTTTCCTTAGATAGCTTAAAGTTTATCGCTTAATTATACACGCTCAACTTTTCCAGATTTTAAAGCTCTAGCAGAAACCCAAACTTTTTTAGGTTGTCCGTCTACTAAAATTGTTACTTTTTGTAGATTAGCTTTGAATTTTCTTTTATTTGCGTTCATTGCGTGTGAACGAGTATTTCCTGAACGAGCTTTACGTCCAGTTACGTAACAAACTTTTGCCATGAATTAATCCTCCTTTTGGAAATAGTTTATTCATAACATTTACTACATACACAACTAATAATATAACATACCTTAACATAAATATCAAGTAAAAACTTTAATTTATAAAAATTTTATTTATGCAAACGATGTTATAAACAATATTATAATAAACGCTATGACAGAAGATACTGTTGTTCCTAGTGTCCAGGTCTTAAATGTAGTTTTAAAATCTAAATTCAAATATTGTTTAAATAACCAAAATCCAGGATCATTCACATGTGAACAGAACATACTTCCTGCTGTGATACTTAGCATTATAAATACTGGTGAGTAACTTACAGTACCAACTAGTGGTTCGACAATAGCAAGTGTTGTTATTGCAGCTATTGTAGCACTACCTAATGATATTCTTAATATGGCAGCTACTAGGAAACTAATAACAATTGGTGATAGATTAAGACCATTAGTCAGTCTAACAATTTCATCAGTAACTTTAGAATCAACTAATACTTGTTTTAAACCACCTGCAGCACCATTAATTAGTAACACTACTGCAATTGTTTTAAGTGATTGGCTTAGTAATGGAACAATACTTCTTATTCTTAAATGTTTTGTTATCATTAATTCAATAATAGCTATTAATAAACTTATTATTAATGCAGTAATTGGATTACTTATAATTGTTAAGATACCTTTTATTGTTTCTGACAAATTAGGTATACCTAAAGCTATTGTAGGAATCGTAATTAAAAGTACTGGTAATAACATTAATAAAATAGCAAAAGAAGTACTCATAGTTTGATTTTCAATCTTTAGAACGCTTATATTCTTTTCTTTAGTATCTAAACTAACTCTTGTTTTTACTAAATTAGAATTAGTTAATAGTAAACCACCAATAAAAGCTGTAGGAATAGCAACTATTAGCCCATAGTAAAACACTTCAGCCATATTTAAATTGAATGTTTTAGTGATAATACTTGGACTAGGGTGTGGTGGGAATAAAGCGTGAATAGTTAAAACCCCTATACTTGCGGGAAGAGCTAAATATATCTTATCTAGTTTTAACTCCTTTGCTACTGCAAGAATAATTGGAATTACTAAAATAAAAGCTACATCAAAGAATAAAGAAAAACTTATACACATTCCAGCTATAAGTAAGCCTAATTGGATTCTCTTAAGTCCAAATACACTAATCATTTTCTTTGCCGTAATCTCTACTGCACCTAATTCTTCCAAAATTTTACCAAACATTGCTCCTAGACCTAATATTAATGATAAATGTCCTAGAAGAGATCCAGTCCCCTTCTCTATAGAATCTATCAATTTATTAGCGGGAAGTCCTAAAAATAATCCCAGAATAATAGCAACTATTAATATTGATAAAAATGGCTCAAAATGTAATTTTGTTATTAAAAATATGAGAGCACTAATACCAATAAATACTAACAATAATTTATAGGAATAATTTCCTAAAAAAAATGCTAATGAAGAGTAGACTATTAATCCTAAGACAATAAATATCTTATCTAATTTCATTATATTCTCCTTAATTTTTCATTAGGTAATTATAACATTATTAATATAGATAAGTAAAGGTAAACGTTTTATAATTTAATTGTTTAAGAGATCAGCTATTTTTTCAAATGTTCTAGAATTTCGTATAGTAATAGACTTATAGAAACTTTCTTTTATTAAATACTTATGATAGGAAGTTTTTAAGTAACTTGTTTCGTTGTATTTACCCCAGAACACAGCATATTTACCAAAATGAACAGCTTCATCTTGTAAAGGCATTTGTTCTATACGCGCTCTCATAAGTGAATAGTCTATTTCATTAGTATAGAATAATACATCTTTTCTATATAAATCGTTAAACCACCAACTCGGTAAGTTTTCAAGTTCCTCAAGATACTCACTCTGACTAAGTATTACTTTATTAATTTTAAATGGATAAGTATTCAATATTATTGATATGTTTTGATTAATAGTTTCGATACTATCAGAAGTATCAAATATTATATTACCACTATTTATATATGAAATAACATTATTATAACCTAAATGTGAAATCATCTCTTTTAACTCGGCCATTGACACTTTATTCTTACCACCGACATTAATACCACGTAGTAAAAGTACGTATTTCATTAGTTTCTCCTTTTATAAAAACTCTCTATCATCGAAATAATAGAGAGTTTTATCATTATTCTTAAATTATGCTCTTGATACGTAAGAACCTTCAGCAGTATTGATAACTAATACATCTCCTTCTTTAACGAAAAGAGGTACTTGTAAAGTGTATCCAGTTTCAACTGTAGCAGCTTTAGTAGCTCCTTGTGCAGTATCACCTTTAACACCAGGTTCTGTTTCAGTTACAGTAAGTTCTACTGTTGTTGGTAAGTCAATTCCTAAGATTTCATCACCGAACATTAAGATTGAAACTTCCATGTTTTCTTTTAAGAAGTTTAATTCATATTCTAATTGTGCTTCAGGTACTTCGATTTGCTCGTAAGTAGAGTTATCCATAAATACATAAGCTTCACCAGTAGAGTAAAGGTATGACATTTTTTGGTTGTTAATTTGAGCTTTTGCAACTTTTTCACCAGCTCTGAAAGTTTTATCGTTAACAGCACCAGTACGCATATTTCTTAATTTAGAACGTACGAATGCAGCTCCTTTACCAGGTTTAACGTGTTGGAATTCCATTACTTTCCAAATGTTTCCATCAACTTCGATAGTAACTCCAGTTTTAAAATCATTAACTGATATCATTATTGTATTTCTCCTTTAAATTGTATTAATATTATTATAAAATAAATTTTTTTTTTAAAATCAAGGTAAAACTCACTAATTTTAGTGTAATTTATACAAAGTTCTCTAATAAATAATTTTAGATTTACATAAATATATTTACGTAAACTAGAATTATTTACTTTCTATTACAGCTTCTACCATGTAGATTCTATTACCTTTTTTAATAAACTTATCTTCATACTCAGTATGAACATTCTCTTCTTCATATACGCTATTAGTTAAATCTAAAGAAAGTCTATTAAAAGTAAATCCATATTTAGCATAGCTCATTAAACTGTATTCGAATAAACCTTGATTATCAGTTTTTTGAACTATTGTTTTATTTCCATTTAGGATAGTTTCATAACGTGCTAAAAACGTATGGAATGTTAAGCGTCTTTTCTCATGTCTTGTTTTAGGCCATGGATCAGAGAAGTTAAGATATAATTGATCAACTTCACCATCAGCAAAATATTCTAGTAGATCTTCAGCATTTCCTGAGATAAGTTTTAAGTTATCTCTATGAGTTTCTTCAACTTTATCTAATAGAAATGTTAAGACAGTTGGTTGTGCTTCCATAGCTATAAAGTTAATTTCTGGGTGTTTTTCAGCAAGTGTATGAATAAACTTACCTTTTCCACTTCCTATTTCTAAGTATATTGGATTATCATTTCCAAAAATTTCTTTCCATTTTCCTTTATTATCCTTAGGTTGTAAAAATACAACTGGACTATTCTCTAGACGCTCTCTAGCATCTGCTCTATTTCGAACTCTCATTCATGCACCTTTCTATTTTAATTCTATTGTTTTATTAAATAATTGTTTATTTTCTAATACTTTTTCTTTTGAGCCTAGTACACACGTATATGCTTTAGATTTCATATTTTCAAATTCTATTGCTAATTTTCTTAAATCTTCTACTGTTGTATTCTTTATTTCATTTACAAGTTTATCATAAACTTCAAATGGAGAATTAGTGATGTATTTGTTTAATGAATATGCAGCTTGCGCACTTGGTGACATTAGAACATCTAATGAATTTAGTGTACCTATAATATATTTATTAAGATCTTTTTCATCTGCATCAATATTAGCTACGTAGTTGTTAATATTATAATATATGTCTAGAGTTTCCGTTAAGTTTGGATCACGATATGACCATAAATTAAAATCACCAAAAGCATTAAATATCACTCCAGAACCATAGGCTCCATTTTTTACACGGACATTATTCCATAAATAATCTAAGCTTAATATATGTCTTAGTACTAAGTGTGTACCAGTGTAATCATTTATATTATAACCCGCACCAACGTATTGAACTAGTGAATCAAAGTAAAAACCTTCAGAATAACCTTGTTCTTCTAATTTAATTTCAAGCCCTTTTTGTTTATCTAATTCACTAGGGTATTTAGCTAAATATGAAGATATAGTTTCTTTGAAGTTAGTATATTCTTCTTTATTACCGACAAAGTTAACTAATAATCTAGCTTGATTAAAAATTAGATTTGTAACAGTGTATAATTGTTCTTTAATTTTATCACTATTTTGCTCATAGTTGTTTACTAATTCACTTATAAATAAGTAGAAATCATATTCTCCGTGATATGAAGCAAGTTTACTTTGAGGATTATAGAAACCACTAATACGACGTGCTACAAAAGCATGTCCAGAATTTTTAAATCTACTTTCTAGCATTAACTTAATTTCTAAGAGAACATTGTATAGTGCTTCTTTATCTTCAAAATCTGCATAAAGTGTAGTTTCATCTAAAATCTTAGCTAGTTCTCCAGCTTTTTCTACTAAATTTTTAGCACTAATTATGAATTTCACTTCACATTCTTCACTCTTATGTTTTCTAAAAACATCTACATAAGAACTAATACCACCAAGATTTGCACCTATTTCTTTTATTACTTCAGCTTCAGTTTTATTTTTTGTATTAAAGTTAAATAATAAATATGATAATACTGAAGCATATTGTAACTGTTCAACTTCAAAATCACTTATGTCAAATAGTAATTTAGAATACGAAATACCATTAGTCACAGTATCATAGTGTGAAAAATTTATACCTTTGTATTCTTCAAAGAATGTTTCTTCAAATGGATTTTTTAGCTCTACTTCTTTAGCATTGACACTTTTAATTTTTTCTAAATCTTCTTTTTTATCGGTACTATTTTGCCATTCCTGTAAAGACTTAGTGTTTTTAACAATGCTTTCTAATTCAGTTTCTGATAAAGTAGCTTTATATTCAACTAAATCTTTTTCCTTATTTTCTTTTTCTAATGTCGGAATTAAGTGTAATATAGCTTGTTTATTATTTTCAATTAGAAACTGTTTAGCAAGAGTTTCGTATTGTTTATTAACACAATTTTCTTGTAAATGAGAAATTACGTTGTCTAAATCAAATGCATCTAATATATTATCTTCGCTATATAACCATGTTCTTAATAATCTAATAGCATAAGATACACCCTTAGGTGATGAAGTTTTATTAATTTCTTCTTTGATAGAAAAGTTCTTCTTGTTAATTGAAGCTTGAACTTGTTCATAATCAAATCCTTTATCAATAATACCTTTTAATAAAGATTTATATTCTGCATCAAGACTTTCTAATTTATCATCACTTACGTATTTAAAGATAATTGAGTATACAGTTTCTTTACGATCTTTTTGTACATAACTATATACATCTTCACAAATATTGTTATCAATGAAGTATTTTCTAAATTCTGTATTACTACTTCCAAGAAGAATATCATCTACTATATCGATATTCTCAATTTTACTAAACTCATTACTATCACCAAGAATATAGTTATAAGCTACATAAGATTTATCTTTTACATCTTCATTAAAATATGTACGTTTAACAATATCCGTAGTAAAGTTTTCTTGACGTGATAAGCTATAATCACTATAGTCTTTATAATCGTAATTATCTAGATAACTATCAATATGATTCAGATATTGTTCAACATTTAAATCACCATATAAAAAGATATAGCTGTTGCTTGGGTGATAGTTGTAATTATAAGTTTCTAAAAATTCTTCTTGTGTAATCGAAGGGATTGCTTCTGGTTTTCCTCCAGAAGAATATTTATAAGAAGTATCACTAAATAGCTGTTCTGTTACATATTGATCTAGTACTTCATCTACTGATGAATATGCACCTTTCATTTCATTGTAAACTACACCTTTATATATTAGTTCATCTTTTTTATCTTCAAGGTGATAGTGCCATCCTTCTTGGGCAAGAATATTTGGATTGTTTTTTAAGTTTGGATTAAATACTGCATCTAAGTATATATCCATCAATATTTCTAAGTCCTTTTCATTTTTAGACGATACTGGATACATAGTTTTATCAGGAAATGTCATTGCATTTAAAAATGTATTAAAAGAACCTTTAAGTAGTTCTACAAAAGGTTCTTTTACTGGATATTTCGCTGAACCACATAAAACAGAATGTTCTAAAATATGAAAAATACCATTATCATTATAAGGAATAGTTTTAAAACTAATGCTAAAACTTTTGTTTATATCATCATTTTCAAAGAATACTAATCTAGCACGAGTTTTAACATGCTCATAAAGATAAGCATTTGTATTTATATTTTTTAGATATTTCTTTTCTATAAGTTCAAATGTCATATTATTTAATTATTATAGTAGATTACATTTTTAGTAATGTAAGAACGTCATAACCTTGTAGTTTGTCCATACCGTTTAGACCATCTAATTCGATTAAGAACGCAATACCTACTACGATTCCTCCTAATTCTTCTACTAATTTAATAGTTGCTTCAATTGTTCCACCTGTAGCTAATAAATCATCAGTGATTAGAACGCGTTGACCTGGTTTAATTGCATCTTTGTGCATTGTTAGAGTGTTGCTTCCATATTCTAAATCATATTCGTATGAAATAACTTCACGTGGTAATTTATTAGGTTTTCTTACTGGAACAAAACCAATACCTAATGAATAAGATACAGGACATCCAATAATGAAACCACGAGCTTCTGGTCCTACTACTACATCAACTTGTTTTCTTTAGCATAGTTTACGATTTGATCTGTAGCGTACTTATACGCTTCTCCATCTGCCATTAATGTAGTTATATCTTTAAAACTAATTCCTTCTTTTGGCCAATTTGGTACGATTGAAATGTATTTTTCTAAATTCATTTATTTTTATTTTCTCCTAAATGTTTTCTTAACTCAATTATTATACTATAAAATAAGAAAATAAGCAATTTATAATACTGTTATTATAAGCTGGAAAGCGATAATCCAAATTACTTTCTTTATAATTTATTAGTGTGATAAAATAAAGTATATAATATATAACGTGGAGGTTAAAATATGAAATTTACATTCTCAGATTCAGCAATTGAATACATATTAAAACAAATTAATAAATTTAATGAGAATACATATGATATAATAATAGATTATACAGATGGAAATAGTCCTTATAATGAAAATATAAGTGGTTGTCACTGTCAAGTATACGATAAGTATAGAGTATTAATAGTGAGTAAAAATGATGTAAATATTAAGTGGAGTAAATATGATAAACAGGTTGAATCAAATCTTGGGTCTGTATACTTCCCTTCTTACTATGAAATGATGTTTGATAAAAACAATGTATTTGACTATAAGAATTTTACTCTTAATTTGAAAAGTGAAGCGGGAATAATTGCTGATCAAGTTCAGCTAATTATTAAATTATAATTTAAGTTAATTTTAATAAACTTTGCTAATATATACTCTATTATTAACTATGAAAGGAGAATAATTTGAAATCTTTTCTTAACAGCAGAAAATTAACCCTTATACTATTTTTTGTGTATTTATTCATACTTTCTTGGGTAATCGTGGCCAAAATGGATTGGAATTTATTAAAAAGTAGTAATTTTTCTTGGATAAATCATCCACGAGTTCTACTTCATCCAGGAATAACATGGAGAACAGTTAACTTGATACCATATAGTTATTTTGATATTGTGGAAGTCCTGTTGAATATTCTTTTCTTCATACCATTTAGTTTCTACATAAAGATGTTGTATCCTAAATCTTCAGGTTTTAGAGCGATAATATTAGCATTTATATTGAGTTTGACTTACGAATCAATACAGTATGTACTGACTATTGGTTTTCCTGATGTAACAGATTTAATTGATAATACTCTAGGAGCGATTATTGGAGTGATTATTATCAATATAATTTCAGTTATCTTTAGAGAAAAATTAAGAATATATATGAATGTTATATTAATACTTTTTTCTGGATATATTATTCATGACATTCTTTATCTTATAATTTAATACAAAAAACGATAGATTCTAAATTAAAATCTATCGTTTTTGTTTTTTTATAAAAGTAAATTAATCTACTTTATCTTTTTCTTCTAAATCCTAATGTAGCTAGTACTACTCCTAGTAATCCTAATAATGCAGCTCCTGCACTATTCTCAGTTAGACCAGTTTTAGGAAGTATATTGTTAAATCTTTGTGGAAGTGAATTTTGTTCTTTTTCAGCTTTATTTTCTGTATTGTTGTTATCATTATTTAATTTGTAAGAAGAATCATCTTTCTTAGCTTCTTTAGCTCTTGAAACAATAGTATAAGTGCTAAAGTGATCTGTATAGAATGTTAATTTTCCATCTGAATATGTACTTGGGACTTTTTCTAATTTATCACCATTTACATAATAAACTTCTAATGTTTCATTGTCTTTAGCAAGAACAGCTACTGTAACTGCTCTAGTTTCTCCGTTTTTATTTATTACATTACCATTATCATCTGTGAAGAATAAATCTAAAGTTTTAACAACATTTAAATTCTCATCAAGATTCTTAACTAATTCTTTTACTTCGTTTACTTTTTGTTCGTTAGAATTTTGAGCAACAAAGTGAATACCAGTAATATCTTTTTCTTTAAATTGAACTTTAACTTCTTCATCACCTGGTAATTTAGCAATAAGAGTATCAGTTATATTTTTCTTATCTTCTACTGAAGGTGTAGTTGGTTGTTCAGAAGGCGACTCTTGAGGTTTCTCAGGAGTTACCTGCGGTTTTTCTTCCGGTTTAGGTTGTTCAGAAGGCGTTGTTTGTGGTTTCTCCTCTGGTTTTGGCTGTTCCGGAGTTACTTGTGGTTTTTCCTCTACTTTTGGTTCTTCTTTCTTAACATCAGCCTCAACTGTTGTTACAAGTTCAACTAATTTATCATCGATATTTGTAGCATTTTTTTCGAATAAAGTTTTAGTAATTCTATATTTATCTCCAGCTTTCATATCATTATCAGTAATTTCTAATTTTCTATCATCTTCGTTAGAAACACTTGTTGAACTAATTTCTTTAACTTCATTACCGCGGATACGTTCTACTTTAGTAACAATATACCAGTTACGTCCATAGTCATCACTCTTAAGAAGTTCAGCCATAGGTTTTGTTTGTTTACTTAGGAATTCTTTGTATTTATCTAAACCTTGTAAGATACCTTCTCCACCGTAAAACTCAGAACGTCCTCTATACCAGTGTAGAAGATTTAGAATTGTTAATTTCTCATCTTTTGGTTGAATAGTTACCTTATTATCTTTTGCAACAACATTCAATTCGATAGCTTGTTTTTGTGGATAGTAACCTTGAGTTACTTCAGGAGAAATTCCTAATAGTTTAGTGTCAGAATCATTATATGGTAATGTTGCTGGTAAATTGTTATTAGCAATATCAAGAATATGTAGACTACCATTTGCTTTAATTAATTCTAATGGTATATTACTAATTTGGTTATTTACTAATCTTACAGTTGCTTTATTTTTTGCTAGTGTTTTCCATAATTCATCAGATAAACTAGAAATATGGTTGTTATTTAAAGCAAGAGTATTTAATTTAGTGAAATTAACTCCATTTGCTGGAAGTGATGTTAATTTGTTGTTAGCTGCATATAACTGTGTTAAAGAAGATAAATTAGCAACACTGTCAGGAAGTTTAGTAAGTTCATTGTCAGTTACAGATAAGAATGTTAAACCTGTATTATTTTTAAATAAATCATTTGGAAGTGAAAAAATCTTATTATTTGATAAACTTACTGTTTTTAGCTTTTTATTATTAGCAAAAACATTCGCTGGTAATGTTGATAACCATGATTGACTGAATTCAACAGATTCTAATTCAGAGTTATTTGCAAATAAACCTTCTGGTATATTACCTAAGTTGTTAGAAGATAAATTCACAGTTTTTAATTTTTTGTTATTAGCAAATAGGTTTTCAGGTAGTTTAGTAACACCATTTCCTCCTAAGTTAATACGCTCAATATTAACTGCATTTTTGAATAAATCTTCAGGTAATTCACCAAAGTTGTTACTATCAGATGAGAATGATTTAACACCAGGTCCCATGTGTTTTAGTAAATCTAGGTTGTAAATAGCACCTTTATCAACTTTTCCATCAATCTCTAAAGATCCAATGTTGATATCACCAGTGAAGTTTTTTAATTCATCTTCAGTTACTTTACCATCGTTATTAGCATCTACCCCATTGGCGATTAATTTCTTCTGAAGTAAGTCATCGCTTTTCTTACGTTCTTCATTATTTTTCTCTACTAACTCAAACCCATTCCATCCTTTTTTAATCTCAGGTTTAAATTTAAGTTTAACTGTAGTATATTTATCAAAGTTTCCTTTATCACTTTCTAAAGAGCCCATATAAGAAACTATAACACCACCTAAATGTACTTGGTCTAGATCTTCAACTGGAAGTGTAAATAACGCTCTGTCGTATTGTCCTGCAGAGTTCTTCTCACCAAAGTTTTCTTTCACACCTGATTCCCATTTACCTTTATTTTGAATAGCAAAATCATATAGTCCATGAGCAAATAAAGTGTTTAACATTGTTATACTCATTTTCCCATCTTTAACTACTAATTTTACATTTTTATCAAAGAATCCTTCTAGCATTGAAGTACCTTGTCTTCCATCAGCGTATAAAGCGTTAAATCCTAAAGTATATTCACCATCTTCTAATTTATCAGTAAGTGAATAAGTTTTTTCTTCTTGTTTTTCAGGAGTTTTTTTCTGGCGTTGGTTTTTCTTCAACTACTTTATTACCAGTAGTATATGTTTTACTTTCGCTACCGTCATTTGCTTTAAATACAATTGTATTATCTCCATCAAAGTTCCAAGCTTTAAATGCTTTAAGACTTTCTCCACCATCGTCGAAAGTAACTATTTGATCTTTCCAGTTTTTACTGAATAGTGATTTATCAAATGATTTTCCGTTAATAATTACTTCTTTAGTATTTTTAAGAACATCTTCTGGTTTAAATCCATTAACAAGTGTAATGTTTAATTCATCAGCATAACTATTTTTCTCTACTTTAGAAACAAGGTCTTTTTGAGCATATGATGCGCTAGTAGCTGGTGTCTCTTGTTTTGGTTCTGCAGGTTTTACATCTTCTTTTTTATCGGTTGCCGTTGGATATGAAATTATAGTTCCATCAACAAGTTTGACTTCTAGTTTATTATCTGAATCTTTTAACGCTTTTACCAAATCTTCGTTAAAAATTCTAATTCCAAGATATTTTGATGATTCTACTTTATCTTTAAAGACTTCTTTATTTACAGTTGTACCATTTAGTGTCACACTAGCTATTTCTTCAACAAAATTATCATAAACAGATGTATCAGATAACTCTAAAGTTAAGTGTTTTTCATCTTTCCAGTTTTTACCTTGATCTAATTTAGAAATTGTATATTTAGCATTTGAAGCAGGTTTATTAGAATTACTTTCACTATCTTTTGATGGTGTAGTCGTTTCATTACTTGGCTCTACATAACCAGCATCTTCATATGTTGTTTTAGATCCATCTTCAAATGTAAATTCAATTTTGTGCTTATCTTGTTTTTTATAATGTTCAGTAATAGCTTTATCTGCAGCAGTTACTTCTCCATTATATAATTTATAATATTTACTATTTGTATTTTGTTTATCGAATCCGAAATCTTTTCCATCTACTGTAAGTTTAGTTACTTTTGACCAGTAGTTTTTATAAAGATCAGAACCTTCTAAGAAGAAGATTAGAGAATCGTTATCTATTTGTGGTTCTAAAATTTTTAGACCATCACTAATTAATTTTGGTTTAGCGGTTGGATCTACATATCCTTTATCTTCATATACAGCTTTTGATCCATCTTTAAAAATAAATTCAATTTTATGTTTCTTTTGTTTATTATAATGAGCTTCTATATCTTTATTATTAATATATACAGTATTACCAAATAGTGAATAATTTTTAGAAGCAGATGACTCACTATTAAAACCGAAATCTTTTCCATCGATTAATAGTTTATCAACATTTTCCAATACTTATTAAATATTGTATCTGATGTATCTTGAGCTTCGACAGTGAATTCTAAAGAGTCGCTAGCACCAATTTCTGGTTCATAAATCTTTAATCCTGTGCTCTGTTGATCTTGTGCATAAACTACATTAGAATCAAGATTTAGTTTAGAATAATTGAAATCAACTGAACCTATACTTAAACAGATAGGTACTGCTAATCCAATTATTAATTTATTATTATATTTTCTATTCATGTTGTTCCTCCATAAAAACAATGATAATCAATATCGGTTAATGATAATCATATTATACTACAACAGGATAAAAGTTACAAGTGAAAACGTTGAAAATAAAAAAAAATTAGAGGTGATTTCAATGAATTTAGCATATAAAATGCTGAATTCATAAGAATTACCCCTAATAAATTTTGTTCATAAATTTGCCACAATGAAAAAATAATTAATATAAAAAATTAAAATCTTTAGTGATTAAATTATAGTGAGTTTCAATGTCTTCAGGATCTGTTGCATATCCTCTAAGATCATAGTATTCTCCATCTTTTTCCATAACTGCTGTTGGATATGATTCGATCCCAAGATTTAAAGTTCTTATAAAATCAGGGTGAATAGGATTAGAATTTTTAAACGCAATTGTTAATTTTAGAGCAAGATCATAACTATCTAGTCCATATTTTTCACACAATTCGACATATGTTTGCACATCGCTAAGACTTTTTCCTTCAATAAAAAATTTACATTGAATGTCATATGCAAAGTGTAGTATTTGTGAATTAGGAATAAGTTCTTTTACCACCTCCATAGCAATTGCAGGATGAACAGAGTTTAATACCATTTCACCTTCATTAAGTACTTCGTTATATTTTTCTCCAAATTCTACATTATACATTTCAGATATCTTTTTATTTCCTTCCTGGAAATATCCATATTCTTTGATTTTTTTACTATTATCTCCAATGAATAATCCACCAGAAATTATTTCAATTTCTACATCTGTATGATTCTCATAAAATTTAGTGAATATTTTATCGAATCCATAACACCAACCACAGTACGCATCCCAAAAGTATAAAATTTTCATTTAAATCTCCTTCTAATTTACATTAAACTTCAAGTATTTTATTAATATTAGCAATACTCTCTTTTAAAAGTAAGTTTTCAACTTCAAATATATTTTCCATTCTTATAAAACTTGATGATTTTTTCAAATCAACAGTTTTATAATCTGGATTAAGTATTATAGTGTTATTTACAAAATTAATTAACTCTAGTTCTTTAAAAATCTGAATCATAATTTTTAAACTATCTACATTTGTTTTTAATACCACTAGTAATTTATCTAATTGTTGAGCTACATTTATTTGTTTGTTATTTGTTGAAAGTATTAGATTAAATAATTTAATTAATCTATTTTTATCAATAAGATATACGTCAGATAAAACTTGTTTCTCTTCACATATTAAAAACACTTTTTTAGGTTTTAGATTTATTATTTTGTATAGATATTCTTTAGAAGTTGGTATATCTAGTAAATAAATATATTCAAATTCCTTATCTATTAAGCTATCTAAATCCTTATATTGATAAAAATTATTATCTTTATCATCTCTGTGTTTAGAGAGTTTTAAACAATTGGTATCAATATTTGCAATATCATAGTTTATGAATCTCAAATCTTCGAATAAAAATTCTTTAATATGTATATCTATAATATGAGCCTGTAATTTTGTACGACCATTAAAGTTATTTTTATCTATGTTACACAATAAGTCAATAATATCGTTTCTCTCAACTTTATCAAAAGTTACACTGTCTTTAAAAGTAATACAGTCTAAATTTCCAACCTCATCTGCTATTGTTAATCTTAAATATTGTTTTTCAGAACCAAAGTATGCTTTATTCAGAACCATTGCATTTTCTATTAATACAGTAGGTTTTTCAAAATCCATACCATATGGTTTTAAAGCATCTAATGAATTTAGAAATTGATAACTAATATCTTCTAATGAAGTAACAATATCGATATTCTTATTAGCTTTCAAATCATTATTTTGTTTAAATTCTTCAAATTCATTATCTAAAAATTCTTCAATCTTTTCAAAATTAGATTTTTCAAAAGAGAAACCAGCAGCAAATGTATGACCACCGAATGCTAAGAATAAATCTGATATTTTGTTCATTGCTTCGTAGATATTAAAATCAAAAATACTTCTCGCAGAGCCCTTAAGAACCCCTTCTTTTTCGTTCATAATAAAAACTGGTTTTTGGTACTTTTCAACAATATTCGATGCTACTATACCTAGTACACCTTCGTGGTATTCACCAGAAACCATAATAACATTCTTTTGTTTTTTTTCTGAATTTTCAATTTTATTTATTACATCTTTTACTATGTCTTCTGTAATCTGTTTTCGTTGAATATTATATTGTTCAATCTGTTCAGCTAAAGCTCTCGCTGTTACAGGCTCTTCTGCCATTAGAAAAGTCAATCCTAATTTAGCACTATCCATTCTACCAATAGAATTTAATTTAGGTGCTATATAAAAACCTACAGTTTGTTCGTCAATTTTTGTATCTATACCTGATAATTCAAGTAGCATTTTAAGACCTATTCGAGGATCTTCATTTATTAATTCTAGTCCCTGTTTTACAAATATTCTATTTTCATCTGTAATTGAGACCATATCAGCTATTGTACCAATTGCAACTAAATCCAATAAGAAATCAGGGAAGATTTCCAATAATGCGTGTGCTAGTTTAAAAGCAACCCCTACTCCAGCTAATTTCTTGAATGGATAATTACCTTCTGGATGTTCAGGATGAATTATTGCATATGCATTAGGTATAGTATCTTGAATTTTATGGTGGTCTGTTACAATAACATCACAACCTAATTTATTAGCTAAATCAACTTCTTCTATACCTGCAATTCCGTTGTCGACAGTAATAATTAGAGTTATTCCTGAATCAATAATCTTTGTAAAAGCTTCTTTGTTTGGTCCATATCCTTCTTCAAATCGATTTGGAATATAGGATGATACATCTGCCCCCATAGATATTAATGTCTCTACTAATAATACTGTTGATGTAATTCCATCCGCATCGTAATCTCCGTAGACGAGAATTTTCTCTTCATTTTCTATAGCTTCATTTATCCTATCTACAGCTTTTTGCATATCATGCATTAAAAATGGATCATAACCTTCTTCATATTCATCAGAAAAATACTTTTTAACGGAAGTCATATCTGTAATATTTCTTGCATTTAATATTTTAGCGACATTTTTAGAATACTATATGATTCTTAATTCTTTAATAAAATTTCATCATAATTGGATATATCCAGTTACATTTTTATGCCCGATTTTTTCCACCTCTTTTTCTTAAAAAGTTATTCATTTATTTCTTTTTTATCTTCTATTTTTTCTTTTGTAAATAATAATTTTTCTGTTCTTTCGTATTTTTTTACTAAACTTTTATACCTTTGATACCAATACAAGCTAGCAGCTAATATTCCCATAAAGAAACATACGAAAAATAAAATTGTTAAAGGTAATTTAACTGTAAAAAATATTAATGATACTGGTACTGAATTGTAGTTCATAATGAAAAATGTAATTATTGATACGAATACAATAACAATACCGAAAACTTTATAAGGTAATTTATTATCCATTATTCCACCTCTCTTACCATATTAGCAAATTGTTCTTCATTAATTACTTCAATACCTAATTGTTCGGCTTTAGTAAGTTTAGAGCCTGCTTTCTCACCAGCAATTACAAGATCAGTTTTTGATGTAACACTTCCAGTAACTTTTGCTCCATTTTTTTCTAAAAATTCTTTTGCTTCATTTCTTGTCAATTCAACAAGCTTACCAGTTAAAACAACTGTTTTTCCTGAGAAAATATTGTTAGATTTAATTTCATTAATCTCATATTGAGGATTCATTCCAATATTAATCAAATCATTAATAAATTTAATATTATTATCATCTGATAAATAATCTAGAATTGATTCTGCGGTAATTTGACCAACATCGTCAAGATTAATAAGTTCTTCTAATGTCGCATTCATGAAATTAGAAAGATTTAAATATTTTTCTGCAAGAATCTTCCCTGCTTTTTTTCCTACATTTAATATACCAAGAGCATATATAACTTTATCTAATGAACTCTCTTTTGATTTTTCTATTGCGTTTAATAAATTATCAACAGATTTTTCACCCATTCTTTCTAAAGCAATCAGTTTATCTCTGTCTAATGAATATAAATCTATTGTGTGGCTAATAATACCTTTATCGTATAAAGTCGCTACTACTTTATCACCTAATCCTTCAATATTTAAAGCATCCCTTGAAGCAAAATGGATTATTTTTCTAATATTTTGATCAGGACAATCAGGATTTTTACATCTAGTAAAAGGATCATTTTCTTTCACGTAAGTTTCTTGATGACATGATGGACAAGTAGATGGCATTTGATATTTTGTAGTTCCCTCGGTTCTTAACTCTTTAATAACACGAACTACCTTAGGAATAATCTCACCAGCTTTCTTAACTACTACCATATCACCAATATGAATATCTAGTTCATCAATAATATCTTTATTATGTAAAGATGCTTTAGATACCGTAGAACCAGAGATTACAATTGGATCAAGTATAGCAACTGGTGTAATTATCCCTGTTCTACCTACACTTAGTTCTACATCTAATAATTTAGTAGCAAGCTCTTCTTCAGGAAACTTGTATGCTGTAGCCCATCTAGGACTTTTTTGGGTATAACCTATCTCTTCTTGCAGGTCATATGAATTCACTTTAATAACAATTCCATCAATATCATACGGTAAATCTTGTTTGTGTTCAGTCCAGTAGTTAATATAGTCAATTACTTCATCAATACTCTTACAAAGTTTAAAATTTGGATTTACAGGAAGTTCATATTCTTTCGCTGTATTTAAAGCATTCTCTTGTGAAACAATGCTATCATCACCAACTATTGAATAAATAAAAGCCGATAACCTTCTTTTTGCTGTTATTTTAGAGTCAAGTTGCCTTAAAGATCCCGCTGCTGCATTACGAGGATTCGCAAATAATACCTCATTATTTTCTTCTCGTTCTTTGTTAAGTATATTAAAAGATTTCTTTGGAAGATAAACCTCTCCCCTAACCTCAAATGATTTTTTATCTTTTAACACTTTTGGAATCGAAAATATTGTTTTTATGTTCTCAGTAACATCTTCCCCGACAGTTCCATCTCCACGGGTAGCAGCACTTACTAATTTACCATTATCATAATTAATAGAAATGGCTAGACCATCTATTTTTAGTTCACATATATACTCAACTTTTTCACTTGGAACTAATTTTGATACTCTGGCATCAAAATCTATTAAATCTTCAGTAGAAAATGTATTTGATAAACTTAACATCGGAATTTTATGAGTAATTTTCTCGAACTCATCAAGAACTCTATCTCCTACTCTTTGTGTAGGAGAATTTTCTAGTATTAATTCAGGATATTTTTTTTCTAATTTCTCTAATTGTTTATATAAAGTATCATACTCAGTATCAGTTATTTGTGGATTATCTTCAACGTAATACTCATATGAATATTTGTTTAGTAGTGAAACTAGTTTTAAAATTTCTTCTTGAATTTGTTTCATAATATATTAATCCTTTCTAGTCAGATTAGCATACTCAATTAATAAAGTTTTTATACCAACCTCACTAAATTCAACTTTTACACTATCCTTAGATATGTCTAAGACTTTACCTTCTCCAAATTTCTTATGAAGCACAGTGTCACCTACACCATAATTTGTACTAACTGAAGACTTAGGTTTCTCTGAAATTTTAATTTTTGGACTAAGTTTGCTAATAAACTTATTAGCTTGCTCTATATTTGAATCAGTACTTTCAAAACTTCCTCCAAATGAAGATTCAAAATGCATTAGTTTGTTAGGAACTTCATCTAAGAATCTAGAACGTTTATTCATTTTAATAGAACCAAATTGCATTCGTCTATTTGCATAAGACATAAATAATCTTTCTTTTGCACGAGTAATAGCAACATAGGCTAATCGACGCTCTTCTTCCATCTTATTTTTCTCATCAGCACTACTCTCAGCATCTCTGATAGATGGGAATAAATTCTCCTCTAACCCCATTATAAAGACTACTTTATACTCTAATCCTTTTGAAGCATGAACTGTCGATAGTACTACTGCATCTTCTTGGTTTTCATCATCAGAATCAGAAGTTAATGACATTTCAGAAATGAAATCAATAAGACTATCATTCATACTAGAGAATTGTTTAGCTGAAGATACTAACTCAGAAATATTTTCAATTCTACTTTCTGCATAAGGATCATTAGATTCTTTTAACATATTTTCATAACCTGAATCTTTATAAATTCCAATAATTAACTCATCTATTGAGTACTTTTCTATTTCTGAGTATTTTTCAATTAGATTAGTTAGTAATTTTGATGTTAGTTACTATTTTTTTAGAGACTCCTACTGCTTCGATATTCTTTAAAGCTTCGAATAAAGAAATACCGTATTCCTCTGCATACTTATCAATTTTATCCATTGAACTAGCACCAACACCTCTTTTTGGTACATTAATAATTCTTCTTAAACTAAACTCATCAGCTCTATTAACAATAACGTTTAAATAAGCAAGTAAATCACGTACCTCTTGACGTTGTAAGAATTTTAGAGAACCAATTAACTTATATGGTATTCCGAAAGATAAACATGAATTCTCCATTTGACGTGATAGATAGTTAGCTCGATATAAAATTGCAATATCTTTATAATCGATACCTTCTTTTTTCAATTCAAGTATTTTTTTGCAATATCATCTGTTTCATCTTTATCGTTAGAAGCAGCGTAAACAGATATTTTTCCCCCGCCTTTATTTTCAGACCATAGCGCTTTTTCTTTTCTATCAGTATTATTTTTAATTACTGCATTAGCAGCATCAAGAATTGTTGAATTAGAACGGTAGTTCTGATCAAGGAACACTAGTTCAACATTGTCAAAATCTTTTTCGAAGTTTATTATGTTATCACTACATGCACCGCGCCAACTATAAATACTTTGATCATCATCACCAACAACACATACATTTTTATGAACAGCTGATAACATCTTAATTAATCTATATTGAATAACGTTAGTATCTTGATACTCATCAACATGAATATATTGGAATTGATTTTGGTAAATCGCTAAAACTTCTGGAAATTTTTTAAATAATACAATAGTTTTTAGCATTAAGTCGTCAAAGTCTAAAACACTATTTTTCTTTAAATAACTTTGGTAGTGTGCATAAATTTCTGCTACATTTTTCATGAACCCAAAACGAGATTGTTCTCTCATTTTTTTTACAGAAACTAAACTATTCTTTGCATTTGAAATTATTTTTAATACGTTAGCTGGTTGATATGCATCTTCTGATAAGTCTAAAGACCTAACAATATTTTTTATAATACTTTTTTGCTCACTTGTATCAAGTATTGTAAAGTTTTTATTATATCCTAAAAGTTCTATATGTTGACGTAAAATTCTTACACACATAGAGTGGAATGTATTTATCCAAATATATTTTGAAGTTTCACCAACTAGAGCATATATTCTTTCTTTCATTTCCTTAGCAGCTTTATTGGTAAAGGTAATAGCCAAGATATTATTTTCTAATATATTTTTTTCAGAAATTAAATAAGCTATTCTATTTGTTAAAACACGAGTTTTACCACTACCTGCTCCAGCTATAACCATTACGGCACCTTCTGTTTTTAATATAGCTTTTAGCTGATTATCATTCATATTTTGTACTAAATTCACTATTATTTCTCCTATTCATTCTCTAATAATATTTTATCATATTTTCAAAATAAAAATGGGAGTGACTCAAAAATCGTGATTTCAGAGAAATCGATTTTGTCGAGTCACCCCCGCAAAGTTTATTGATATCTAAAAAACTTTTACAAGCGTGTTTAGATATCAATAAACAACATGGCGTCTATGAGTTCTCATATAAACTTTTTTTAAAATTTATGACTTTTGGGGCATCCCCTTTTATTTTTTATTTACTATGTATCTAGATTATAAGAATATTGCTATAGCTGAAATAAATCCACTAGCTAATATAATAAAAATCATTAACCATAATACAATTTTAAATAATTTTTTATTCATATATTACTATTCAACCTCACCTAAAGTTTCTATCCCTAAATCAAGTTCATCAATATTATCATTTGATTCTTCTTCATCTACTGAGTTATTCTTTTTCCCAGTTTTACTCATAATTTCATCCCTTACTAGGCCGTAAATTTCATTATATAGTTCTTCATTTTCTTCGAATACTTTTTTAACATTTTCACGTCCTTGACCTAATCGCTCTCCATTATATGAGAACCATGATCCAGATTTGTTAATAATATCTAAGTCAACTGCAAAATCAAGAGTTTCTCCGATTTTTGAGATTCCTTCACCGAACATAATATCCACTTCAGCAACTTTGAATGGTGGAGCTACTTTATTTTTTACAATTTTTATCTTAGTTCTATTACCTAAAATTTCACTATCAGCACCTTTAATTGCTTCTCCTTTACGTACATCGATACGTACAGTTGAGTAGAATTTTAATGCACGTCCACCTGTTGTAACTTCAGGACTACCAAACATAACTCCAACTTTTTCACGAAGTTGGTTAATAAATAGTGCAATAGTATTAGCTTTATTAATTTGACCAGTTAATTTACGAAGAGCTTGTGACATAAGTCTAGCCTGTAAACCAATATGGTTAGCTCCCATTACTCCATCAATTTCAGCTTTTGGTACTAATGCAGCTACTGAGTCAATTACAATAATATCAATCGCACCAGATAAAATAAGTTTTTCAGCAATATCAAGTGCTTGTTCACCACTGTCAGGTTGTGATAAGAAGAATTTACCAGGAGTAAAGTCAACCCCTAATGCTTTAGCATATTCAATATCTAAGGCATTTTCAGCATCTATGAATGCTGCTATTCCTCCAGTTTTTTGTACCTCAGCAATCGCGTGTAGTGCAATTGTTGTTTTACCTGATGACTCTGGACCATATACTTCAACAATACGTCCTTTTGGATATCCGCCTATTCCTAGAGCTGAATCAATTGCTAATGATCCTGAAGATACTGCTTCTACTTTAATTGGATTTTCTGAAGAAATATCCATAATAGCACCCTTACCGTATTCTTTTTCTATAACTTTAATAGCTTCATTAATCGCGGCTTGACGTGCTTTTAAATCGTCTTTTTCAATATGTGTAACTTGTTTGTCTTTTGATTTCTTTGCCATTGTTTTTCCTTTCTACTTAGTCTCCAATAACAGTAGTTAATGTACCAATTCCTTCAACTGTAATTTTTATTTCATCCCCAGGTTTTAAGAATTTTGGTGGGTTTTGAGCAGAACCTACTCCTGCAGGTGTTCCAGTCGCAATAATATCCCCAGCTTCTAAAGGAACTACTTTACTAATTTCAGCAAGAACATCATCAATTCTAAATAGCATCTCAGATGTCATAGCATTTTGTTTGATTTCTCCATTTACTTTTGTAACAATACTCATAGATTCAGGTGAACTAACTTCATCTTTAGTTACAAGGTAAGGTCCAACTGGTGCTGATTTTTCTAATGATTTTCCTAAGAAAAATTGTCCATGTTTGTATTGTAAGTCTGTAGCTGTTATATCATTCATAATTGTGTATCCGAAAATATAATCTAAAACTAGAGGTCTTAGTATGTTTTTCCCTGGTTTTGCTATTACTACAGCTAGTTCTCCTCCGAAATCTAAACTATCTGTAATATCCTTGTGAGAAGGCACTACTTCATTATTTCCAGCTAAAGCTGTTGTAGCTTTTGTAAAGATAAGAACATCTTTAGGAGTTTTTGCCAACTCATCACCAAGTTCATTAACATGAGCTTCATAGTTGTGACCAACACAAAGAATATTTTTTTGGTGTTCTTGTAATAGGTGAACGCCAAATTATTTTATCAAATGGTACTTTATAGTTATCAGCATTACTGCTTTCTTCAACTAATTTTAGTACTTTTCTAACTTTTTCTATAAACGAAACACCATATATTTCAATTGCTTCTCTTAACGATTGTGGAATAGTTTCATTATTATCAAAGTCTTCAAGTACTTTAATTAAGTCCCATGCGCTTTCTTCACGTTTTACTTTTACTCCATATAATTCTTTATCGTTATAACTGAATGATAAAAATTTCATAGTTGCCTCCTCGACTTTTATAATTTCTTTACGTTATTATACCATACTTTTAAGAATATTACTATAGAATAATTCAAAAAAAATTAAGTTATCCGTATATTTTATCTAATTAAAATATGGATAACTTAATTAATTATAATTTTTTCTTTAAATTTTTTATTACATCTTTAGGGATGCCTAGTTTTAAGAGTTTCTCATCTGGTGCATTCTTAATTTCTTCTAATGAAGAAAATGATTTTAGTAATAAATTCTTTCTAACTTTACCAATGCCTTGTATATCATCAAGGCTGGATTTATACATATTTTTATTCTTTGTCGCTCTGTGATAAGTTATTGCGAACCTATGAACCTCATCTTGTATTTGCTTTAAGAATAAATATTCTGCTGATGTTTTAGGAAATTCTATAATCTCATAATCATCAGTAATAATGTACTCAGTAATATGTTTGTCATTTTTTGCTAACCCAATAATCTTAATTTGTTTTAAACCAAGCATATTATGAACAACATCAATGGCTACATTAAGATGATTCTTTCCACCATCGACTATTAATAATTCCGCATTAGTCTTTCTATCTTTATAATTCCTATAAAGTACTTCTTTCATAGTTTGAACATCATTAATTCCCATAGATTCATCAATTTTGAATTTTCTATAATTGTAAGTATTCTTTTTCCCATTGGTGAAATTTACTTTTACAGAAACTGCATCTACACCCATTATATTAGAGTTGTCAAAAGCATCAATGCTATTGATAGAATTAACACCTAATTTTTCAGCAATATTATTAAGTGTAACTTGTAATTTTCTTTCTTTAAGTTCTTCAATAGCAAGATTATTATTTAAGTAATAAGTTGCATTTTCTTTAACTGTATCGAGTATTTTTCTATGATTACCTCTTTTTGGAATTATAACTTTACAATCTACTACATCAGCAAGGAGATTACCATCAATGTCATCAATATATATTTCTTTCGGAAGCTTGTTTAAAGCATAATATTGTAACAAGTAAGAATATAAAATCTCTTCAGGTGTATCGTATAAATTAAAGTATTCTACTTTACGCTCTATAATATTTCCTAATCTAGATAAAAAGATTTGGATACATATATAATCATTATTAAAAGTAAAGCCAATATAATCTCTATCTACATTAGTACTATCTGCAACAACTTGATTTTGAACAGAAACTTCTATTGATTTAATATAATTATGGATTTGTCCAGCTGCTTCAAACTCTAAATTTTTAATATGTTCTTGCATTTTCCTTTGTAAATCAGATAATATTTCTTTTGTATTTCCTGTTAAGAAAGATTTAATTTTAGAAATCTGTAACTTATAATCATCTACAGTTATTTTTTTAGCACATGGACCTATGCACTCTCCTATTTGATAATACATACAGGGTCTTTTTTCTACGGGATTACATTTTCTTAATGGATATATTTTATCTAAAATTTTCTTAACCTCTGTTGCTGATTTTATATCAACATATGGTCCAAAATATATATTTTTATTATTCTTTTTGTACTTTCTAGTCATCAGTAATCTTGGATGTTCTTCTTTTGTGATCATTAAGTACGGATAACTTTTATCATCTTTTAAACGAATATTAAAATATGGTCGATATTTTTTTATTAAATTATTTTCTAATAATAATGCCTCTTTTTCAGAGTTAACTATTATATATTCAAGATCTTCTATTTTTGATACTAAAGTCTGAGTTTTTTTATTATGAGTACCTGTAAAATAACTTTTTACTCTATTCTTTAAATTTTTAGCTTTACCTACATAAATAATCTCTCCAATATTATCTTTATATAAATAACATCCGGGATTATCTGGAAGTAATTCTAGTTTTTTTTGTAATGTTAAATTCATATTATTCACCATATAATAAATTTATAACTTTTGTGAAAAAGCACAGTTGAAGTATATATCTCCCCTGTGCTTTTATAATCACTAATTAGTTACTGTTGTTATTTCTATTATTACTTGTAGAACTATTTCTTGTTGAATTATTTCTAGTAGTTCTATCATCATTTGATTTAGAATCCACACTTGAATCGTCGCTTGATTCTTCTCGTGAAGAGTTTCTCTCTTTTCCTTTAGAAATTACTATCTCTAAAGATTCATCACTTGGTACAATATTCGATCCAGTTCTTATACTTTGCGAGATAACAGTTCCCACTTCTTTGTCTGAGTATTCTTCTCTATAAGTAACATTCTTAAATCCGTATGATGCAATCGTACTTTCTACAGTTGTACTATCTTCTCCAACTAGATTAGGCATAGTAACCTTCTTTTTACCTGTAGAAACTTGTATTATTAATTCTTTTTCTTTAGGTACTATTTCAATACCTGCTCTAATATTTTGAGATACAACTTTTCCAGATTCATAAGAATTACTTTCTACTTTTTCTACTGTTATATTTTTAAATCCTAATTTAGAAGCATTTTTCTTCACCGTTTCTTCATCCATGCCTACAAAATTTGGCATATCTACTGTTTTTTTACCTGAAGAGACTCTTAAATCAACTTTAGATCCTTTTTTCACCTTTTTACCAGCTTTTGGATCACTGTCAATTACTGTTTTTTCTTTTACTTCATCACTAGCGACTTCAGTAACATCTCCTACCTCAAGTCCTGCTTTAACGATAGTAACTTTAGCTTCTTCTAAAGTTTTGTTACGAACATCGGGAGCTGAAACACTATTTGAATCAATAACGTAATTATAAATGAAAAATGTACCTACTACAATAGCAACAATTGCTAGTATTGCAAGAAATATATGCTTAGCTTTAGATGTTTCTTTCTTTTCATCACGCTTACTTACATTATTATAATTGTTTTTTTGATTATTAACTTGCTGATAACGTCTATTATTATGTCTATTATCTTCTTCATAATCATAATAATCATCATTGGTAAAATTATTATAACCATATTGATTGTTATTACTGCTATTATCAAGATACTGAGTTTGATTATAATTTTTTACTGGTTCAACAGGTATTTTAAAACCAGTGTATTTATTTTCATATAAACGCTCTGGATTAAGCACCGTACTTAAATCCTCAAATAACTCTTTAGAGCTAATATATCTTTCATTTGGGTTCTTCATAGTTGCTTTTAATACAATATTTTTTACACTCTGAGGAACATTTTCCCTGTATTTATCTATATCTGGAAGTTCTTCTTGTAGATGTTTTAAAGCAATCGCAACTGCCGATTCTCCTTTAAATGGAATTTGTCCAGTAATCATTTCAAAAATTAAAATTCCTAATGAATAAATATCACTCTGAGCTGTTGCAACATTACCACGTGCTTGTTCAGGAGATAAATAATAAACTGTTCCTAACATTTGGTTTGTTTGAGTAAGAGTAGTATCACCATATGCTCTTGCAATTCCAAAATCAGTTATTTTACAAGTTAGATTCTCATTCATAAGAATATTTTGCGGTTTTATATCTCTATGTATTATCCCGTTTTGATGTGCATGACTAAGTCCTGCAGCAATTTGTTTAGCAATATGAACTATTGTTTCTATCGGAATACGAGGATTTTTAACCATATAATCTTTTAAGGTCATACCTTCAACATATTCTAAAATAAGATAATAAAATTCACCTTCATTTTCTACGTCATATATAGAAACAATATTGGGATGAGATAAGCTCGTTACAGCCTTTGCTTCTCTATTAAATCTTTTTACAGCATCTTCATCATTTGCATCTATTTTAAATGTTTTTATAGCTACTTGTCTATCTAAAATTGTATCATATCCAAGCCAAACTGTAGCCATTCCTCCAGTTCCCAAGTGATCCAGAATCTTATATCTGTTGCATATAATTTTATTAATCATGGTTTTCACCCCCTAGATTTTTTATTATAGCCACTGATATATTGTCTACTCCCCCGCGTTCAACACATTTATCAATTAATTTATTAACAGCAATTGATAATTCACCATTCCTTACTATATTTTGGATTTCTTCTTTTTCTATCATATTTGTTAATCCATCAGAACACAATAGAAAATAATCATAATTACTTACATCATCAATAAAAGTGTGTAAATCGATATTATCTCTAGTAGCTAACGCTTGTGTTAACACATGTTTTTCTGGATGACTTTTAGCTTCTTCTTCAGTAATTACTCCAGCTGAAATCAATGCTCCAACGAATGAATCTTCAACTGTAACTACATTCATTACATTATCCTTAGTAAGACCATAAGCACTACTGTCACCAATATTATAAACAACAACTTGATTGTCAAAGATAGCAACAGTAACTATTGTAGTTCCCATCTTTTTTTGATTATCTTTTGACTTATTATATAATTCTGTATTTAGATTTTCAATCCTATCATATAACCAATTTTTCATATTGTTAAAATTAGCAAATGTTAAATCTTGCCATTCTTTTTCTAATGTTGAAACGATATAGTTACTAGAATACGATGCATTGCTATGACTACCAACGCCATCACAAACAATACCAATTACAGCACCTTGTTTATTTTTTGATACACTAACGGCATCATCATTTTTTTCTTTTCTCCCCTTATTACTATTATACGAATATACTAGTGGCATCTGGAATTCCTCCTTTTACCTCTTCCTTACGTTCTTTAGCACGAAGTTGACCACAAGCGGCATCAATATCATCACCTTGTGTTCTTCTAATTGTTACATTAACTTTATTTTTCTTAAGAACTTTTTCAAAAGCGAAAATATCACTCTTACTAGTTCTAACATAGTTACGTTCAGGTACATAGTTAATTGGAATTAAGTTAACGTGACAGTTTAAGCCTTTTATAATTTCCGATAATTTCTCTGCATGTTCTTTTTGGTCATTTACTTTACCCATTAAACCATATTCGAATGTAATACGACGATTCGTAGTTTCTTGGTAATATTTTAATGCTTCCATAAGCTTATCAATATTATAGGCTCTGTTTACAGGCATGATTTTACTACGTAATTCATTAGTAGGTGCGTGTAATGATACTGCAAAATTAATTTGAACTTTTTCATTCGCAAAATCATAAATTTTCGGTACAATACCAGAAGTTGAAACAGTAATATGACGAGCACCAATATTAAAACTCTCATCGCTATTTACAATTCTAATGAAGTCCATCATTTCATCGTAGTTTTCAAACGGTTCACCGATACCCATAATTACAATACTTGAAATACGCTCACCTTTTTTATCTAATTCTTGTTGTACTTTTAGTACTTGTGATACTATTTCTCCCGCTTCTAAGTTTCGTTTTAAACCACCAAGTGTAGAAGCACAGAACGTACATCCAATTCGACAACCTACTTGTGTTGTTACACATAGTGAGTTTCCGTATTTATTTTTCATAAGAACACTCTCAATAGTATACTTATCTTGTAGCTCAAATAGGAATTTCATTGTTCCATCAGCAGATTCTTGCTTAATAATTGTTTTTAGAGTTGTTATCTCGAATTCTTCAGCAAGTTTTTCTTGTAGAGACTTAGGTACATTTTTCATTTCTGAAAAATCTGTAATTCTCTTTTTATATAACCAATCAAAGATTTGTTTTGCTCTGAATTTCTTCTCACCGATACTTACAATATATTCTTCTAACTGATCAAGTCTTATAGAATATATAGACATTTTATCGAAATCTTTTAACCATCTAGACTTTTTATAGCCTTTAAAATCTGAAATTAACATTTTTCCTCCGTTTTTTTAAGTTTTGCGATAAAAAATCCATCGCAACTATATTCATCAGGTAGTATTTCTAATACACCATTTTCTCTCGTTTTTACAATACTATTATTTAGAGAAATACTCTCTAAACTAAAATCTTTGTTCTCTTTTAAAAACTTCTCTATATTTTTTATATTTTCTCTCTTATCAATCGTACAAGTTGAATACATTAAAATTCCCTCTTGTACTACATAGTGTTTGCTATTGTCTAAAATATCATATTGAAGTTTAGCAATATCTTCAACATATGAATTTGTGATTTTATATTTAATTTCAGGTTTATTTTTTATAACCCCTATTCCTGAACATGGCACATCACAGATTACTATGTCAAACTTATTATTAAATGAAGTATTGTTTAGAGTAGCATCTTGTTCTTTAGCCTCAATATTGGTAATTCCAAGCTTCTCTTTATTATCTTCAATTAATTTTAGCTTATGTATATATTTATCACATGAAATTAAAGTAGAATTAAAATACTTACTAGCTATATGCAAACTTTTACCACCTGGAGCAGCACAAGTATCTAATATTTTATATTTTTTATCTAATGGCAAGCCAATTGACGATGCAACTAGAGCACTAGCCTCATCTTGGATAATATAGTATCCTTTTGTAAATAAGCTACTATCTAAGTTTAATTTATTTAAAACTAGGCTGTCTTCACAGATTTCACTCTCACTAACAGCATCTCCTAATTTTTCTATTAACTCTTCTTTAGTAATTTTTAATGGATTATATCTAATACTATTTTTGCTCTTTTCATTAAAAGATACAACTATTTTCTGAGCTTTTTTAACTCCGTATTGTTCTTTAAGTATATTATATAATTCACTAGGGCAACTATTTTCTATACAGAACTTTTCAGTTGCATTTTTATATTTAAGATCTAAATTATTAGCATTTCGCTCAATATTTCTTGAAATACCATTTACAAATTTCCCTGTGATATTACCTGCAATTTTTTTACTTAATTTTACAGCTTCATCAATAACTGCAAAATTAGGTGTCTTATCCATGTAAAGTAATTGATAAATACTCATTAATAAAATTACTTTAACTTTAGGTTTTACTCTACCTTTAGAGTAAGATTTAAGAATATGTTCTAGATACAATTTATTTTTATAGTACCATATACTACTTCACTGATAAATCTTTTATCTTGTTCTTCAACCTTATACTGATTAAAATATTTATTTAAAGTAATATTACTATAGCCATCTTCTTGGATAATTGTATATAAAACCTCGTATGCAATGTGTCTAGCATTAATGCTACTCATTTTCTTCACCTAATACGGTTCCTACATAGTCTTTCTTATTTGATAAGAAATTAACAACCGGCATACGTTTTTTACCAGAAACTTGAAGTTCATTGACTTTTAACACTGTTTTATTACCACATAGAATATAGATATTTTTCTTATCTTGTTTAATAATAGTTCCAACTTTGTCAAAATTAGATTCAAAGTCTTGTTTAACTTCTTCAGTTGACCAAATTTTTAGCACATTACCTTCTAAATAAGTAAATGCGCCAGGTGTTGGATCTAATGCACGAACTTTGTTAAATACATCTCTAGCTGAAGCATTCCAGTCAATCTTCTCATCTTCTCTTAAGATATTGCGAGCAAATGTTGCTTCTTCGTCATTTTGTTTTTCTGGGCTGATATCACCACTAAAGATTTTTGGAAGAGTTTTATTTAATAGATCACGCCCTGCAATTGACAGTTTATCATGTAGAGTTTCATAGTTATCACTGTCAAGAATATCTACCTCTACTTTTGATAACATATCTCCTGCATCAAGTTTTTTCACCATGTACATAATTGTTATACCTGTTTTACCATGGTCTTCAAGTATTGAATACTGAATAGGTGCTCCTCCACGTAATTTTGGTAATAATGATCCATGAACATTGATGCACTTATGTTTAGGAATCTCTAAAATCTTCTCTGGTACAAGTTGTCCATATGCTGCGGTAATAATAATATCCGGATTCAACTCTTTTAATGTATTATAAGTCTCTTCATCTGTTGATATTTTTTCGGGTTGTAATACTTTAATATTATTCTCTAAAGCTACAACTTTTACTGGAGGTGGTGTTAGGACTTTCTTTCTACCAACTTTTTTATCAGGCTGAGTAATAACTAAATCCACACCGTAATTTTCTATTAACATTTCTAAAACAGGAACAGCAAACTTTGGAGTTCCCATAAATACTATTTTTTTATCGTTCATTTATTTCTCCTAAAAAAAGAATTTAATCTAATTAATTATACCATATTTTCGTATATTCTTCTATTGTTGGACGGTATTTCATCCTTTAATTAATAATGATTATTATCAGATTCTAGATTTAATAGAAATCTCTTATTTTCAAGACCGGCAGCATAACCTGTTAAACTTCCATCTACCCCTATTACTCTATGACATGGAATAAAAATTAACAATGGATTATGCCCAACTGTTCCACCAACTGCTTGAGCTGACATAGTATTTAAACCTTTAGCCTTAGCAATTATTTCTGCTATATGTTTATATGTAACTAGCTCTCCATAGGATATTTCTTTGAGTACTTCCCATACTGTTTTTCTAAATTCAGTCCCAATAAAATTCAAAGGGATTTCATCTATACTTGGATTTTCACCATTAAAATATTTTTCTAACCATTCTTTAGATTTTACCAATATACTTAATTCTTCATTCAAATAATAGTTATCAATATTATTAGGAAAATACTTCTGTCCTTCTAGATAACATCCGATAAGACTTTTACCGTCTGAAATTAAAAATAAAAGTCCTATTTTGCTTTCATAAGTACAATAATACATTTAAAACTCCTTTGATTTATACTAATATACTTTTATTATAACAAAAAAAGAGGGAGTGACTCAAAAATCTCGATTTTGAAGAAATCGATCTTGTCGAGTTACCCTCTTTATTATTATTTATCTTCTTCTTTATAAATCTTAACTAATAAAAATAGTACTCCTACACAAATAAAGCAATCCGCTAAATTAAATATAGGGAAATCATATCCAAAAATTCTAAAATCAAGAAAATCAACTACCTCATGTCTAGTTAATCTGTCAATAAAATTACCAATTGCTCCACCATATATTAAGGCAAAAGTACCCTTATCAAAGCTAGATAAAGAATTTTTTTGCTTAAATAGGTAGTATGTTAAAATAGTAATAAAGATAACCGTAACAACTAAGAAAAATAAACGACTATCTTGTAAAATTCCCCATGCAGCTCCTCTATTCCTATGAGACGAGATACTGAAGAAATTTACTATAACTTCCTTGCTTTCTCCTAATGAGAAATGATTTACTATAAAATTTTTACTAAGTTGATCTAGTAATATTAGAAAACACGCTAATATAAATATAATTAACATATTCCGTCTCCTCTTATTTCAATACTAATAATTTTTCTAATTCTGGATCAATAGTTCGCTCACCTCTTGCTGGAAGTTTATAACGCCCTAAATGAATTAATTGATGATGTATTTTCCCCCAACTTTCCATAGGGAAAACACTCATAAGACTCTTTTCTACTTGAAGCGGACTATCAGTTAATTCAGCTAATCCAAACATTTTTGCTACACGTTCAACATGTGTATCAACAGCAATAGCAGGGATATTAAATCCAACTGAAAGAACTACATTAGCAGTTTTTCTTCCTACACCAGGTAGTTTTTCTAACTCTTCCCTAGTCTGTGGAATTTTATAATCGTAAACATCCCTTAACATATTTGCCATACCTACTATATTTTTCGATTTTGCTTTATATAGTCCTAGTGTTCGAATATACTTTTCTATATCCTCTACTTTTGCATCAGCATAATCATCAATTGTCTTATAATTTTCAAATAATCCTACTGTTGCTCTATTTACGTATTCATCTTTACATTGTGCTGATAAGAGAACAGCAATAACCAACTCTAAGTTATTAGAAAAATTAAGTTCACACTCTACATCAGGAAATACTTTATCTAAGTACTCCATAACTTTTTTTGCTTTATTCTTTTTTTGTCTATTTGTTAAACCAGTCATAACCTAAACTACTTCCACTTTCTGATTGCAAATCATTATTCACTTTATTGTTTAATATACCATTAACATAACTAATATTTTTAGATAAAGTTAATGCTTCATCGATTTGATGTTTTGTATATTGTTTTTCAAACCAAGAAGTAACGATATCAATCTCTTTAGAAGTTAATATCCTTCCGGTAACTCTCTCAACCAATTTCAATAAGTCACGTAATGTGTAATAATCATCCTTATTGTTAAATATTATGAAATTAATTTTACTTTCTGGTGATATAACTATGCTTCCTTTATTAATTAAATTATCGAGCATAGAAAAAATTTCATTTTCTGATCTGTTTGATTCATTCTTAAATAAATCTATTGAAAATGGTATTTCCCCTTGATTTGTCAAATAACTTATCTGAAGAAGAAACATAGCTTCCTCTTCAGATAAGTTATGAGTTTTATAATTCATTAAAAAATCAGCATCAACTAAAAGACCTTTTATATTGATATTGATCATTTCAAACTCCTATGGTGTTAATCTGTTTAATAGACGTGGGAATGGAGCAGTTTCACGAACGTGTCCGTTACCTGTAATCCAAGCTACAGTACGCTCTAATCCTAATCCAAATCCAGCATGTTCTACAGAACCGTATTTACGTAAATCTAAGTACCAACCATAGGCTTCAAGATTTAAATCATGTTTCTTAATATTTTCTAATAATTTATCATAATCATCAATACGTTGTGAACCACCAATGATTTCTCCGTATCCTTCTGGAGCGATTAAGTCTGCACACAGCACTACACCAGGCTCATTTGGATCTTCAATCATATAGAATGGTTTAATATCTAATGGCCAGTGAGTAATAAATACTGGTTTATTATAGCTGTTTGCGATAAATGTTTCGTGAGGTGATCCAAAGTCATCACCATATTCAATATCATCGAATCCATTATCTTTAAGTAATTTAATAGCATCTTTATATTTAATACGTGGGAATTCTCCTCTAGCATTTTCTAGAGCTTCTAAATCACGACCAAGAACTTTAAGTTGTTCTTGACATTTTTCTAATACATCTGTCAGTAAGTGATTAACATAAGCTTCTTGTAATGCTAAACTTTCATCATGATTACAGAATGCCATCTCAGCTTCAATCATCCAGAACTCGATTAAGTGACGACGTGTTTTAGATTTTTCAGCTCTAAAAGTAGGACCGAATGAAAATACTTTACCGAATGCCATAGCTGTTGCTTCTAAGTATAGTTGTCCAGATTGAGAAAGATATGCTTCCTCATCAAAGTATTTAGTATTAAATAATTCTGTAGTTCCTTCTGGAGCAGAAGAAGTTAAGATTGGTGGATCTGTTTTTAAGAATCCTTCTTTTTCAAAGAAATCATATGTAGATTTAATAACTTGGTTTCTAATAGTTAAAATAGCGTGTTGTTTCTTAGAACGAATCCAAATATGACGGTTATCCGCTAAGAACTCTACTCCATGCTCTTTTGGTGTAATTGGATAATCAATTGCTTCAGAGATTACTTCAAAGTCTTCAATCTCTAATTCTATACCAGAAAGTTCTCTTTCATTTTCTTTAATTAATCCTGTTACTTTTAATGAAGTTTCTTGTGGCAAGTGACGTAATTGTTGGTATCTTTCTTCACCTAAAGATTCTTTTAATGCGATAGCTTGGATAAATCCAGCTCCATATCTAAGTTGGAAAAATGCAATTTTACCACTGCTTCTCTTGTTAGCAATCCATGCACCAAGAGTTACTTTTTGACCTAGTTGTTCTTTTAAATTATTAATATTCAACTTGAAGTCCCTCCTAATTTTAATTAATATTATGTTCAAAATTTAAATTATCATAGTTATATAAAAACTATTTATATTATATCATAAAAATACTATTTTTTTAATTATGACTTTTAATTTTTAGAATTTAATGCTCTAAATCACGAAATACAATTATACAATCAAAAATATCTTTTAGGAAATACCTGTATTCAAGTATATCCTTCGTAGCGTAACATCTACAAGCTAGACGATTATTATTTTTCACTTCACTGTATAACTCATTAAAATTATCTTTAATTGAAAAATTAAAGAATTTTATATAACTCTTTTTCTCACGTTTACTAAAGTATAAATCTTTATATTTATTACTTTCAAAAATATATAATATTGATTCAGTACTTTTAGTTGTCAGTAACTCCTCATCTCCATTACTATATATATATTTTACTTTAGATTTTAAATTCAAGTACTTATGTTTTTTAGAATGGATTATATTAATTAATGATTTAACCTTCTTATCATTTACTACTGTAAGTTTTAAACTATTCTCTTGGTCAAGTACCAGAAATTTATAGGTATTTTTAGAATTCGTTAATACATTTCTTAATTTCTTCATGAATTTATATGATATTGGTAATTCGTCCTTATATTGTTTCATGTCAACTAATATTGCATCAACATCTTGTAATATAAAACTTAAACTATCATTATATAAAAACAAACTCTCTGAAATATACATTTCATGAAGAAATTTCACCAAACCGTCAATATTGTTTCTTAAAATTTTAAAGTCTTTATTTTTTAAATTCCTAGATACAGCTACATTTAATTCCGTAATGGAATTTTTATAAAAATAATCTTTTGTGTTGATTGAATCTAATTCTCGACCGAGTATTTTTTTATGTTCAAAAACAAAAGTATAATTTTTAAAAGTATCATTTTCTATTAAATACTCAATAGAATTATAGTTTGTTACAATATTCTTACATAGTTGAGCAACTTTATTCTTTTCATCAAAATAATATGCTTTCGAGCTAATAGCTACACCTTTTTTTATACTCTCTATGTACATTTTCTCAAGATATAACAGGTTTAATTCAGAAAATCACCCGTTTTTGTCTCTAATATCCATACATACAACTTGATTAATAATTTATCCAAATTCAAATCTTCTTTTTTGGGGAAAAGAGAAAAAACATTTAGTGGAACATAAGAACTTTTCTTCTTCAAAATTACAAAATCTGTTATTTTAAATTTACTAACATAGTAGTCCTCATCAATTGATGAAAAAAGTATAAACTTATCATTATCACTAGTTTTTCTATTATCATATACTACTTTTCTAAAATCAACACCTTGATAATTTATAAATTCATCAGAATTAAATTCTACAGATTTAGCTCTATTTCTACAAAATCTAGCAAACATAAACATACTCAGATCGATTTTCTCTAGAAGATTTTCTATTTTTTTATAATTATCTGTATTTATCTTAGATATTTTTCTAGCAATCTCTTTTAATAGTTTGACAGTAACCTTCACATCTATTGCAGCGTTGTGATATTGATCACCTGTATAAAGGCCAAGAGAATTTGATAAATCAGATAGTCTATAACTTGTTTGTGAAGGTAAAAATAATCTAGATAATTCTACAGTATCTAATGATAATTTAGCTTTATATTGTATTCCTACATCATGAAATCTCTTCTTCAAAATTACATAATCAGACGGCAAGCCATGACATACAAGTATATCTTCTTTAATATAATTAAATAATTCATGAGCTACATCTTCAAAAAAAGGTTTATCATGTAACATTTCATTACTGATCCCTGTTAACTCAGTAACAAATGTAGAGACTTGTTTTTTCGGTTGAATATAATAATTAATCGATGAAATTTCTTTAAAATTTTCATCAAGTTTTGTTGCTGAAAATTGAATAATTTCTTTATCGTCTGTTAATTCTATATCGACTACACAAAATAATTTATTCATAAATTCTCTCACCTCTCTTTCAAATCATCTATATATTATCTCTTAAATTTGATAAAAAATCTAGTATATCTTTTTTATTATTCTTTAACTTATGAAGTAGTATATCTTTTTCTATGATAGAAACTACAGTTTTAATCCATGGGCCAGGTTTTTTCTCAATATAATTTATAATTTCTTTAGATGTAATATCTATATCATCAAAAGAATTAATAGTTAAAATACTTTTATCAATATTTTTTTCTTTATCATAACCAAAATAGTTACTAATAAATTTGACATCTTCACGATTATACTTATATAAAATTAATTCTATTGGAGTATTATTTTTAAATTCTTGATTTATTAAATTAAACTGCTTAATTAATTTTATTTCCTTATTTGATAACTTCAAAAATTTTAATTTCTCAAACAGAATATCGTTAATATCCGATAAAATATACAAACTCTGACAGAATGAATAACTTGATAAATCTTGAACCTTATTAACCTCTTTAAAGAATGGAATATACAAATTAAGCTTACTATCTAATAATAATTCTAAACTCCTTAAATTACCTTTACCAGCTAAAAGTTTTTTAAATTCATTTACAATACGCTCGATAGATACAAATTTTATAAGTTCTGCATTTTTCTTAATAGCATTTAATGTATTATTCTCAATTTCAAAACCTAACTTAGATGAAAAACGAAACGCTCTTAACATTCTTAAGGCATCCTCATAAAATCTTTCGTTAGGATTATTTACAGTGCGAATAATTTTAGAACTTAAATCATTGTCTCCGTTATGATAGTCGAATAACTTCCCATTATAATCTAATGCCATAGCATTAATTGTAAAATCACGTCTATCAAGATCTTCTCGTAAATTACTTACAAACTCTACCTTTTCAGGAGAACGATGGTTTGCATAGTCCTCTTCAGTTCTAAATGTAGTGACTTCATAACTATCTCCATTAACTAAGATTGTTACTGTTCCATGCTGAATTCCTGTATCAATACTCTTACGAAACACCTTCTTTACTTCGTCAGGCAAGGCGTTTGTCGTTATATCAATATCAGAAAAATCTTCACCTAACAAATAATCTCTTACACAACCACCAACAAAATATGCCTCATAGCCATTTTGATTAAATATCTTTAAGATATCAATAGCTCCTTTAAACTTATTATTGAAGTTATTTCTTACCATAATGTCCTTTCAAATTATTAAAGGACTGGAGAGAAACCCCAGCCCTTGTAATCTTATTTATTATTTAGATAAGTTATAAGTATCTCTAGCAATCATAACTTCTTCATCAGTAGGAATTACGAAAGCTTTAACTTTAGAATCTGCTGTTGAGATTTCTGCAACTTTACCACGTACATTGTTTTTCTCTTTATCAATTTGTACACCTAGGAAAGTTAATCCTTCTAATACTTCTTCACGAACCCAAGTAGCATTCTCACCAACACCAGCAGTGAAGACAATTGCATCTACTCCATTCATAGCTGCCGCATATGCTCCAACGTACTCTTTAATTCTGTTGATGTATACATCAATAGCTTCAGCTGCATGAGGGTTTGTATCTCTTACATCTTCAACGTCACGTAAGTCAGAAGATAGTGCAGATACACCTTTTAATCCTGATTCGAAGTTGAAAATACGTACGATTTCTTCAAGAGATAATCCAGTTTTTTTGAGCAATGTAAGGGGATAGTAGCTGGATCGATATCACCAGTTCTTGTACCCATCACTAAACCTGATAGTGGTGTGAATCCCATAGAAGTATCATATGATTTACCATTTTGATTGCGCAAATTGAAGCTCCGTTACCGATGTGACAAGAAATTGTTTTTAGTTCTTTAGGATCTTTTCCTAAAATTTCAGCAACTTTTTCTCCAATGTATCTGTGGCTTGTTCCGTGTGCACCATATTTACGAACTCCATATTTTTCATAAAATTCTCTTGGTACAGCATACATGTATGTTGACTTAGGCATACTTTGGTGGAATGCTGTATCAAATGTTAATACGTTTGGAACTCCTGGTAATTCTTTTTGGAATGAACGAACACCTTTAATATTCGCTGGGTTATGTAAAGGTGCTAAATCTTCGATTGAATCAACTTTAGCTAATTCTTCATCAGTTACTAAAACTGAAGAATCATAGAATTCTCCACCATGAACAACACGGTGACCAACTCCTTCGATTTCTTTAACATCTTGTACAATACCTAATTTTGTTAATTTTTCAAGTAGCATTTCAATAGCCACGTCGTGGTTAGGAATATCTAATGTTTCTTTATTTTTTTCACCGTTGAATTCGATAGTGAATACACTGTTTTCAATACCGATTCTTTCAACTAGTCCTTTTGTAATAACTTTTTCTTCAGGCATTTCAAATAATTGAAATTTTAAAGATGAACTTCCTGAGTTAATAGCTAAAATCTTTGTCATAAGTATAAATCTCCTCTTAATCTATTTGCATTATATTTATTATTATCTCATTAAATATAATTAATTACAAGAGGTATTTTAAATTTTTTTATAAATAAATTTACAAAAAAACCGATAACTAGAATACGCTATCTATATTTTAGTTATCAGTTTTCTCTATTCATATTATTTTTCTTTTAATACAAAAATATTTCACTTAAATAATTATTATGAAGTAAATGTACTACTTACTACATTCCAACCACCATTTTTATATTGTTCCAATTGACCACTTGAATTAACTCTATATTTACCTACTGTAGTTCCGTTTTTCTTCAAGTTAACATATGCTAAATGATCGCTAGCTAACCATACATCATATGAAAAATCAGAATTTGTTGAACCTCTAGAGTAATCTCTAATATACATTGCTCTAGCCCAATCCCCAACTTGAGAATCGGTAAGTTCTTTAGTATTTACAGAACTATTCTCTCGTAGAACAATACTTGTAGATGATGAACTATCTTTAGAACTATCTTTTGTTTTTTCATTTAAACCTCTGACTGTATAAGAACGTTTAAACTCACCTTTTAATGACAGTTTTTTTGCTTCAGCCGAAGTTTTACTCAAACTTATCGTAACCTCCACTTTTTCGCCATTTCTTAAGTTATTAGACTTACTATAAGTAATTGTTGGCTCTTGTAGAAATTTAGTAACTGTAGAATCTTCAGTATCTACTGTCGGTGTTTTCTTAATATCTGCAGAAGCTGTACCATCTCCATCAGTTCCATAAGGTTTGAAATCTATCTCATATTGATTTAATCAACTACTGATTTTTTGTCTAGTACATATTTAGTATATCCAAAGTATGCAGTAATCGAAATTAAACCTATTACTAAAAAGCTAATTAAAAAAATTAGGCCAGTTTTCTTTTTAGGCTTATCATATTCTACATAATTAAAATTCGGAGAAAAGTTTTCTTGATTATACTGACTATTGTTATTATACCCATTATAATCATTGTTCCCTAAATTATTATAATTTGTATTCTGGCTTAAATAACTATCGTTATAATTATTCGAATTATGTGCATACTGATTAGCATAATCTACATTATCATATTGACCAGTATAATCCATATCTTGATATTGCTGATTTTGATAGTTATTGTTTCCATATTCATAATTTTGGTTATTATATCTTTGATTATTATTTTTTCCCATAAACTATCTCCTATATTTTTTTATTACAATTATTTTTTAAAAAGAACTGTTTAACTCATAATAATATTAACATAAGTTCGCCTATTTTTCTATAAGAAACAATAGTTGCAGTAGTATTAAATAAAGTATTCTCCTAAGAAAAAGATTGTATAATATATTTTAGATAATCTCTAAATACATTATACAACCTATTATAAACATTTAATCATCTCACTTTAAAGAGTTTTATATTATTCATTAAACAATCGCTCTATTTGTCTAGTCGCAGATTTGATTTCATAACCATGTTTACTAATTTTTTTAAAAACATACTCGTTATCTGATATACGCTCATTTCTAAAAGAAAGAATTTTATCTGCCCAAAGCTTCCATTCATCTTTTAAAGAGAGACTATTATCATAATTTTCTAGAATTTTAGCATTAGGTAAGTGACTTGCTGTTACAACTGGTAAGCCATTCGCCTGCGCCTCTACTAATACAATTGGTAATCCTTCAAAATTAGATGGAAAGAAAAACACATCTAATAAATTTAGCATTTCTCCTACATTACTTTTTAAACCAGTGAAAATAACCTTATCTTCAACATTATATTCTTTAGCAAGATTTGTTAAAAAAGTTGTATCACCACGTCCAATGAATACTAATCTTGAATTAGGTTCTTTCTTCACTAATTCAGAAAATACTTTAACACAAAAACTTTGATTTTTTTTGTTTTTCATACAAACGTGATACTTGCCCAACTACAAGGCAATTTCTGGAATACAATATTCTTCTCGCAATTTGTCACGAACTTCTTCGTTATATAAAAATTGTTCTACCTCTATTGCATTATTAACAACTAGTGCTTTTCCTCTTTCCTTACCATGATAAAAATGATTAGCTGCCTCCAGTCCGCACGCCCAAAAAATCTGTTGCATATTTCCCAACAAAAAGCCTATTAACAGGATGAATAAAACGATAAAATTTATCAGCAGTTGCACAGTGCCCATGGACAATTCTTTTTTTAATACCATATTTTTTAGCAAGCTTTAAAAATTCAAGATGAGTCAATCCATTTTGATTAGACCACAAAATATCATATCGATGGGCATTATTTCTAAAGAACTTATCCCACTCTTTCAATGCTAGTTTTATATTTGGTCTTAACTTAGGTATTCTATGAACGACTATAGGATTTTTGCACAATTTTTTAAAATGCTCACTAAATTCGACATCTTCTGGACCTTGAAGTAAAAATTCAAACTCAAACTCATCTGTATTTACATTATTGTAAAAATCTACAACGATCTTTTCTAATCCTCCTATATCGGGAACTAACCCACAAACTAATACTCTTTTCATTTATTTTCTCCTTAATCTCTTTAAAAACAATATTTTATGAATCATTTGTATAATTAATTTTCCTGCTTCATGATTTCTATATAGGTAAATATATGTACTAAATAATCCAAGGTATAAGATTATTTTCATCACTATAGAAATAATAAGCCCCTGCTTAGAAAATACATATAAATCCAATAAGATTACAAATATCACAGTTATGGTAAATACCGAAAAGTGTTTAACCATAGTTTGAAAATAATCTTTTGCTGAAGATTTTATCCCATATTTAAACGCACTATACGGTTCATACCATATACATGTTAGCATTGTTGAACAAATAGTTCCTAATAAAATACCAGCTACACCTAAATCTAAAACAATTAGATAAAAAAGTGACAGAACTATATTTAGTGTAATTTCTACTAAGACTTTCTTATTTTGTTCATAACTTAGTCCATATACTGATATTAAAATAAGCGCAGGCCTTCTATAATTTGTTAAGAAAAAATTAACAACTATAAGAACTACAACTCCTATATTAAATAGGAAATCTTTACCCAACCAAATCGTTATAAATGGATTAATAAAGATTAAGAAGCCCATACTTAAAAGATAAACTATACTAAAGACAATAAATTGAAATTTTTTTATAAAGTCAAGTTTAGTAATAAGTGTAGTATCTTCAGAATGAATTAAATTACCTATTGAGGATGTAACAGGATTAATTGTTGTACTTGCTAATAGAGATAAAAATCCAAGTACAAAAATATAATTCCCATATAGACCTATAGCAGTTAAACTTATATAAGCCCCCATTAGAAGGCTATCAGTTTGAAAAACAATAGTTTCTCCAATACGCCCTACAATATTACCTTTTATATTTTTAACAAATCTCGCCTTTTCTTCTTGAGTAATAGAAGTAACTTCTTCATTAAACAAATAATCATACATTTTATCAACAATGCTAGACATGATAAAATTACCAACTATATTCATTAATATCCCTACTAAAAGATATATAATAAAATTCTTAGTATAGATTAAGATTCCAATCTGTAGAAGAATACGAAGAACATAAAGACTAAAGTCAATCGAAGTCATAATGTAATTACGTTGATCCACATATAACAATGTTCTTTTGTAAGAGAAAAAGTAACTCGAAGCAGAATTAAAAACAAAAAGAAAGTAAATAATATACACTTCACGATTTACAGGATAATCCTTAATTATATACGGTAAAAACAATGCTAGAATAGATCCAATGATGAAAATACCAATCCCGATCATCCTATATAACTTTTTAAATAAAATCATAAAAGCATTAATCTTAGCATGCTCTTTTCTAGCCAGTGGTCCATATAAAGCATAGGTCATAGCACCACCTATCCCCAATTCAGCTAAGGATAACATTGATACTAAGCTAGATAAATAATTATTTAAACCTAAATAAGTTACTCCAAGAATATTTAAAAATATTGTTCGGCTTACAAATCCAATAAGTGCTTGAAAAGGTTGTATCGCAAGAGCGATACTTGTATTTAAAGTTGCATAATCTGTTCTACTTTTTTTCATGTATTTCCTCTATTTATTTAGTTCTCCTTGATATAATTTATACAGATAACTATTTGGAACAATCTCTTTCTCATTGATTTTATATGTTGTTTTCAAAATAGGAGTTGTTTTCAATACTTCTTCCCATTCGCTTTCGTCAAAAAGTTTATCAGAATATTCTCTTAAAAAAAATACTCTCTCAGCTGTAACTAAAATCGGTAATCTATCCACTAAACTTTTAAATTTAGGATTTGAATCATATTCGGATAAAATAAAATAATCCATCATTAGATAATGAAGAAAAAGAGGGTATTTTCGAACATAATAAATATATATATCACGAATATGTTTAAAATATGATTTTTTCTTTTTTTCCTGCTAGGCAGTATCCTGACCATTTATAATCACAAATTGTTCTTTCCATTTCATTAGTACTAAAAGGAGGATGATTTAGACTAAAAAAGTCCCCTTCAAACATTTCTAATGTCGCATATGGGGATACAAATAGCGTTGCATCCATCCATATTCCCCCATATTTATATAACAAACTAAAACGAACAATATCGGAATAGTGAGCGGCTGACAATTCTTTTTTCTTATATTTTTCTGTAATATCTTTTGGAATATTGACAAAACGCTCAAGATTTTTGTCTGTTAACAAATGAAATTCACAGCCACTTCTCTCAGCAAACTCTTTTATTGTTTTTACAGTAGCTTTTACCGTTTCAGGCATTTGAGCTTCTCCCTGTTGCCACATTGTCCAAATAATTTTTGGAAATTCATTATTGTTTTCAACGATATCATTATCAACATTATCTATATTAGATTCTTCTCTCAATCTCCTTACAAAAGTCTTGATAAGTTTTCTTCTATAATCAAAATACTTACTTTCTGACTGATTCCCGAGATAATACGCCCATGTCGCTTTAACTCCATAATATTTTAAAAATTGACGATACCGAATAATTTTTTCTTGTACTGATTTCAGTTTCACGTTTTTACAATTTCCTTTCACATTCCTTTTAAGGCTGTTTTTAGATAATGTCCTTGCCGAATTTTCTCTCCTATTTTTCTACTATTTTCTAGAAATTGTTGATACCTTTCTTCATCCATGTTTTCCAAAGCACCGGCAATCTCAAATAAGGAATCAATGATAATTCCACAGTCATTTCTTTTTACGAAGTCAGCAAGAGCCGACTGACTCCAGACAATAATAGGAAAGTTAGACGCTAAGTATAAAGAAGCTTTATGAGGATTATTGATTTTCAAATACTCCCCATACATCCCACTACAAGTGTGTGCACTGTCTCCATCCCATACCAAACCAAACCCACCTTGCAAGTGATTAGGCAGTTCATCTGGAGTAAATGCTCCTTTATAGTGAACATTGTTCGGAAGATTATTATTCTCGAAATTGATTCCATATATTTCAAAATCAGGTTTTTCAGGTAGAATTCTAGCATACTTTGTTTACGAATATCAAAATTACCAGCTAGTAAAATTTTATCTTTATCATAGTTTTTATCTTTGATAATATTAGGAATTAAATAGTCAAATATCTCTAATGAAATAATTTTCTCTTTATTAATTCCCATTTTTACTAATTCAGCCTTCATTTTATCATTATGCGCTATAATTCCATCTACTCTTTCTAAAACTGTTTTATTTTGTAGATAATATATAATCGAATGTTTAAAATCTGAGAACGTTTTAATTTTTTTATTTCTTAGAGATTCAATATCATGAATGAGTAAATAAGCTTTAAAGTTCTTTCTCTTTAAAAACTTCATACGTATTTGTTTTTTTAATGATTTCCATAATAGTGGAAATTGAAGAATAATAACATCGCCTCTATTTAAATCATTATTCTTTTGACCATATGGTAAATAATATTCTTGATAACCATATCTAACATATTTTTCAGCATCCATTCGAGCTTTAGGTCCTGCATGATTTGCTTTAACATATGTTTCTTTTAAATAATATTTCACTTCAACTTGCTCCTTTCAATAATTATTATGATATGTTTTTCTCAAAGCTATTACACCTCTTCTCAAACTCGAATAATATTATTATTCACCTTTATAAATAAGGCTTTTTAAATAATTCATCTTTCTCCATATTCTATTTACAATTGGGAATGTATATCGTAAATAGAGTTTCGGCGCTAGTTGATACATTCGAACCATTTTACTACTTCTTGACACTTCTGGAGATTTTTCAACAAGTTTTATGTATTCACTTAATTTTTGTTCATATAACGTTTGATATGGATTCCCTTTAACTATAAAATCTTTATGATGAGTCGTTACAATTTGAACTAAAAACTTTCCAATATAAGGTAATAATTTTTCGTCTGAGGCAAATAAATCCACTAGTTTATCACTGCAAGTAAATAAATCTAGATTCTTCTTAGAAAATTGTTTATGAAGTGTACTGTTTGAACGATATCGATAATAGTAACCTACATAATCAACTCTTACCATTTTACGGATAAATTTCAGTAATCCTACACCATGATAAATATCTTCATAAATAACTCCCGTTAAAAAACGGAAAATTTTCCAGTAAATTTCTTCGATATAATTTACAGACTGGAGAATAAGATGCTCCATAATTACAACTCTTGATAACAGATTCTTCTGAATTCCCCTCAAATATCATTTGAATATCTTCCGCTTCTTTTAGTTTATCAAAAACACTTCTAGTAGCTCTATAATTACACTCTACTAAATCAATGTCTTCTGTCATGTAACGATTTAAAACCTCTAAATATTTTGAAGAAATTACATCATCACTATCCACAAAAGTTATTAATTCACCTGTAGAACCAGTAACCCCAATATTTCTCGCAACACTTTGTCCCTGATTTTCTTGATTTATTAAGTGAAAACGATTATCTATATCACAATATCTTTCACATATTGCTTTCGAATGATCTGTAGAGCCATCGTTTACAAGAATTACTTCTATATTGCTGTAAGTTTGTTCTCTAATACTCTCTAAACATTCATCTAAATATTCTTCAACATTATATACAGGTACAATAATACTAATTAATTTATAGAGTTGCATTATCGTTCTCCTTTTAAATTATTTATTTTACCCTATTCATCTTTCTTCAAATTACATTTACAACTTATATTTAAAGTTTTATAATGCGTCCTACTTCTCTTCATACTTCTTCACTATACATTCAATTCGCCGTGATATAGTTTATAAAGATAACTTCCAGGAACAGTCTCTTTCACATCAAATTTATATGTTGTTTTCATATAATAGACTGGAGTTATTTTCTAATAACTCAATATTTCTAATCCAATCTTAATACTTTACTTCTCCAATGAAGTTTATATTATCTAAATTACAACTAGGAAATACACTAGTGTTTAAATTATATATTCTACTTAATGGCTTTACCTAATTTTTTTATAATATATTTTTCGAATCTCCATTGAATTGCTCCAACAACTCTTGAAATGAATACAATATTTTGTGGGAACAATCGATAAGCTCTAATTAATAACGATCGGCTTGAACCTTGTGCATATCTATTCAAATATTCCACATATTTTTTCTTTATAAGGATTCCCATCGAATATATGATAATCAACAACGTGCATCAAGACTAAGTGGAATAAGCGACGATGAATGTATGGGAGTACGTCTACATTCCCTTCGTATATTCGCTCCACTTTATCACAAACCGTAAATAAATCTAAGTTTTTCAAATTGAATTCTCGGTTCATTATACTACCTTGTCGTACACGATAATAATATCCTATATAATTGATTTTCACCATTTTACGAATCTGTTTTAAGATTCCAATTCCTCCATAAACATCTTCATAAAATAAACCTTCTAAAAATGGAAAATTAAGAATAACTTCTCTTCTAAAAAGTTTTGCTACTGCATTCAAACGAACTATATTATCTTTACATAAAGAGACTATAGCTTCTTTAGAATTTCCTTTAAAAAGTATTTCAGCATCTTTTAGTGAAGGGGCAACTATTTCATTCTGATCATTCGTATACCAACATTCCACAATATCAATATCAGAAGTCGCCTGTTTCATCAGTTGTTCCAACATATCTTCTTTAAGAACATCATCACTGTCTACAAAAGTGATAAATTCTCCTTTAGATTCACTCATACCTCGATTACGAGCACCACTTAATCCTTTATTTTCTTGATTTATTAAATGAAAACGACTATCTTGTTCACAGTATCGTTCACAAATTCTTTGTGAATTATCTGTAGAACCATCATTGACTAATATAACGTCGATATCTGTATACGTTTGATTTATAATACTATCTAGACATTCTTCAAGATATTCTTCAACGTTATAAACTGGTACAATTACACTAATCATCCTTGTTCGTCGCCTCCTTTCTTTTATTCAAAATGTTATCTGGTAGATAACACTACCACTCTAGATTTTATATTTTTCTCACGAGTATTCTAAATTTTTTCCATCCTTATAAATAAACTGATATACTGGATGAGTAATCGTTAAAAAATATTTCGGTGCTATTAAATATAGTCTTAGTAAACGATATTCACGGACAACTTCTTGAGATTCCTTTGCTAATAAAGAACAGTCTCGAATAAAATTCTCATACATATGAACATAAGGACTCACTTTATTAATACGCTCCTTTTCATAATGACTAATACCGAGATAAAACATAAAATAACCAATATAAGGTAATAAGTATTCATTATCAGTAAAGGATTCTATTAATTTTTCCCCTACATGAAAAATATCTAAATCTTTTTCATGAAAGGATTTTGTCATAGTACTATTTGGACGAACACGATAATAATAACCAATATAATCAATAACTATTATTTTTCGAATATGGTTTAAATAATTTATTCCTGTAAAAACATCTTCGTAAATATATCCTTCTAAAAATGGTATCTTTTCAACAATTTCTCTTCTATATAACTTTGTAAAAGCACAAAATTTCACTGTTCTAAACGCAATACAATTAAGAATTGCTTCTTTAGAGTTTCCTTCGAATACAGTTGTAGGAATCTTATTAAGAAAGAACGATTCTTTGTCTCTTGTCATTCCACATTCTACTATATCCACATCGGGCTTCATATAAGGTAGTAATACTTCTAACACGTTCGTATTAATAACATCATCACTATCAACAAACATAATATATTGCCCAATAGATTCTTTAAAGCCACGATTTCTTGCGACACTTTGTCCTTGATTTTCTTGATTAATCAATCTGAAGCGACTATCTATCTGACAAAATCGTTCACATATTTGTTTAGAGCCATCTGTTGATCCATCATTCACTAATATCACTTCAATATCAGTATAGGTTTGATTTCGAATACTCTCTAGACATTCTTCTAAATATTCTTCAACATTATAGAGAGGTACGATTATACTAATCTTTATATTTTTTTCTACTTTAATTGTATTATTCATCGACAGTTACCTCTTTAATACCATTTTTTAACTTCCACACAAATGATAAACAGGAAAAATCAGTGAGTTATAATATTTTGGGCTAATATTATAAAGACGAATTAAACGCGAACCCTTAGCTAACTCTTGATTATTTTTCGTTAATTCTACATACTCTGATAATTTCTGATTATAGACTTTTGCATGTGGCTTGTCTTTTTTTTCGAATATAGTCTTGATAGTGCATCGTTGTCACATGTACTAAATAACTTCCAATATAAGGAAGAAAATCTTCCCTATCAGAATACAATTCTATTAATTTGTCACTTACTGTAAAGACATCCAAGTTTTTTAGAGTAAATGTTCGATGCATCGTACTAGTTCCATGTTGTCGATAATAATAACCTACATAGTCCAATTTAATTATTCTTCGAATGTATTTTAACATTCCGACTCCACTATAAATATCTTCAAAAATATATCCTTCTAAATAGGGAACAGCTTCAACAATCGATCTTCTATATAATTTTGTTACAGGATTAACACTTAGCACATGTTTAGGAACAGCTTTGATAGCTTCCTCTGAATTCCCTTCAAAGATAACATTTATTTCTTTATAGTTTTCATTAAAGAATTCCTTTTTATGTACGGTAAACTGACTTTCAACAATATCTACTTTTTCAGACATATGTCGCATTAACACTTCTAGATAGTCCTGTCTTATTATATCATCACTATCCACAAATGCAATAAACTCTCCTTTTGAAGCTGCTACCCCCGTATTTCGTGCAACACTTTGTCCTTGATTCGTTTGGTTTATTAATTTAAAACGATTATCCTGCTCACAATATTTTTTACATATTTCTTTAGAATTATCAGATGATCCATCATTAACTAGTATAATTTCAATATTACTGAACGTTTGATTTTGGATACTATCTAGACACTCTTCTAAATATTTTTCCACATTATAAACAGGAACTATTACACTAATCATAATCTATATCCTTTCAAAATTAACTTTTTTCTATTCCGACATTTTCTAGAAGTGTCTTAGTAAAATCCTTTTGAATAGAATTTACTATTGAATTAATTTCATTTCTTTCAACATAGAATTCATCTTCAGACATCATTACACTATTAAGAAATACCAATAAATCATCAAAATTACTAATAGTTGGACCTGCCATTAAACTTTTCACATCATCGAATACAAAACCTCTTTTTTCTTTATATTCTTCATAGTCGTTTATAGTAAATGCCACAGGTCTATTTAATAAATAATAATCTAGAAATACTGAAGAATAGTCAGTAATCAATGCACTTGTTGTTCCAAGAAATTTATACAAAGTTCCATAGCGTTGACTAATAATATCTTCTGACAACATATGAATATTTGAGTAATTATTTTTGAATTTAAACTGAGATTCTTCTAAAGGATGCAATTTAATATAAAGATGATATTCATATTCTGCTAAGATTTTATTTATTTTTTTGAATTCTGATTCATCTAGGGAAAAAATTAATGCATCTTGACTATCATGATAATTTTTAGAATTACGATAGGTTGGCATCCAAATTATATTTTTATCTTTTTCTTCTTCAAATAACTCATCATTACGAATATTTCCTACCAATAACATTTGCTCATCAGTAGCATTAAAGGCAGCTTTCATAATTGGTGTAAAGAAATCAGAAGAAGATACCAATTTTGTAAAAAAATTATAATCAACTCTTTCTAGCCCCTCTTCTAGGTTCCCAATTTTTTTCAGCGGCATTCCGTGCCATAAGTTAACTACCATTTGATTACTCGAAGGTTTTATAGGATATTTACCAAATGAATAAAAGAAATATTTTGAAGTTAAAAAATAGTACAATCCTCTATAAATAGAAACAAATTTTACCCTTCTACCCTTTTTCAAATGATAAAAATTATTAGACGAACATACTATTTCATATTTATCTTGGTAGCCATTATCAACTAAATATTGATACAAGGTTCTAATATTATCTCTAAAACCCCAGTTTGAATATATAACGATTCTATTCCTTTTTTTAGGAATCATTGTATTTAATTTAGAAGTAAAGTCATTTATTTTGAAAAATAATGCTTTTAAATTTCTATTCATATTACTTCTTCAAACCTTTCTGATAAATTTCTTTTAGATTATTAATATTTTCATTGATATCAAAAGCCATTAATCGTTCATCAAAGTCTCTCTTATTGTTCGTGACTTGCACGTTCTGTATATAATCTATCCACTTATTCTTATCTAATGGCAAAGCAGTACAAATATTATTAGCAACTTGAGTTGTTGAGTCTATCGTTTCATTCATTATAATATCAACTCCTGAACATTGCGCTTCAATCAAAACCATCGGAAATCCTTCATAAAGTGATGGAAATGCAAAAATATCAAAAGCTGAGTAAAACTTATATGCATCTTCTCTTTTCCCTGTAAGGATAACATTAATTAATTCTTTACTATTCTGTTCAAGAGCCATACGATCCGGTCCTTCTCCAACTAACAAAAAAGTTACCTCTGGTAATTTTTTAGCAATTTCAATCAAAAAGTTCTGATTCTTAAATCGATTTATTATACCAATCATTCCTACTACTTTTTGATGTTCCTCTAGATGAAATTCTTCTCGGATTTCTTTTCTATATTTTTGTGAAAATTTATATTTGTTAATATCAATAGCATTTGGAACTATCTGAAAATCTTTCTTGCCAAAGATTTTTATTCCCGCTAATTTTCCACAAGACGCACGATGCGTAGCATTTTTTAAAGCTAAGAAAACTAAAAATCTATTGCGAATACTTTTTAGAATAGTATCCGAAAAATTGACTACTATGATTATGATAAATACGTACCTTAACACCATTTATTTTAGCATAATAATTATGAATAAAAGCAGTAATAGGGTTATGTACATGAAGAATATCAATCCTGTTATTTTCATAAAACTCTTTGCATTCTCTTGTGTAACGTACCATGTTAGGGACTTTTAAAGAAGGGAAAACTATTCTTTTAATTTCTTTTTCATCTAAGTATTTATTAAAAGGAAAATGAGAATCACCATTAGACTCACCAACCATATATTCAAATTCTTCATCATCTGTCTTAATGTGATTTTTTATGAAGCTTTGCACTCCACTGATAGTATTTCTTACTCCACCCGTCACATGTATAACACGATATTTCATTCTATCACCTGCGATTCAAATCATTTTTTATTTTAGATGTAGATATCTCCTTTGTTCGAGGAAGATAGACAACCTCTACACCAAGGTCTTTCAAATAATCAAATTTGCCTTTCCAGTCATCTCCAATTACAAAGACATCGATGTTATATTTTTGTATATCAGAAATTTTTTGTTCCCAATTTTCTTCTGGAACTACAAGATCAACATATCTAACAGCATCTAAAAGTAATTTTCTGTTTTCAAAATCAAAGTAGCATTCTTTGTTTTTTTCTTTATTATTAAATTCATCAGTAGATAATCCGACTATAAGATAATCTCCTAAAGATTTTGCTCTTCTTAGTAGGTTAATATGACCATAATGTAATAAATCAAATGTTCCATATGTAATTACTTTTTTCATATAGTATTCTTCACCTCTATACTTTCTCTCATTTTCTTTTTATAAATTAATTTTCTCATAGAATTAGGCATCACTCTGACAATATTACGTATAAAAATATTTCGACACAATTCAACTTTTGATATATAACCTCGTTTATAAAAATCTATCTGTAAGAAGAATTCTGTTTTCACATAAAGTAATCCTCCTCTACGAAGATAACTTGAATTATTTGTTTGCATAATTACTAGAGGCTCTTGAATATTCAGAAAATCTTTTGTAGGATTATCATGTATAAGTCTCATTGTTAAATCATAATCCTCTAAGTATCTAAACTTCCTATAATTACCTACTTTTAAGATATATTCCTTTTTCATCATACTTGAAGGATTATTAAACGGATTTCTAAACTTAGAATATTCTCTTATTTCTTCTGTTTTCTCAGGAACTGTTTTAAAAGCTGTAAACTCTGTATTTTTTTCTAGAATATTAGTCCCAACCATAATAAGATTTGGATTTTCTTCAAAGGCTTTAATTTGTTTTTCAAAACGTGTTTCTTCAGAATAATCATCACTATCCATTCTTGCAATTAGGTCTGTATTACATTTTTTTTACTCCAAAACAAGATGCTGGTCCTGAGCCTACATTACTATGTAATTGATAAACTTTCAAAATTGGAATTTCACTTTTTATTTGTTCTATCTCATTATATAATTCTTGAGTTAATTCCCCATCACAAACTAAAATAATTTCTGTTGGTCTAATAGTTTGTCTATATGAAGATAACAAACTTTTTCTTAAATTATAAGGTTTTTCTTTTTCGTATACTGTTATTAAAACTGAAAACTCCATAATCTATCCTAAATCTCCTTCCCTACTAACCAATCTACAATAACTGAACGATACGGAACAACATTATACCAATCTGCCTTATAATATACTATTACAAATAAAAATATAGAATACACTATAATTATTAAATAGAGCAATGCCCACTTGATTCTTCTATCTGGTACTTTCTGTATAAACATAGGAACGTACAGCGCAGCAAATGGTGAAAAATAATGTGCGAATCTACTTAAAAGACTAGTTTGCATTGTTGTGATTGTAAATATTAAATAACAAAAATACAATATCCTAATATATTCCTCTGATTCAGTTAGTTTACTATCCTTTAAGATTATCTCTCCAATCACAAAAAATATAACATAAACTATAGACAATATAACAGGCGCAAGTTTATAACTTTCTAAGAACCAAGACGATTCTAAATATGAAGTATATTGGGGGAATATACTAACAAATGCTTCTGAAAATTTTTTTAATAAGGGAAATGTTAATATTAATCCTAGAATAACAACAATAAAAAATTTTAAACTCAAATGAATCTTCCTAACTAACAGGAATAGTATACAAATTATTCCTGTTATATGGAACAATGAGGCAATAAAAAATACAAAGTAGGCCTTTTATATACTTTTCTTTTACAAAATAATGGAATCCCAATAAACCAATAGAAATTGATAAACCTTGACGAATATTAGAGAAAGAATATAATAACATCCCAAGAGAACTAAAATATATCATTAAACTAATATAAATATTCTGAGAGTAATTCCAAAATACATAAAACCAAATAAATAATGTTATTATAGCGAAAGAAAATAATAATATAGTATAGCTATCAGTAATTGATCTTAATAAATTATTGAATAGGATATATCCAATTTCAAATCTTGAATTAAAAAATATTTGATAGTTCTGGTATTTGTAAAGAATGCTACTTTAAATACACCTACATAAAAACTAAGATCTCCTCCTACACTAGATTTTCTAAATCCATCAAATACTAAAACGAAATAAAAGTAGGAATTGTTAGAAATTTAATTTCATCTTTTTTTCTTCATAGTACATATATATTGAAGACAACACTACAAGATATACAAAAATAAAAATATATAATAACATTCCTACTCCTTTCTAAGCTATTTTCTTTTTATAATTGATTTAATAATTTTATTTATAATTATAGTGGTAATAGCTATTTTCATGTAATTCTAGTTTATTGGCGACAACTCCTAAAAGTCTAGCTCCAACATTATTCAATCTTTTTTTTGCTTCTATAATCTGTTTTCGTTTACTAATTTGCATATCAACAACTAATAAAGTTGCATCCGCAACTCTAGCCATTATCTGAGCATCTGTAGCAGCCAATAATGGTGGTGTATCTACTATTATATAATCATAATTATCTATACAAGAATTTAAAATATCTTCCATAGTAGAACTTACCAACATTTCTGATGGGTTCGGCGGAACTGGTCCCGATGTTAAAACGTCGAATTCCACATCATTTACATTTAAATGACTAACTGCATCCTCACTTATTTCTCCTAGTATTAATTTACTTAAGCCTGTATTATTTCTCTTGTCTATTAATTTATGTTGAGTTGGTTTTCTCATATCAGCATCAATTAAAATAACTTTTTTACCTTGTTGAGCAAGAGCAGCAGTAAGATTTATACTAACTTCACTTTTACCTTCATTAGGATTTGCGCTTGTTATTACAATTATTTTCAAATTTTTTCCAAAATTCGAAAACTGTATATTACTTCTTAGAGTTCTATATGATTCTGATGCAATAGACTTACTATTATGAATAACTTCAATATACATAATTTTACCTTCTTTCTTTTTCTTTCACAGTAGGAATCATACCTAATACAGAAACACCTGATAATTCTTCCAAATCGTCTAATGAATCTATTGAGTCACTCATTACAAAACGAACAAATATAATATTGATTCCAATAAATAAAAATACTATAAAAGAAATAAACATATTTTCCATAAACTTGGATATACAGGATTAGAACTACCTACTACATCAGTAACTATAGACAAATCATCTCTTCCAATCTTTTCAGCAGCGAAAGATTTATAGTCAACTATGTATTGTTTTGCATAGCGTTCAGCCAATTCCCTGTCGGTTGAACGTATTGTAAGTGTTAATAATTGTGAACCTGAATCATTAGTAAGCTTTATTGATTTAATATTCTTAATCTCATTTCCAGTTAGATCAAGTGATTTATTAGTTTTTTCTCTAATGTTTGGTAATTCTGATATTTCTAGATATGTTTTCACTTGTCTTTGTAATAAATTAATAGATGTTAAAGCATGAGAATCGTCATTCTTATCACTAGAACTTTTCATTATTAATGTAGATGATACACTATAAACAGGAGTAATACCAAATACAGTATACGCACTTACTGCAGCCACTCCACTTAATATAAATATCATTAAAACCAAAAGTTTCTTCTTAAAAAAATTAAATACTCTTGTAATATTATTATTTAATAAATTCATTTTTTTCTCCTCAAGTTTTTTATGTTCTTTCTATCTTGCACCATGTCTTGTAAAAATAACTATAATAGTTTTTATTAAAACCAACAAGTCCAATTTAAATCCTCTATTTTTAATATAATACTTGTCAAATTCTAATTTTTCTTTTGGAGTTAATGAATATCCTCCATTAACTTGAGCCCATCCTGTAATACCAGGTTTTACCAAAAGACGATCATTAAAATCGGGGATATATTTAATAAATTCTTTTATAAATTCTGGTCTTTCTGGCCTAGGACCAATAAAAGACATATCTCTTTTAAGTATGTTAACCAGTTGTGGTAACTCATCAATTCGTGTTTTTCTAATTATTCGTCCTACTTTTGTAATTCTTTCGTCATTTTCACTTGCCCATTTTGGCCCATCTTTTTCAGCATCGATATACATTGATCTAAGTTTATATATTTTAAAAACTCTACCATTTAATCCGACACGTTTTTGTGTATATATTGGATTCACGCGTAACTCAACATAAATAGCAATACATGCAAGAATACAAATTGGAACAGCAATTATTAATAATAAAAGAGAAAAAAATAACTCAATAGAACTTTTTAATACTTTCATAATATTTCACTTTTGCGTTCTTCTGTAAAAGCAAACTAAGTTGTGTATTTCACAATACAATAATAAAACAAATACTTATTATTTTAAATTTAGGATAAAATAAAGTTTAATTATACCTATTTAATAATCAGTTCTTATCTAAAATTTCTTATTAGTATAAAATACATATTTTATATGCTTTTAATACTCTCCTTCCACTGCACTTTGACAGTAAGCGTATATAGTTTTTTTTATTAGCTGTTTATTCTAACTATCCTATTTCAATAATTTTTTTAATATAATATTTATTACATTAAGGTATTAGTTATAGTTACTTTAATTTTAAATAGATTTTTTAAATTTTAGTTTTAAAATTAATTTGCAC
>CAKMQF010000134.1 GCA_927911745.1 uncultured Gemella sp.
GCTGTCAAACCAGCTCCAGTTATCCCTACACCTTCTTTACCTGAGGCGAAAAATGTTGAGAAACCTGTTGAAGCTGTCAAACCAGCTCCAGTTATTCCTACTCCTTCTTTACCTGAAGTGAAAAACGAAGAGAAACCAAAAGTAGAAGAGCCAGTTGTAAGACCTAGCGTCTTATCATTGCTGGTGTTCAATTTGAAACTAGTGATGGATTTGTTTTAAATGATAATACTGTTGGTACTCCGACTTCATTAGGATTAGTGATTGATCATAATGGACACCAACACTTTGTATACTATAAACAACTAGTGAATTCTAAATTTGAAAAATTAATTCCTGAAAAATATTTAGAACAAGCTAAAAAAGAGTATAAAGAATTAGAAGATAAAGTAACTGAAAAAATAAATTACTTATCAAGAAAAAATAACATCGATAAAAACACAATTAAATATGTATCTACAGCTCAAGGAGATGCTCTTTCATATGATGGTAAAACAACATTATTAGATAATATTAATGTTAACGATGTAACTGAGACACCTACTGAAAAGCCAGTAGAAAACAACAAAGAAGAAAATAATACAGAAAATAAAGAAAATTATTCTGAAGAAGTGACTAAAAAAATTAATCACCTTGCTAAAATACTAGGAATTGATCCTAAACTTATTAAATTAGTAGAAACTGAAAACGGTCAAGCATTAACTTATCCTCATGGTGATCATAGTCACACTGTACTATTAAATGCAATTCATATTGATGAGACTGACGTAAATATTACTGAAGAAATTCAAAAACAAATTAATTACATCGCTGAAGTCTATGGTGTACCAAAAGAAGCTGTTAAAGTTACAAAAGATTTCTTCGTATTTAATGAACCAGCTCACGCTTACGATCCAACACATATTCACCCATACCTAATTCCTCGTGAGAAATTCCATATTCCAGAGGTTACAGGTGATGATGAAGTGGATTTTGAAAATGAATTACTTGCCTTATCAAAACGTACAGGTATTCCTGCAGATAAAATTAGACGTGATGGAGATAAATTTGTAATTCCTCATGGAGATCATGATCACTTTGTTAAAATTTTATCTAAAGGAGCAGACATCTATTACAAAAATAGAATTCCTAATATCACAGGAAACTATGTTTCTGGAGACTTCGATAAAGAAGCTGTATTCAAACGTATCGAGGAACTTAAAGCTAATAACCTTGCTAAACACAGCAATGATAAAAAACAAGCAAACCGTGTAAATCGTGCACTAGATCAATTACGTGCAACAATAGAAGAATTACCAACTAACTCTACTAACGGTTACCTTGAAATGTTAAATAATTTTGATAAAAAATACATTCAAGAAGAAGCTAATGCGGATACTTCTAAAAATGATGAATTAGTTAAAAAATATAATACTCTACTAAATAGAATCAAAGATACTGATATTGAAAAATATGGTCTTTCAAAAAACTGACTTAACTAACGAGTTAAATGAAGCTAGCTCAAATAAAGATGCTAATACACTAAACAAAGTTAGTCATATGTTAGATGAACTTCAAAAATTCGAAGATCGTGAAAGTATTACAACTGTAAGTTACATTAAATACTTCTTAGAAAATATAGATAGTGATAAAATTGATAACCAACTACGTGAAGAACTTGCTTCTCTTATAAAAGATTCTTATGAATCTCAAGCATTCATCACTAGAACACCAATGAGAACACTTGTAACAAGACTTATTAATGCTAAAAACGCTCTTCACTACGCGCTAGAACACAATGAAAGTTCAAAAGTAGAATTCGGTGAAAACTATAATAAATTAAATGAGACTGACAGTGATGGTGCAACTCTTCGTTCTTCAGCTGATCAATTCTCTAAAGAAGCTAACGATCCTTCATTCCCAATTGAATTCTCTAATGCAAAATATGATAAAGCAGATTTTGAAAAATATGCAAATAAACCAACAGAGAAATCTGAATCTACTACACCAACTACTGAAGCAAAACCAGAAGAAGAAAAAGACAATAACACAAATAATGACAGTAATACTGGAAATCAACCTAACAGTGAAGTAAGTACACCTAAAGAAGAAAATAATACGACAGATAATAAAAAAGTAGAACTTACTCCAGAAGAAACTGCAAAAGTAAACTTACTTGCAGGAATCTTTAAACTTTCTCCAGATTCATTAAATGTTATTGAAACACCATATGGAAAAGCGGTGAACTTCACACTTGGTGGAAAATCTGAAACGATATTAATAAATGATATCGACAGATTACTTGCTGCATTATTAGCAAGTGCTAAACCAAAAGAACCTTCAACAGGAAATGAAAATAGTACGACTCTTAACTCAGAAAATGAAGTTTCTAATAGCAATAGTGATACAACTACAGTAGAACCAAAAAACAACACAGAAAAAGAAGGAACTTCTAACAATACAACTACACCAACAGAAGAAACTTCAAATAATTCAACGGAAGAAAAATAATCTAAAAATACTTGACAAAAAAGATAAAAATAGAGTAAAATTATATTAAATAAATATATAAAATTTGATTATAGACATGTTTTAATCTAAGAACATTCCCAGAGAGAGTACAAACGCTGAAAGTACTTATTGTTTATTTTAAAATTCTACTATAAATAATATCAAATTAAATTTCAAGAATCTTTTAGATTGAATTTGGGTGGAACCACGGTATAGAAATTAATCGTCCCTTGCGTCTTTGACGTAAGGGACTTTTTATTTTACTTGTAAAAATTCAATCAAAATAAATTATTTAGAAGGAGCATACAATTATGTTAGATATTAAATTATTCAGAGCAAACCCTGAAATGGTAAAAGAAAAATTAGCAGCAAGAAACTTAGAAACAGATGTAGTTGATTTACTTATCGACTTAGATAAAAAAACGTCGTGAGCTACTTGTTCAAGTAGAAGATTTAAAAGCACTTCGCAATAAAAAAAGTGAAGAGATTGCTATCTTAAAAAGAAAACGTGAAGATGCTTCAGATGTAATTGCAGATATGAAACACGTTTCTGATGAAATTACAACTCGTGATATTGAAGTTAAACAAATCGCTGAAGAAATTAACGAGAAAATCATTAGAATCCCTAACCTTATCTCTGATGAGACTCCTATTGGAGAAAACGAAGATGAGAATATCGAAGTTCGTCGTATCGGACAAGTAAGAGAGTTTGATTTTGAACCAAAAGCCCACTGGGATTTAGTTGAAGAATTAGATATTGCTGATTTCGAACGTGCAGCTAAAATTTCTGGAAGTAGATTCGTATACTACAAAAAAGCTGGGGCTCTTCTTGAACGTGCATTAATCAACTTTATGATTGATACTCACGTTGTTGAGCATGGATACGAAGAATTCATGGTACCTCAATTAGTTAATAGAACTGCTCTATTCGGTACAGGTCAATTCCCTAAATTCGTTGAAGATGTATATACAGTTGAGTCTGAAGGATTAACTCTTATACCTACTGCAGAAGTTCCATTAACAAACTACTACAATGGAGAAATCTTAACTGAAGATATGTTACCAAAAGGTGTTACAGCATTCAGTATCTGTTTCAGATCTGAAGCAGGAAGCGCTGGTCGTGATACTCGTGGATTAATCCGTCTTCACCAATTTAATAAAGTAGAAATGGTTCGTTTCGCTAAACCTGAAAATTCATATGAACAATTAGAAATAATGACTGGACACGCTGAGAACATTCTTAAAAAATTAAACTTACCATATCGTGTAATTACATTATGTTCTGGAGATACTGGATTCTCTAGTGCTAAAACTTATGATATCGAAGTTTGGTTACCAAGTTATAACGCTTATAAAGAAATCAGTTCTTGTTCAAACTGTACAGATTTCCAAGCACGTCGTGCAAATATGCGTTTCAAACGTGAAGACACTGGAAAAGTTGAATTCCTTCACACATTAAATGGTTCTGGATTAGCGGTAGGACGTTGTCTAGCGGCTATAATCGAAAACTATCAAAATGAAGATGGTTCTATCACAGTACCAGAAGTTCTTCGTCCATACATGCGCGGAATCACAAAAATTGAAAGAGATTAGTTTTGTATCCTATTAAAATATAGTTTTTCTTTTCATGATAATGCCAAGAGAGTCTAAAAGATCTCTCTTGGCATTTCTTAATTTTACTAAAGTATAAAAAGTAGTGAATTAAGATTCTCGCCTCTCAATTCACTACTTTTTAAGTTGCAATATAGACTATATATCTATTTGAGTTTTTTCAAACTTATCTAATGCTTGTAAATAACCATCTGTTGCTGTAACATGCCAGGCTAAGCTAACTTCTCTAAAGTTATTCAACCAATTTAGTACTTTTCTTAATTTCGCTGGATTATTAGCAAGTACAGTTTGGGCTTTATTTTCTAATTCTGTTAATCTGCTATTGACTACAGCTTCATCAATATTTCCATTTACTTTAGGAATATCTATATAAGGTATTTTGTTTTGATTATATAGTCTCCATCCAGGACTCTTAATCGGATAATAATGGTTGTGATCACCATGATTTACTATCATTTGTCCGTCTTGCACCTGAATATGCTCAACTGTTGTATTCATACTGCTTGCCAATGCTGTTATTTCTTTTTCAAAATCTCCTTCTAAATCTGAGCTCATCACTGGAACAGTTATATCACTAAGCGCAAGACGATTAGGAACACCGTTATAATTAAATACTAATGTGTTATTATCAACTGTAATATCACTTTCATTTATTCCGTAAAATAGTGAAATATAATTTTTCTTACTATCTATAGTTGCTTTATCTTCGGTTGTTGTTGCTTCACCTTTTTTAGCTAAAAATTCTTTTGCTTCTTCTAGTTGTTTAGCTGATAAATCAGATTTTTTAACAAAGTGATTATGATCACCATGTTTTACAATATACCCATCACCTTCTTCACTAACTATATTATTCACATCAAATACAAAATTATGTTCTTCAGTTTCAGTATGATTATGTGTTTCTGAATCATGGTTTGCCTCAGTATTAGACGGCTCCGTTACTGGAGTTTCTTTATTCGCATCCTCAGCAGTTGGAGTGACTAGGTTATCTTTAACTTGTTTTCTTATTGCACTCAATTGTTTTTCTAAATCAATCTGTTTATTTCTACTTTGATCTACACTGTAAGACATATCAAGATAGATAATACGAGCTTTTTGTTTTAATTCATCCGCTACTTCTGGAGCTAATTTTTTCTCATCTTTAAGTTTTAATATCTCTTCCTGTAGTTTTTCTGCCTGTTCTGTAATATAGTCTGCAGATAAAGTATAATTTTCTTTTATGTCTCCACCTTCGACTTTTTCAAAATTACTCATTATTCCTTTTGGAATATTCCCACCACTTGGAATTTCTAACTCTTCTTTTGGAACATTATTATGACTTATATCTAAGTATTCTAAAGTTTTATTCTTTTCTTTTAATGCTAATGTAGATACATAGTTATTTGACATTGTTAAGTATTTTAGTGCTGTAAGGTTATTTATATTTTCCATCGATCTAATAACATTGTTATTTACTGTTAGATTAATTAATTTATTTTGTTTATTAGATGGGAAATCAGTAATTTTATTTCCACTAGCATCTAGATTCTCAAGCGCAGATAGTTTATGAATATTGTTAATATCCTCTAGTTTATTGTTTTTAATTTCTAGACTTGTAATTGTACTATTCTCAAAATCTAAACTGTCAATCTTATTATTGTTAACTTCTACACTTTCTAAAACTTTAGCATTTTTCAAATGAGATAATGTTGTTATTTTATTATCATTGCCACTATTTTTTTCAACTTAGGCAAGTTAGAAACAACACTTAAGTCTCTAATATTAGTATTGTTTACTGTTAATTGCTCTAAACTATCATTTTTAAGAGTTGCTAATTCTAAACCACTGTTGTTAGATAAGAATAAACGTTCTAATTCATTTTTGTTACTCAATGCATCTAATTTTGTAATATTATTATTTTCAAGACTAACTGCTTTTAAGTGATTTAAATCTTTTAGAGCTGAAATATCTTTAATCTTATTATTGTCTAAGTTCAACGACTCTAAGTTAGTAAGATTTTTTAGTACATCTATATTTTCAATATTATTTCCTGCAGCAGATACTAATTTTAAGTTCGGATAATCTTTTAAGAATGAGATATCCTGTATATCATTTTCCGAGAAATCAATCCCTTCTAGTGTTGGTATATTTTTTATAAATGAATAATCCTTAATACCAGTTCTTGATACATATAATTGTTTCAATTTTTTGAATTTATAAACAGGTGTTATGTCATCGATAGAAGTATATCCAATACCTAGAACTTCAATATTTGGCATAAGATCCAATCCATTTCTTTTAAGTGGATCTTTGTTTTGACCTATGTTTAGATACTTAACAGTTTTCAACCACTCTTTCATTTTCTCTACATTTGTCTCGTGTGTAGGAAAATCAGTATCAGCTGATGCATGTTGAATATCATGAATAATATCATCATCGAATCCTAATTTTTTCAGCGTCTCAGCTCCCGAATTACTATGTGGATCTGCCAAAGGTTTTGATATATCTATGTCTTTAATCAATATAGTATGGCTATGATCTCCATGTGGATATACCAACGCTTTACCTTCTGCTGTTTCAATTAATTTTATAGAACTTTTATCTATATTTAATTGTTTAGCGACATAGTCAATTTTTTCTTCAATTTCTCTTTCCTCTGCTGAATTTTCATTTTTCCCTTCTGCTGAATTATTCGGTGTCTCTGTATTAGTAGTTGCAGAATTATTGCTTGAATTATTATTTGAAGAATTATTTACTTCAGTGTCTAGAGTATTAGAATTATTCGTCTCTATATTTTCTTTGATATTTATATCTTTTAACAATTCCGTTTTTCCATTGTATGAAATTGCATCCCCGTTTGAAGTAATAACATAACTAAATTTATCTTTAGCTATATTATTCTTTTTAGAAAGATAATTAATTTTGTCATTAACTTCTTTTTCTAATTCAGCATACTCATCTTTTGCTTTATTCAAATATTGATGAGGAATAAGTTTTTCCCACTTAGAATTAACTAATTGTTTGTAGAATATAAAATGTTGATGCCCACTATGAACTACTAAAATACCTGTTGAAGTTGGTGTTATTATACTTTCATCAGATAAAATAAATCCATCACTAGTTTCAAATTGTACACCAGCAAATGATAAAACGCTAGGTCTTACAACTGTTTCTTCTACTTTTGGTTTCTCTTCGTTTTTCACTTCAGGTAAAGAAGGAGTAGGGATAACTGGAGCTGGTTTGACAGCTTCCAACAGGTTTCTCAACATTTTTCACCTCAGGTAAAGTAGGAG
>CAKMQF010000135.1 GCA_927911745.1 uncultured Gemella sp.
CTAATAATCAGAGAAGTAACAGAGGATAACATTCTGTTGCTTCTTTTTTAAAACTTTTATATGATGAGGCTGACTCAAAAAGTCCTGAATTTAACAAGTGTATATGAGGACTCATAAGACGCAGTGGTTTATTGATATCTAATTCGCTTTATAAAAGCTTTTTAGATATCTAATAAACTGTGCGACGGGGACTCGACAAAATCTTTTTTCTCCGAAATTGCGATTTTTGAGTCACTTCCTTTATAAAAAAATACTTCTTACTATTAATATAAGAAATGATTAATATAAAAGAAAAGATACAGTATAGAGAAATGAGATTTTAGTATTAAATTTACTATACTTAAGTTTAAATATTTGTTAAAAATGTATTAAAATGTTAATATAATAGGTAACAAATTTAATTATATACATAAATCGGAGGAGATTATGAATAAAATATCTAGGTGATGCTTTGCATACCGACCTTTATCAAATTAATATGGGATATGCATATTTTAAAGACGGAATACATGAGAGAAAGTCATATTTTGATGTGTATTTTAGAAAAATTCCTTTTGGTGGAGGATATGCAGTATTCGCTGGACTAGCCAAAATTATAGATTATGTAAATTCATTTGAATTTTCAAACTCTGATATAGAATTTTTAAGAGAATTAGGATATGAAGAAGACTTTTTAGAATATCTAAGTGCTATGAAATTTACAGGTAATATTCGTTCTGTAAAAGAGGGAGAAATTATCTTTGCTAATGAGCCACTCTTGAGAATTGAAGCTCCACTTATTCAAGCGCAAATAATGGAAACGGCTATTTTGAATATTGTTAACTATCAAATACTGATAGCTACAAAGGCTGCTAGAATCAAGCACTTATGCCCAGATGAAGTTTGTATGGAATTTGGTACTCGTCGTGCTCATGAATTTGATGCGGCAATATGGGGGACGCGAGCTTCTATTATCGGTGGATTTGATGCGACTAGTAACGTAAAAGCTGCAAAATTGTTTAATATTCCATGTAGCGGAACACATGCTCACTCATTTGTTCAGGCTTATGAAGATGAAGAAGTTGCATTTAAGAAATATGCAGCTGCGCATAAAGATTGTTATTTCTTAGTTGATACTTATGATACATTGCGCTCTGGAATTCCTACTGCTATTAAAGTAGCGGATGAATTAAAAGATAAGATTAATTTCCATGGTATTAGATTGGATTCAGGAGATATAGCATATCTATCAAAAGAAGCAAGAAAAATGTTAGATGAAGCGGGTTATCCTAATGCGAAAATAGTAGCGTCAAATGATTTAGATGAAGATACGATTACTCACTTAAAACAAGAGGGTGCATGTATTGATGCGTGGGGTGTAGGTACAAAGCTTATAACTGCTTTTGATAATCCTGCATTAGGTGCTGTTTATAAACTTGCATGTTTAGAAAATGATAAAGGCGAGATGATTGACAGGCTAAAAGTCTCAGAAAATCCTGCAAAATTGACTGTTCCTGGTGTAAAAAAAGTTTATAGAATAATAAATACAGACACAGGTATGGCAGCAGGGGATTACATTGCATTGGAAAAAGAAGATGTGAATGCAGAACAAAGTATAAAACTTTTCCATCCAACTCATACTTACTTAGCTAAGGAAGTGAAAAACTTTAAAGCAATAGATATCCATGAAGATATTTTTGTTAATGGTAAGCTAGTATATGAAGTACCAACAGTACAAGAAAGTGCTAAGTATTTCCAACAAAATAAAGAATTATTATGGAGTGAGTATCTTCGTTTGCTAAATCCAGAATTCTATCCAGTAGACTTAAGTACTAAGTGTTGGGAAAATAGAAAAGAAATATTGGAAAGAGTAACAAAAAAAATCAAAATAATTAGGTGATAATATGACATTGCAACAGGAAGTAATAAAAAGATTAAGATGTAAACCTGAAATTAATGTAGAAGAGGAAATAAGATTAACTATCAATTTTCTAAAAGATTATATAAAGAAAAATAACTTCATAAAAAGTTTAGTATTAGGTATATCAGGTGGGCAAGATTCTACGCTTTGCGGTAAACTATGTCAAATGGCAATTACTGAATTGAGGGAAGAGACAGGTGAAGAGTATAACTTTATCGCCGTTAGACTACCATATGGAGAACAATTTGATGAAGATGACTGTAACGACGCATTAAAATTTATTAATCCGGACAAAGTATTTACTGTTAATATAAAAGACGCGGTAGATGCTAGTGTAAATTCATTAAAAGTAGCAGGTGTAGAAATTACTGATTTTGCGAAAGGTAATGAGAAAGCAAGAGAAAGAATGAAAGCTCAGTATTCTATTGCTACTATGAATAAAGGTATAGTAGTTGGTACTGACCATGCAGCAGAAGCTATCACTGGATTCTTTACAAAATATGGAGACGGTGGAGCAGATATAGTACCTCTATATAGATTAAATAAAAGACAAGGGAAAGCATTATTAAAAATGTTAGATTGTCCAGAACACTTATATCTGAAACAACCAACTGCAGATTTAGAAGAAGATCGTCCTGCTTTAGAAGATGAAGTTGCACTTGGAGTAACATATAATGACATAGATGATTACTTAGAAGGAAAAGAAGTTCCTAATAATGTAAAAGAAATAATAGAAGGACATTATTTAAGATCAGAACATAAAAGGAATTTACCAGTTACTATATTTGATTTTTACAATATATAGTAGAAATAATAGAAGGAGAGGATAGGAAACTATTCTCTCTTTCTTATTATATAAAGGTATAATTAGCATATTAGATGGTGTGGAAAAATAAAATGAAAATAAATTAAAAATTTTGTTGACATAATATGAAAGTAATGATAGAATAATAAAAGTCTTCTGATAGAGAAGACGAACAATAAAGAATTTCTAAAGAACTAATGTTAAGAAAAACCTTGACAAAAGATAATAGAAATGCTAAAATAATTACTGTCTTATAAAGACAACCACATCAAAATAAACTGTTAAAATAGTTTTTAAAAAAATATAAAAAAACTATTGACAAGTTCTAAAACAGATGATAAAATAGTAAAAGTCTTCACAAGAAGAAGACGAACAATCAAACATTTCAAAATATTAAATGTTAAGAAATTATAAAAAAAGTTCTTGACAAAAATACAAAAGAAATGATAAACTTATAAAAGTCTTGAAGAAAGACAAACTCAATTATTTCAACGAAGTAAACGGTTCAAAAGTTTTTAAAAAAATATAAAAAAAACTTCTTGACAAACATTCGAAGAAATGATAGAATAG
>CAKMQF010000136.1 GCA_927911745.1 uncultured Gemella sp.
ATAGCCCTCCAAAATTTGTCCAAATTTTGGAGGGCTATTACCTTAACCTTGATTTTTTCTATTTACATTTAACTTAACACTTTCGAATTATTCCATAAAGCCTTTTAGTTTATTAAGTTTAGAAGGGTGTTTTAATTTTCTAATAGCTTTTGCTTCGATTTGACGAATACGCTCACGAGTTACCCCAAACGCACTACCTACTTCTTCTAAAGTATGAGTCTTACCATCTTTTAGACCAAAACGTAATTTTAATACATTTTCCTCACGATCAGTAAGTGTCTCTAGTATCTCTTCTAGTTGTTCTTTTAGAAGTTCATTTGCAGCGTGCTCTACTGGAGATTGAGCTTCTTTATCTTCGATAAAATCTCCTAAATGTGAATCATCCTCTTCCCCGATTGGTGTTTCTAATGAAACTGGCTCCTGAGCTATTTTTAAGATCTCACGAACTTTTTCAGGAGTCATATTCATTTTCTTAGCTATTTCTTCAGGTTTTGGTTCACGTCCTAAATCTTGAAGTAATTGTCTTTGAATACGAATTAGACGGTTAATAGTCTCAACCATGTGAACTGGAATACGGATAGTTCTAGCTTGGTCTGCGATAGCACGAGTGATTGCTTGACGAATCCACCAAGTAGCATATGTAGAAAATTTGAATCCTTTTGAGTAGTCAAATTTTTCTACCGCTTTAATTAATCCCATGTTACCTTCTTGGATTAAATCTAAGAATAACATTCCACGCCCAACATAACGTTTAGCAATGCTTACAACAAGACGTAAGTTAGCTTCAGCTAAATCTTTTTTAGCTTGTTCTTTTTCTTCTTCAGTTCCTGTTTCAATAATTTTAGAAAGTTCTAATTCTTTTTCTTTTGATAATAGAGGTACTTTCCCGATTTCTTTTAAGTACATTCTTACAGGGTCATTAGTTCTAATTCCTGCTGGAACAGATAAATCTTCTAAGTCTAACTCTTCTTCCTCTTCTTCTTCGTGATTAGCATTAATTAAAATAATATCTTCATTATTTAATTCCTCATAGAAATCATCCATTGCTTCTGAAGAAATATCTAATTTTGATAAAGCATCTACGATTTCTTCTTGAGTTAACTCACCTTGTTTTTCCCTTTTTCTAACAATTCTTTTTTAATTGTTTCAAAATCTTTTACTTTTTTAGCCATGTTCTTCTCCTCTATTTCTTATATTTTTTTAACTTTAATAGTAATTCTTTTTGAGTTTCAGTATCCATTTCTTGAATAGCCACTCTAAGTCTATCTTTTATTTCTTTTAATGTCATTTCTTTGTTTGAAAAATAGATTATATAATCACCTACAACATCAGCTGTTGGATTTTCTTCAATTAGAAAATCTGTTTCATCTATGTATGTTGCAAGCCGTACTACTTCATCATCATCAATACTGTGAATAAATTTATGGATATGGAATTCTAAATTGTTATTATAATATATTACCAAATAATCCATTAGATTTACAAAAGCTTCTTGAGGAAATTGACATTTTTCTAAGTCATTATATTTTTCCACAAATAATGATCTATCGACAAAAAAGTATTTAAATAATTTACACATTTTCTTGTCGTAATTTGTTGTTCTAAACAACAGTTCTGGGTTTGTCGGCGCCACCCACTCTACTGCTGCTTTCTTCCTTTTCACATTCACCTTACCTAATTCTTTAAGAAGAACTTGTCGTTCGATTCCGAACTCCTCTGCCAAATTAGTAAGCAATATATATTTTAATGATTCATCTTCTACATAAGCAATATTAACAAGTATTTCGTTTTTATATTTGATACGTTGTTCTATATTTGATTTAGAATCATTTTTGCAATATTCAATTTTATAGTTAATAAAGTGTTCTTTATTATTTCTTAAATAATTTTCAACATCAAAATCAGGATTTTTAGTATTTTTTTCAGTTAAAAATTCATCTAAATCCTTCGCACCTGAAAATTTCAGCTTATAGACATTGTCTGTTGTTTGAATAATTCTGTTTCCAATCTCTATCTGAGCTTTTGATCCTGCTTCATCATTATCTAAACTAAGTGTTATTTTTTTTACAAGTGATAAAACTTCTTTTAATTTATTATTATCTATGTTTGTACCCATCAATGCGACAGCATTCTTCATACCATTTTGATGAGCTTTAATAACATCCATATATCCTTCACATAAAATCACTTCATTTTCTTTAGCTATAAATGAACGCGCATCTGAATAATTGTATAAAACTGTTCTTTTTTCAAAAATTTTCGTCTCATGCGTATTGTAGTATTTCGGAACACTCTTATCCGTAGACATCGTTCTTCCTGAAAATGCTACAACTTGATTTTGGTTATTTTTTATAGGGAACATTATTCTATCTTTAAAGACATCATAATAATCTCCATTATCATTTTTTCCTAGTAATCCCGCTTCAACCATTAAATCCAAATTAATCTTATTCGAATTAAAAAAGTTTAAAGCAATATTATTATCTCGAGGAGCATAGCCAAGATTAAAATGTTTAATAACATCTTCACTTAGTCCCCTATCTAATAAATATTTAAGTGCATCTTCCGCTTCTTTTGTATTTAGTAGAATATAATTATAATAATCCGCTAAAAGTCTGTGCCCATAGTACATTATATCCAATTCATTGTTTAAATCGTAACTAGCTTCTTTATTATCATTTGACTCTATATCTAGTCCTAACCTTGTTCCTAGTTTAGCGATTGCTTGATTGTATGTAATATTTTCTATCAGCGATACAAACTGAAATATATTTCCACCTTTACCACATCCAAAACAATGGGCTATTTTTTTCTCAGGAGAAACAGTAAAAGATGGAGTTTTCTCATTGTGAAATGGACATAATCCTAAGTAGTTTTGTCCTCTTTTTTCTAATTTGACGTATTCACTAACTAGACTGACTATATCAATGTTATCAAAAATATAATCAATATCTTGTTTAGATATCCTTGCCACCTTTCTCCTCCTTTTTATAATTTAATAATTAAGAATAAAATGAAAAGATTATTTCCCAACATTAATTATACCATAAACTAAATTATTTTAATATAGTTTGTT
>CAKMQF010000137.1 GCA_927911745.1 uncultured Gemella sp.
ATTGATGAGATTAATGTTCCAGGTGAAGAATTACCAGCAACTCCAACGCCAAAAGCAGAAGAGCCAGCAACTCCAACACCGAAAGCGGAGGAGCCAACGACTCCGGCGCCAAAAGAAGATACTCCGTCTGAAGAAGTAGCACCTAAAGATGAAAAACTCGAGGAAGCAAAAAAAGATGGAAAAGATGTTATTGAAAAAATTGCTGCTTCAAAACTTAGTGAAATTGAAAAAGTTAAAGATGAAGCAGAAAAAGCTAAGTTAGAAGCTAAATTAAAAGAATTAAAAGAAGCAGGATTAGAAGCGATAAATAATGCTAAAGATCACGATGCAGCAGTAGATGCTACGGATGAATATCAAACCAAGATTGATGAGATTAATGTTCCAGGTGAAGAATTACCAGCACCAAACTATAACAAAGATAATTTAACAAATGGCCGTAATGAAGGTACTACTATTGACAATGGAAGTACAGCAATAGGTCATGGTTCAGGTGAAGCTACATCAACAACTCCGACACAGCCTGTCACTGAAGAAAGACCAACTTCACCAGTAACTCCAACACAACCCGCTTCAACTTCAGAGGGTACAGCTAGTTTCAGAAAAGCACCAGAAGTTCAAGTTAGAGCAAGGAGAGTAGCGCGTGCGGCAAATCAACCAGACGGTACGGTAAACATAAGTTATAATTATGACGGAATGCAAGATATCAATGGATTTTTATCTGATCCAGGAGAAAATAATACAGTACCTATTTCAAATTCAGCAACTGAAGATGAAGTGAAAGAATTAGTTAAAGCAAAAATTCAAGCTAAGGCTCAAGAATTAGCTAAACATGGATATAAAGTAAAAGAAGAAATAGTATTCGAGCAAGATACTAACGTGAAGAACTTTAATTATGTAGTTACTTTCACTAAAGAGAAAACAGGAACTACAGGCTTTAGAATTGCACCAGAAGTTCAAGTAAGAGCTAAAAAAGTTGTAAAAAGAGATTTATCAAATAAAACAAAACAAATAAATATCTATTACAATCTAACAAATCTAAAAGATATAGCCGGAGCACTAGGTGAAGTAGGAGAAAATAATATGTTAACTTTATCTGGAAATGCTACAAAAGAAGAAATTAAGAAAGCTATTGAAGAAAAAACAAAATCTCAAATTGAAAAATTAAATAAACAAGGCTTTAAAGTTACTTCAACTACAGATTTAGATCAAATCGTTGAAGGTGGAGATAGCTATGACTATGTTGTAGAATTCACAAAAGAATCTAAATCTACATCAGCTAACAATACAGGCTTTAGAAAAGCACCATTAGTTCAAAAAAGAGCTAAAAGATCAGCAGAAGGACAAGAAACTGTAGATGTTAATATTTACTTCAACTTGAAAACTTTACCAGGAATAGCTGGAGCATTGGATGTAGATGGAGATACTACTATAAAACTTCCAAAAAATGCTACAGAAGCGCAGGTAAAAGCAGCAATTCAAGGGAAAATCGCTAAAGTAGAAAAACGAGGATATAAAGTAACTGATGCCTACTTCGGAGCAAAAACAGAACGTGGTTACGATTTTGTCGTAGAATTTAAAAAATAAAAAACAACCTAAATAAAAACTGACCTCAGAGTTTAGATAATAATCTAAGTTGAGGTCAGCTTTTTTATTTTATTCTTCTTCAGTTTCACGAGGGAAAATCATAGATTCACTGAAGTTTAAGTCACGAAGAGCAGTATAAGAATCTTCTAGAGAAATATAGTTTAATTTTCTCATCGTTAATATTCTATATTTTAAAAGTCGAACTGCTTCCATTTGAAGTTCTTTAAGTTCTTCTTCAAAATCGATATCTTCTAAAAATACTTCAAATAAGGTGAATGAATAGTATCTATATACATCTTTAACGAATTCTGCAGTATTTTCATCTGAACACTTTTCATCAATAACCTTATAAGTTATATCAAGAAGTGCGTCTCTTACTGTAGGCGAACAATCAATAATAGCTTGAATTTGGCTAGAAGAAGCTTCGGCTCTTTGTTTAATTTCATCTAATTTATTGACGAAGTTAACTTTTCTTCTTTTTGGAACTTTTTCTTTAAGTTTCTCATAAAATTCTGGAGTTAGATCTTTAGCTACAAAATGACGAGTTAAACGACGTTTTAGACTAGATTCTTTTATATATATTCTCAAATTAAGAAGTAGACTTTTTGGTATTGAATAAGTAAATAAGAAAGATTTTCTAAGTTGCATGATTTTAGAAATTTCCAATATTTGATCGATGTTAGGATTGTCCTTAAGTATTTCAGGAAGAGCTTTGTCTTGTGCTTTCATTATTTTTTTTGTGTAATGCTAGTGCTTCACTAGCATTTTTAAATCTTCCAGTGTGCATGTTTCTAAAGTATGCTTTCATTTCGTGTAAACTTTTTATTTCAAAAGCATAAGCAACTTTTTCTTCGATAGATTTTTTTAGAAATATCACGTTCTTTTAGTTCTTCAAGTGTTCCTTCTAAGATTTTTTCACGAAGAGAGTACTGAGTATATTCTTTTTCTTCATCTTCTCCTTTAACAACAAGTGGAAGGGCGAGTGTACCGATAACAATACTTAGTAACACGACATTACTCGCAATGAATAGGATGGTGTTTCTAAGTGGGAAGTTTTCTCCAGTTGCTGTTACAACTGGAATCATAAGAGCTGTAGCAAGTGTTACTGTACCGTGAATACCGCACAAACTAGCAATTAAAGAGTAACTGAATCTAGAGTAGTTATCTTTGTCGAATTTTCTATTTAATATTATTTTGGCTGTTTTTCTAGCAGTCGTGAAATGATGAGGTTGGAATGATATGTAGTTGAAATATACAAAAATCAATCTGACTATCATTAGACCTAAAACAATAAATTAATGAAATAATGAATCCATAAACAATATCTATTTCTCTATTGTTAAACATTGTATGATATATCTCATGGAAGTACAAATATCCTAAAAAATGTAAACACTGAAGCCATTTAGTACATAACTTTGCTATTTTGTTGAGTACTATCTATAGTTACTGCAGCATCACT
>CAKMQF010000138.1 GCA_927911745.1 uncultured Gemella sp.
TTCAGATTACGCATTTTAATTATGTCTAGATTATTTGTTTCTGAATATAAAAATAATGTTAAACTTAGTGAAAGTAAGAAAAAATCTAAGCAGCAAAATACTGCCTACGATCTCATTTCCTATTTTTCTCCATGCCCCGAATTTGACAAAGAGCCATTATTTTTTACTTTTCACCTTATTTTTAGGCACACGTTTTGATGAACCTATATTCCAAACAGTTTCCTCTTGTGAAGCTATTTCTTTATAGATACTTGCATTACTTTGCACTGAATTTTCTACTTTTTTAGCTTCTACTGTTTTTTTTTCTGCTGATTGTGTTTCAGTTTTTTTTACTTCTGGAATAGTAGTTTTTACAGGATCATTAATAGATAGTCCTGTAGTTGATATACCTACCTGTTTATTCGAACTTTCAGCAGTATTGCGTGTTGCTGAACCATATACAGATGAGTAAACTGGTGATGGTTTGAATTTACCTACGTTACGTGGTTTTGGTGTGATAGTATTCGAACTCATCATTTGGCTCGTTACTGATTTAGTTGGCGCCGATAATCCTGATGAAGAGTATTTTCAAAATAGCATCAAGTATTTTTTGATTATTTTCTATTTTCTCTTTACTCACAGGTCTATAACCGTAATCAACTGTTTTATACTCCCCTAATTTAGTACCATTACCTTTATCAAAGTATTCAGAAACATCATTAGTATATAATTTTTCTGTATAATCGATTCCACGTTCTACTTCATCCTCTTCTTTTACTTCTCGATGAGCTTTAACGTCTTCTAATCTCTTCTCTGCAACTTCCTTAGGAACAACTTTTTCATCAGTAAACTTATCTACATCATTAGTAACTTTAACAATCTTATTGTTTGGCGAAACTTCTCTTAATAAGCTATCGATATTTACTGAATCAACTGACTCTTCAAGGTAATTTTGCTCTTCAAGTTCTTCGATTTCCTCTTCATCTAAGTGGTAATCGCTATAACCTGATAATCTATCTTTTTTAACTTCTTTAAGTTCTTCATAGTCTTCAACTTCGATATCTTCTATCTTAGCCGCTTCTTGAACTAAATCAACATAAGATTCTTCTTTCTTGTCTTTTCTTAAATCTTCTAGATTTTCATTTAGTTCTTCTATTTCTGGTAAAGTTTCTTCTTTTTTCGGTGAAACATCTATATTTTCAGTCTCAATTAGCTCATCTAATGCTGTTTTTTCTTGTAAACTATCTGCTTTTTTACCTTCGTATAAACCTTTTCTAAAGTCTTCTACATCTTCTGTAGCTTCCTGACTTCCTTCAAACCTGTCACCTACAAGTTTTTTACTAACTCTATCAATATCATCTTCAAATAAGTCTTCAGCACCTTCTAGTACATCATTTACAGAAGTATATTTAAGTTTTTCACGACGACTTCCTTCTGCATCAAGTTCTCTAACTTGTAGTTCAGGAGTCTCTTTCTCATGAGTTTTACTTTCTTTGTCACGAATTTCATCAAAAATACCATCTAATTTTTCATTTTTCTTAGTATATAGAGGATTATCTTTTTCGATTTTATCGCTTCTTCTCTCAAGTGTATTGAAGTTTTCTTCAAATTCTCTTCGCGCTTCTCTATTTTTATTAACTCTTTCTTCTTTAACTGGAGTTTCTTCTTTAGCTTGTCCCTTGAATGAGCTTGCTACTTCTTCTTTCAACTCACTACTATCTTTACCTAGTACTACACTATCTCCAAGAGCATCAATCTTATGATCTTGTTTTAGTCTCTTAGTTCTTACGGCTGCAAGTGTTGGGTGAGTTCTTCTCGGTGGATTTGCATCAAAGATATCAACATCGCGGATTTCAGATTTTTCCACTCCAAGTTTTTTCAATGCATCACCTAAGTCTGCTACTTTTACTGCTGGTTCTACTTCTTCTTTTTCTTCATATGCTGTAATATCAATTTCCTCAAATTCAGGTGTAGCTTTTTGTTCTCTTTCTTCTTCTATAAACTCAATTTCTAACTCATCTTCAGTTTTTTCTATAACTTTTTCTTCGATTTTTTCTTCTTTAAATTGAGATTTTTTCTTATCAGACTTTTTCTCTTCTTCTATTTTTTCTTCGAAATCATCTAATACTGCATCTAATTCCTCTTGATCAATTTCATCGTCACTTACATTGAATAATTTGTCTTTCAGTCTTGAGAAGAATCCTACTTTTTTCCTCATTTTCTTCTTCATAGTCATCTTCATAATCAGACTCATCATATTTTTTTTCAACTACTCTAGATTTTTCTCTTTGTTCTCGTTTCTGACGTTCTAGATATGTTTTATAGTCCTCAGCTTCATCCTCGTCTTCGTCTTCTTCATCTATATATTCATTATCTAAGAATTCTTCATCTTCTTTTTTATTAGAACTGAATAATCCTTTAAATTTAGAAATAAAGCCATTTTCTTTTTTAGATTTTTTCTCTTGTTCAAATTCTTCGTAGTCATCTTCGTAATCTTCAAAGTCATCGTAGTTATCTACTTCAAAATCATCAAGATTAACTTCCTCATAATCCTCAAATTTTTCTTCCTCTTTCTCATCACGTTTTCTAGTACTACGTTGTGAACTAAACTCATCCTCATCAAATGATTTTTTAGATTTATTAGAACTGAAATCTATTTCGAAATCCTCTTCTTCATCAAGATAAACTCTCTCTTTTCTTCTATTCTCAGCTCTTTTTTCCCTACGTTCAGCTAAATCATCTTTTTTCTCTTTTTTAGCTGTACCTTCTTCGTATATCTCATCTTCATCTTCTTCTAAAAACCACTTTTTCCAATTCACCATATTTTACACCTCCTAATTAGGTTTTTTATTTAAGATTTAAATCTTTCACGCGAGTTCCTACTTTAGTATCTGCATGTAATACTAAAATACCTCTCGCTTCTTCTTGTGGTAATCCTAGTTCACGTTTTGAACATAACATACCATTCGATTCAACCCCACGTAGTTTTGATTTTTTAATTAATAGACCACTTGGCATCATTGCTCCACTTAGAGCTACTACTACCTTTTGTCCTGCCTCTACGTTTGGAGCTCCACATACGATTTGTAGTGTTTCTTCTTCATTAACTTTTACTTCTGTTACTTTTAATTTATCTGCGTCTGGGTGTTTTTCACAACTTAAAACTTCCCCAACTACGAAGAACTCATCATTATTACCTTCTAGGTCAATTTTGATTCCATTTTTTTCTAATCGTTTTTGAAGGATTTCTTTTTGATCTTCTGTTAAATCGATACTACCTTCTCCATCTAATTTTAAGTTCTCAACATTGAAAATATTCAGTCCAACTAAAGCACCATTTTCATCTTTAATTAGTGTAATATTCTTCTTATCTTCGTATGTTACCTCTTCCTTACTTTGAATAGTAATTAATAATGTTTCTCCTAACATCTTCTTATTGTAAAAAAATAACCATGAAATCTCTCTCCTATAATAAATTTTTAATTTTTAAAGTTATTCTACAAAAATAAAATAACTCTCTAGTTCTTTTCCATCGTATTTAAACGTTATTGTTGTTATCGGTACTAGTCCTTCTGTAAAAAAATGAACCATCATTTTTTGTAAAACTTCTAGTCCTTGCTTATTCTGTACATCTGCAATTATCAATGTATCTTGGTGAGGTAAACCTACATAGAATGAATCACCTATTTTATCATAAAAGTAATTCAAGACATTTTTATCGATTATTCTCGCCCCATCGTAACCGTCTTTCGCATTTAGGAAATAGAATTTATTTCCTGCAACTTCATCCACATTATACTTAAGTGGTAGTTTTTCTAAATTATCTTTAGCAAACCCTAAAAATTCTTCTTCAGTTTTAGAAAATCTACTCAAAAAACTACCGTCTAATAATTTATAACCATCCTTAAAATCATAAACTAAATATATTCTAGTTTCATTTGTATGATCAAAGCTAACAAGATTTTTCTCGTTATCTTTATTAAAACTACTAGCTCGAACCACTGGAAAAATATTTTCCAATAATTCATCCTCAGTTATATCATCTATAGAAAGTTTTTTTTGTGCATTGAAGTTTCCTACTATGTAGTAAACAAATTCTTCTATCTTCTTGTCACTTTCACTAGTTTTCTTATCTCCTAGCTTCCTTACAAAACTATCTATATCAATCTTAGCACGACGATTTTCATATTCTAAAATAAAAACACTGCTTTCTTTTTTCTCGCCTCTCATGAATTTTTTAAAGTAGGTAGTTTTTTCTATTATTTTTTCAAATATATAATCTCTTGAATAAGACATAATGCCTCCTATTTTGTGTATAATATGGCAACTTAATTATACCATATTTATTCGCATTCAATCAACATAATTAAGCAATATATACAAATATTATTCACTATTTTACACTATATATATTTTATTGCACCTTTACTGTTATTTTGTTATAATGGGAGTGACTCAAAAATCGTGATTTCGGAGAAACAAGATTTTGTCGAGTCACCCCCGCACAGTTTATTAGATATATAAAAAGCTTTTCTAAAGCGTATTTAGATATCAATAAACCACTGCGTCTATGAGTTCTTATATGCACTTTGTTAAAATTCAGATCTTTTAGATCTGCCCCCTTCGGAGGTTTTTTATGGATATAGAGATAAAAAGAGCCGAATTACAAACAAAATACAATAACTGGATTAAGAAGAATACAAGAAGATTAGTAGTTGCTTTTATAGCTTATATAGTAATTATCCTTATAAATTTTTTACTATTAAAAAAACCTAAGATCACTCTTTTTTCTAGTTTCTTATTTTTCACATATACAGTTTATGTATTATCATTAATTTGGTTTATAAAAATAAATTAATCGCAAATATCGACTCTGTTGATTTTGATGTGAAATAAAAGTACTTAAATTAATCATATAAGATTATTTAAGTACTTTTGTTATTTTCTGTATAATATTATAGATACTATTTTTAAATTTTTTTATAAATATACCTTTATATTTTTAAAAATGAAAAACTGAAAAATATATAAAAATTTTTTTCAAAAAACGAGAAAAAAAACTTACGAAAAAAATTTTTTTATGCTATAATCTGTTAATATTGCTCAAATAATCGAAAGGAGTCAACATGATATTAAAAAGAAATTCTAAATTGTTTCTAGTACTCTTTCTAGGAACGTTATCGGCTTTTGGGCCATTTGTTACAGATTTATATTTACCAGCACTACCTACTATGAGTTCGTATTTCAATTCTAGTACACCAACAATTCAACTTACTCTAACAGGTAGTATGGTCGGACTTGCATTAGGACAGCTACTTATCGGACCTATTAGTGATAAATACGGTCGTAAGAATCCATTAATAATCAGCTTAATAGCTTATTTAATAAGTACTATTTCTATTATCATTTTTCATAATATATACGCAATGATAGTGTTACGATTTATCCAAGGTGTATCTTCTGCAGGAGCTGTAGTTATTTCTCGTGCTATTTCTACAGATTTATACCACGGACGTGAATTAGCTGCTTTCTTTGCCCTACTTATGGCTGTTAACGGCTTAGCACCTATTCTTTCTCCTATCCTAGGAAGTTTATTACTAGAACTTACAGACTGGAGAGGAATTTTCGTTACACTTGCACTTATCGGTGTAGTTTTATTAGCTGTAAGCTTTAAATTCAAAGAATCTTTAGCCGTTGAAAAACGCTTAGATCTTCCAATAACTAAGACATATTATTCTATTGTCTATGTCGCGAAAAACAAACTATTCTTTGCTCTTGTTATTATTCAAGGGTTTGCCTTAGCTGCTATGTTCGCCTATATTGCGGCATCTCCATTTATCTTACAAACTCATTATAGCTTAAGTCCATTAATGTATAGCTTATGCTTTGGTCTGAATGGTTTTGCTATAGTTTTAGGAAGCAAGAGCGCTGGTAATTTCAAAGAGAAAGTTAGTATCAAACTAGGGTTATCCCTTATGTTATTAGTTAGCATCTACCTTGCAGTTGCACTAACTCTTACACTACCTTTCCTATTTATCGAAGTAGGATTCTTCCTTCTTTTACTAGGATTAGGATTTATTTTACCTGCTGGTTCTGCTATCGCTATGAGTTTAGAACGTGAGCGTGCTGGAAGTGCCTCGGCTTTCTTTGGATTTGTACCATTCTTCTTAGGTGGTGTTGTTTCACCATTGGTAGGAATTGGAAATATCTTCCACTCTAGTGCAATAGCAATCGTAATTTGTTCAGCTATATCATTCGTAACATTCAAACTAGTTGAACAGAAAATATAAAATAAAAAAATCTAAGTTATAATATAGGTTGTCCTCTCTACTTTAAAGGCGAGTTCATCCTCTATAACTTAGATTTTTCTTTTTCATTTGAATACGTTATTATTTTATTATATCATATATTCTTAATTATTATAAGACTTGTTTTACCCCTTAATTTATGATAAGTTGAAAGTGAAAAGTAATAGCAGGTGTGTTAGGGAGCAACTCAAAAATCGTGATTTTAAAAAATCAATTTTATTGAGTCATCATAAATAAAAAGGGGGCAGAAAGATGTATATTCCAACAATAGTAATAATTTGTATGATATGTGGTGGTATAGGTGGAACTCTAGGTTATTACCTTACAAATAAGAATAAAAAAAAGAAAAAAATAAAGAAGACGATTAATCGTCTTCTTTCACTTATTTATTACATTCCCCAAGCTGATAAACCTTGTGCTTGATATGCACGAGTTGCTGCGTCGATTTGATCTTGAACTGTTGCTGTAGATCCCCATCCAGGCATTGTTTGGAATAATCCACTAGCTCCAGAAGCATTTCTAGCTCCTACTTGACCATTTGATTCACGAGCGATGATGTGTTCCCAAGTTGACGCTGGTACTCCAGTACGACGAGCCATTTCTTGAGCTGCTGCTGCTCCATCTGCCCCTGCAGTGTTACCATTTGATAATACAACAGATCCACCTGGTGCTGAATATGATTGAGCTGGTGCTGCGTAAGATTGTTGCGCTGCTACTGCTTGTTGTTGAGCTGCTGGACGTTGTTTAGTTCCTACTACTACAACTTTTGCTGTAGCTTCAGTGATTACTTTCTCAGAAGCAACTTCTCTAGATACTTCTTTACCTTTTTCTCTTACAACGTTGTAAGTAACTTCTTTCTCACCATTTTTACCTTCAACTTTTGTAACTTTCTCATCTACATATTTAGAATCATCTTTTTCTTCTTTAGTTTCAAATTTAATTACTTCTTTTTTTAGTTTCAGTAGTTTTTCCAGTTCTAGCAATTTTAATTGTATCAACTGTAGCTACTTCACTGTTTAATCCTGGTGTAACTTCATCTTTTTCACCAAGAGTAATGTTTAATTCTTTTAAGATATCTTCAACTTTTTTGTAAGTAGTTTTTCTTACCGTAGTTGTATTTCCATCAACGATTGTTATTTCATGAGCTTTATAAATGCTGATAGTTTCCCCACCATTTACTTTTGTATCTAATCCTGGCTCAACTCTGTCATCTGCACCAAAAGGAATATCATTAGCGATAAGAACTTCTCTTACTGTTCCTTTTTTAGTTTTTAGCTCAATTTTGTTACTATTATCTAGATTTACGGCAAAAACATTGTGCCCTGTGTATTCTTCCGCTACTACGAAAGCTCCTGATAATAATAATCCCGATGTTGCCGCTGCGGCTATAATTCTACCTAATTTCATGTATTAATCAATCTCCTTTTTATCTTCTAATCCGAACAACGTACATGCATTATTGAATGTTTGTTTTGTTAGTTGTTCATATGACATTTCTTTAAGATCTGCAATTTCTTGTGCTACATAATGCACATATGCAGGTTCATTTCTTTTTCCTCTATATGGTGTCGGTGTTAAATACGGACAGTCCGTTTCAATTAACAACTTATCTAATGGACAAGCTTTTGCTACTTCTTTAGGTGTTTTTGCATTTTTAAATGTTACTGGTCCACCCAATGAAATATAGAAGTTCTCTTTTAGCATTATATTCATACTTTCTACAGAACCAGAAAAGCTGTGCATTATTCCACCAATTTCACTAGCTTTTTCTTCTTGAAGTATTTTTATTGTATCTGCCATAGCATCACGTGTGTGAATTACTATTGGTTTATTTACTTCTTTCGCTAGTTGAATTTGTCTTCTAAATACTTCTTTTTGAATATCCTTTGGACTTTTATCCCAGTGATAATCTAGACCGATCTCACCGATGGCTACTACTTTATCATTAGTTAAAGCAATTTTTTTAATCATTTCATATTTTTCTTCTGTAAAGTCAATTGCTTCTACTGGGTGCCAACCTACTGTTAAATATAAAAAGTCATATTTAGCTGTGATTTCCAGTGCTTTTTCTATACTTTTATCATCGAAACCAACTATGTTTATTAATTTTACTCCCGCTTCTTTCGCACGAGCAATAGTTTCTTCTAAGTCTTCTAAATAAGCATCATCATTTAGATGCGCATGTGTATCAAATAACATACCACGCCTCCTTATGTTAATAATTATATCAAAACAACGTTTCATTAGAATATCTAAACTATTTCAATTATGTTACAATACATTTTCAATTAACTCAAATATTGTTACTTTATGCGTTTTCAGCAATATCTAGGGAGAATTATTGTCTTTTTTCAATAATTATTTCTAAATATTTAAGGAGCTGACTAAAAAATGCCTTAGAGTAATAAACACTCTAAGACATCTCTATAAAATGAGTTTATTATATTTAATTTAGTTCTCCATGGTACCAAACACGTACTTTACCATTCCCTATTGGATATATATCACTGAAGTATAATGTACCTGAAGCCCAACCACGCCCATCATAAAATTGACTATAATTTACACTTGTTGGATATGCTGAACCTACAGGATAGTCATAAGGAATACTTTTAGAAATCTTCTCTCCAGTATTTTCAGAATTATTTACAATTGTACTTTTATCTACTCCAACTGCATTATTTTCTTGATATGTTGTATTTTCTTCATTCACATTAGCATTTCCACCTGATGAAGAATAGACTGTACCAACTCCTAGGCTTCCTGGAAGCATTATTAATAATAAACTCATTGCTCCTATTTTAATATTTTTTTTCATAAGTATTGACCTCCCTATCTACTTATTTTACTAATATTATAGCACTTATTTCCACATTGTAAACCTTTTCTAAACGATTTTTATAAAAAACAACTTTAAATATAAATCTGCTCTGAATTTTTGAGAGCAAATCATTATCTAAAGTCATTCTTTTCATATTATTCAGCTTTGAAGTCTATTACTTGAGCACCGATAAGTTGCTCTAGTACTTCTGGTTTTACTTCTACTTGGTGACCTACTTTACCTGCAGAGATAATAATCGTTTCAACTTCACGACATTTTTCATCTACAAAAGTCGGAAATAGTTTTTTCATCGCAATGGTGAGCAACCACCTTTTACATATCCTGTAATTTTTGTCAGATCTTTAAGTGGTAACATTGACTAAACTTTTCACACCTGCTGCTTTGGCAAGTTTCTTAAAGTTTATGCTGTCTTCACTCATAAGTACTCCTACAATGTAGTTACCTTTGCCATCTGTAGTCATAATTGTTTTAAATACTTGATTATGATCGCGCCCGATAA
>CAKMQF010000139.1 GCA_927911745.1 uncultured Gemella sp.
TGAAAACCGACAGGAGTGTAAAAGCTCGCAGGGGTTCGAATCCCCTTTCCTCCTCCATTTTTATTATCGCGGGATGGAGCAGTCTGGCAGCTCGTTGGGCTCATAACCCAAAGGTCGATGGTTCAAATCCATCTCCCGCAAATTTTTAATATTAGGTCCCGTGGTGTAGCGGTTATCACGCCTGCCTGTCACGCAGGAGATCGCGGGTTCGATTCCCGTCGGGACCGCCATTTTTTATGTCAAAATTAAATAAATGCCTCGATAGCTCAGTTGGTAGAGCAATGGATTGAAGCTCCATGTGTCGGCAGTTCGACTCTGTCTCGAGGCACCATGTTGCCGGCCTAGCTCAGTTGGTAGAGCAACTGACTTGTAATCAGTAGGTCGGGGGTTCAAGTCCTCTGGCCGGCATTTTTTATATATTGGGAAGATAGCGAAGAGGCTAAACGCGGCGGACTGTAAATCCGCTCCTTCGGGTTCAGTGGTTCGAATCCACTTCTTCCCACCATTCTTAGGGACGTAGTTTAACGGTAGAACAAAGGTCTCCAAAACCTTTGGTGTGGGTTCGATTCCTGCCGTCCCTGTTCAAGGTGTAATCATTTGTGATTACACCTTTTTTTTATTGTCTTTAAAATAATAATCACTTTACTTCGGAAATATTCTTTTAAAGTACCGTTTTATAAGCTTTGTTCGATAGTGAATATCGGGAAATATTTTTGACAATTATTTTAAAGTATGATATTGTATTAGTGTATATAAAGTTATAGGAGGTAAAATATGACAGAGAGTGTAAAACCATTTAGTAAGCTATATGATTTGACACAAAGAGCAGAAAAAGTTGGTATTTCTGATGATGATGTACTTAGAGAGATTTTAGTTGAAAAGATTGTTCCGAACAAATATCAACCACGACGTGAATTTACTGAAGAAAAAATCAAAGAACTTGCTGAATCAATCAAACAAAATGGTTTACTTCAATCTATTACAGTTCGTGACATGGGAAATGGTTTCTATGAACTTATTGCTGGGGAAAGACGTTTAAGAGCTATTAAGTATTTACAATATGCTACAACTAAGGCTATCGTTAAGGAATTAACTGATGAACAGATGGCAACACTTGCGTTAATTGAAAATATTCAAAGAGAAGAATTGACGCCAATTGAAGAGGCACATGCATATCAAGAATTACTTAGAATTAATAAACTTACTCAAGACGAGCTTGCTAAGTCTTTAGGGAAAACTCAAGCGACTGTAGCTAATAAATTACGATTATTAAAATTAAGTAAAAAGGTTATTGATGCAATTAATACTAAGAAGATTACTGAACGTCATGGCCGTGCTATGGTTAAGCTAGATTCTTCTGCTCAGGAGAAGTTATTGATTCAAATTTTATCACAAAATCTTAATGTATCTCAAACTGAAGAAAAAAATTGATACATATTTAAAGATTAAAAAAGATACTAAAGTATTTAATCCAACTGTAAATTATGATGGACAAAAAATTATAGCTAAGCTTATAAAAGAGATAGCTAAACTGGAAGAGAAATATAATATAAATTTAAACAAAGAAGAAGAAGAAACTATGGAAAGTGTGGTTATTAAAGTTACTGTGCCACGCTTTGCCAAAAAAGAGGTAAATGATGAAAATATTAGCGATATGTAATCAAAAAGGTGGAGTAGGAAAAACAACTACTTCGATAAATTTAGCAGCTTCGTTAGCTCATCTTAAAAAGAAAGTATTATTAATTGATACTGATCCACAGGCTAATGCAACTAGTGGTGTTGGTGTTGATAAGGCAGCTATAAGCCAATCAATTTATAATATCCTTGTAGATGAAGTTAATATTAATGATGTAATAATTAAAACAGCTTATGAAAATCTGGATATTGTACCTTCTAGTATTGCATTGGCGGGGGCAGAAGTTGAGCTTGTCTCAGCAATTAGCCGTGAGCAACGCATGAAAAATGCAATATCTGAAATTAAAGATGATTATGATTATGTAGTAATCGATTGTCCACCATCTTTAGGACTTATTACATTAAATTCATTAACTGCAGCTGATGGAGTAATTATCCCTGTACAGACAGAATATTACGCCTTAGAAGGCCTTAGTCAGCTTATGAATACATTTAATATAGTAAGAAAACATCTTAATTCTAAATTGGATATTTTTGGGGTATTACTTACTATGACTGATAGTAGAACAAATATATCTAACCAAGTAGCAGAACAAGTAAGAGAGCATTTCAAAGATAAAGCATTTGAAACAGTCATCGCAAGAACTGTACGTTTAAGTGAAGCTCCAAGTTTTGGTGAACCAATTATTGAATATGCGAAAAATTCTAATGGAGCAAAACAATATTTATCATTAGCTAAAGAGGTGATTGAGCGTGGCTAAGAAATTAGGTAAAGGTTTAGGTCGTGGACTTGATGCTATTTTCGCTACAGAGAATGTCGAGTTAGTTACAGATAATGATAAAATAATGGAAATTGCACTTGATGAGATCAAAAAGAATCCATATCAACCACGTACTTACTTTAATGAAGAAAAATTAAACGAATTAAAAGAATCTATTGAAAAAAATGGTTTATTGCAACCTATTATTGTAAAAAAAGCTGTAAAAGGTTATTACATTATAGCAGGTGAGCGTCGTTATAGAGCGTTTGAACTTCTAGATAGAAAAGAAATTCCAGCTATTATTAAAGAGATGACCGATGAAGAAATGATGGTCTTTGCCGTATTAGAAAACTTACAACGTGAAGATTTATCGGCTTTAGAAGAATCAGAAAGTTATAAAAATCTGATGGATAAGATGTCATTAACTCAAGAGGAATTAGCTAAGAAACTTGGGAAAAGTAGACCGTATATAGCAAATAGTTTACGACTATTAAAGTTACCAACAGAAATTAAAAATAAACTTGAGCAAGGGGTTATAAGTACGGCTCATGCTCGAACGCTACTTTCATTAAAAACAAAAAAGCTATGGAAGAAGTTTGCGCTTTAGTAGTTGAAAGAAAAATGTCTGTTCGTGAATTAGAAGAATATGTAGCTAAGTTATTAAAACCTAAAGAAGTTAAGAAACCTAAGGCTAAGGATATTTTTATTGAGGAGCAAGAAAATATTCTTAAAAAGCGTCTTGGAACTTCTGTAACGATTAAACAAGGTCGCAATAAAAAAGGTAAGATTGAAATTGAGTTCAAAGATAATGATGAATTTGAACGTATTATTTCATTATTTAAGGATGAATAATTATGAACATTATTGAAAAATTTAAAACTTCATTAAGTAACACTGATTTTCTTATTACCGTTTTAGAAAAACTATTGCTTATAATTGGAATTTTTATTATTGCATCAATACTAGTTCGTATCTTTAATAAAATTATTGACTATGTGATGACAACAAGTGACAACGCTAATAAGAAATTCAATATAAAGTTTAATGAGAAAAGATCAGAAACGTTACACAAACTTGTTAAAAGTGCTGTTCGTTATACAATCTACTTTATTGCATTTTTTCAAGTTTTATCAGTCTTAGGTGTTAATACTACGAGTATTGTAGCTAGTGCAGGTATAGCATCTGTAGCTATTGGTTTTGGGGCACAGAGTTTAGTTAAAGATATTATATCTGGATTTTTCATCATACTTGAAGGACAATTTGATGTAGGAGATAATGTAAAAATTTATAATCAAGCAGCCTTTATTGCTGGAGGTTATGTAATGTCACTTGGATTACGTTCTACGAAAATTCGTTCTAAAGATGGTGAAGTATATTTCATTCCTAATGGGACTATTAATCAAGTAGTAAACTATTCTTTAATGTATAACTTGGCATTAGTAGAACTACCAATTAAGATTGATGAGTCTATTGAAAAAATTGAAGAGAGAGTTAATAAAGTGATAGGCAATGCTAATAACTCTAAAGAATATCATGATTTATTATATAAGAATGATAAATTACATATTGATTATATAGAAAAAATTGAAGATAATGTTGTTACAATACATGTTATTGGAAAAGCTAAAGTCGGGAAGAAAAATGAAATTGAAACGAGATTACGACGTGATTTCTATAATGAGTTTAAATCTTTATTAACATCAAATGAAGAAAAATAGGAGGTAGGATTATGGAATATGAATTAAATGACATAGTTGAAATGAAAAAACAACACCCTTGTGGCACAAATAGATGGCAAATTACACGTATGGGGGCAGATATAAAGATAAAATGCCTAAAGTGTGATAATAACATTATGATGCCAAGACGTGAGTTTAACAAAAAAATTAAAAAAATATTAGAAAAACATTCTTAATATAATGAAAGACAACAAACACATATTTTGTTGTCTTTTTTGTTATATCATTTTGTCCTTTAGAAAATTGACTACTCCATTAGACATTAAAGAACTGTAAAATAAAAAAAGTTCAGTAGGTGTTAACTCCTGATTATCTGTCCAGTAATCTAATATAGACACAAAACTTCCAACTAAAAATTGAAATAACAATTCTACTTCTTGATTGCTAGCATTAAAATTTGCAAGATTAAATGATTTTTTAAAAAAATCAAGCATAGTAAGACGAATTTTTTTTTCTAAAGCTGTTGCTTCCGTTGTAACCAAGCAATATTTTTATTTCATTTAAACGCTCTTTGTATACAATAAAAAAGTTTTTATCAGGACTAACATAGTCTGTAAGTTTAAAGTCTTTAGTAATCTCATTTTTATTGATATTATTTATGATATTAGATTGATAAGTAAGAACATCATTAAAATATTATCCTCAATTTTTTCTAATAATTCATATTTGTCAAAATAATGCCTATAAAATGTTGAACGATTAAAATTTGCAAGTTCTGTAATATCATTAACAGTAATCGCTTCGAATTTTTTCGTTTCCATTAATTTAAGTAATGATTCTTCGAATTTTTTTTGAGTTTTTGTTATTTTTTTTTTATATGCCATAGAAATATCCTCTTTTTTATATTAAATAAGAAACAATTTATAATAATTTGTCTAAAATGCAACAATTTGTAGTAATTTGACCCTCGTTTTTTATTTATAAAATTATATAATAAAAACATCAAAAGAGCAACAAGGCGTTGCAAAAAATATAAAGAAAGAATTTCGAATAAAAAGAATAAAAATATCTATAATCGAAATGGAGGAAAAGAAAATGAAAAAATATGGAAAAATAACAGGAATACTTCTTTCTGTTGTCGCAGTAATATTGAGTATATTTATGAGTACTCAAATACCAACAGTAAATCCAAAAATTACAGATTTACCTCTCGCGATAGTAAATCAAGATAAAAATGAAACAACTACTGCGATGATAGAAAAGCTTAAAGAAAACTCAACTTTAATGATAATGTTAGTGTAAAATGGGTAGAAGTAGATAGTAAAGATGAAGCTATAGAGAAAATGAATAATAAAGAATACTATGGTGCAATTGTTATTCCAGAAAATTACACAAAATCTTTAGCTACATTAGTGTCTTCGAATCCACAAACTCCTGAATTCACAGTACTTGTTAACCAAGGTATGAATAGCCAACTTTCATCTCAAGTCTCACAAATTCTTACACAGGTTGTAAATAAAAATGGGGAGATGGCTAGTACACAAATAATAAAAAAAGCTGAATCATCAAATAAGCCTTTACCAGCAAAAGTAATTGGAAACTTAATGAATCCAGTTAAAGTTAATGTAGAGAATATTAATACTACTGGTGATTTCTCAACTGCCCCATCAGCATATTTTTCACCAATTTGGATGTCTTCTTTAGTAGGAAGTATTATATTATTTATATATAGTCGTAGAGAAGAGAACTCAATTAAAAATAGAGCAGTACAAAAAAATAGTTCAACTATGTATATTAGGTTTAGTTTCTATAACAATAGGCTTACTGGCTCCGTATTTCTCAGAAAGGATTTTAGGAGTAACAGTAGATAATTATTCAGGTATTGCAACATTCTTAAGTATTGCAACATTCGCATTCATGACGATAATCTTTGGTACAATTAGCTTAATAGGACTAGCAGGAGTTCCACTGGCTGTTTTACTACTATTCTTTTCATTACCATTGCTATCATTAGCACCTGAAATGCTAAGTAGTTTCTATACAGATTGGGTGTTACCATGGTTACCAATGCGTATGTTATTTGACGGAGTAAAAAATATTTTATACTTTGGTCAAGGTGCATGGAATCTAGCTACTAAAGAATTGATTTATGTAGTAATAGTTGGTGTAACTTTTAACATTAACAAGTATAATAAAAAAAGAAAAAGTTAAAAATTAATAAATAAAACCTAGTAAAAATTTTACTAGGTTTTTTATTTAAAGGCTTTAGCCAGTTGAGGAGACAAAGTCTCCGAAACAAAAAAACCACCCGCTATGCGGGTGCGAGATAAAAGTTAAACAATTGAAAAATCATCCTTTCTTGATAAAAATAAGAGTAGTTCTAAAGCTCTAAAAATAAAGAAAAGGATGATTTTAATTATGGCAAATAAACATAATAGTTTATCGCATACAAAGTGGTTGTGTAAATACCATATTGTATTTACACC
>CAKMQF010000140.1 GCA_927911745.1 uncultured Gemella sp.
TCAATCTTAACTATCCTTTAATAAAAAATAAATATCAATAAGCAACAGACTCTAATGCATTATTCATTGAGTCTTATTTTTATATAAAATAAATAATAAATTACTTTGATTATTTAACGACTATTTTGATTAATAAACTTATTTAATTTTTTATCATAATAATATAATATATTATATAATTTTTAGTTTACATATTAAAATAAAGGTTAATCGATGTTGTCGTAATTTTTAAATTTGATAAATTTTGTTATATATTTTGTTTATATATGTAATTTTTTATGTTATAATAAAAGTGAAAGTTAAAGGAGGGCTGACTTTATGAAAAAAAATAAAATTACACTAGCTTTATCTAGCATATTACTTTCAGTTTCCTTAGTAGGTTGTAGTAACGGAGACGGACTTAATCGTTCTGCAAAAGACGGAAAAGAAAATGAAGTAGAAAAGGCAGCTATAAAACTAGTTAAAGCAACAAAAACAGGGGATTACAATCTAATCAGCGCAGATGAATTGAAAAAATCTATAGATAATAAAGAGGATATGATTCTAGTTGATACAATTCCTGCGGATCGATTTGAAAAAACAAAAATCAAAGGTGCTGTTAACGCTGGTCTTCCAAAAGAAATGAAGGATTAAACCAGAAGAAAAGAGCATTTTAAAACTCTAGGGATAATAAAGATAAAAAAATCGTTATATACTGTGGTTTTGTAGCTTGTGAAAGAAGCCATGTTGGAGCAGTCTTAGCAAAAGAAGCTGGCTATAAAAATGTCTATAGATTTCCGGGCGGAATTGCCGCATGGTTAGATGCAGGAAATAGCATCGATAAATAACATTAAAAACTTTGCACTCGTGGATAATTATGAGGATTTACCGCGCACTTGCAATATAATTTAACATTTGTAGGTAATTATGAGGATTTACCGTACAAATACCTTAATTAGATAAATTTTTAGAAAAGTTATTTTGTAAGAGAACTTCTTCTAGTTCTGCAAACATGATCAAACATTCCTGATTTTTATCCAAATAACAATTTCGCCCAAAATAAAGAGGCAGCTAAACTTAGCGGCCTCTTTATTTTTTTCTTCCAAATTTGAATATATCTTTCTTAAATAATGGCACATTATCAAAGTACTTACCTTTATATAGCGGATGACACTTTAATAGCCTCTTAACAGTTAAATATGTACCTAAGAAAAAACCAAATCTCTTATAACTTTCCAGAGCATAGCTTGAACATGTAGGAGAAAATCTACACGTCGGTCTTGTATAACGCGATATATATTTTCTATACAAATTTATTAAAAATATACATAATCTTGCCATAGATTCTACCCCTTTCGCTCTTTATTTTATCAACTAATGAAATTTATTTCAAATTTTTAAATCAAAAAATATACCCACTATATATGATATCGATTATCATTTATATTTCTTTCCCTTAGGAAACATTGCTAAATCAACATTCTTTTTAGAGAATAATTCTCAATAACTTTTATAAGCTTATTAACTTTACATAAGAAATTCATGGTGCTATAATTTAAGCATAAATTCAAAAATAAAGGAGAGACATTAATATGACACGTACAACAGAATTAAACAAACTTGTTGCAAATTTAACAGTATTATACACAAAATTACACAGCTTCCACTGGTATGTAAAAGGACGTAGCTTTTACACACTACACGAAGTATTTGAAAACTACTATAACTACACAACTGAATCTTTAGATGAGGTTGCTGAAAGATTATTAGCAATTGGAGGTCGTCCAGTTTCTACACTTAAAGGTGCTTTAGAAATCGCAACTATCAAAGAAGCAACTGAACAAGAAACAACTTCTGAAATGGTTGCAGCTATATTCCATGACTTCGAATTACTAATCAATGATTTAACTCACCTTATGGGTGTATCTGAAGACGAAGGAGACCAAGGTACTTCTGACTTAGCATTAGGATTAAAAAACTCAATTAGAAAAAAATGTTTGGATGCTAAAAGCTTACTTAGCTGATTAATACAAAAAAACTATTCGTTGCACTTATCACAACGAATAGTTTTTCTTTATTTTTAAATACCTATCTATGAGCTATGCCCTTTTCTGTTCAGTACATTTAGATTTATTGCATCTACATAGTAGTTGCTAATTTGGCCATCTTTATCACTTATTTCTACATTCCAAGTCGGTATCAACACTTGATTTTCCGTTTGTGAAATATAGGTATAATACCCTAAAGTAGTGCGAACACGACAGTTTTTAGGAATTAAGTCTTCGTGATACAGTCTATTTATCGCTTGATTAGATGGTACTAACGTTTCATTTTTATCTTTTCTTATATTTGAAACACTCGTCTGAGTAAAGTTCTTGATATCTCCATTACTCTCAACACTAAAGACTATTCTCGCATTTTTATTCGAAAACACCCTAAAACTATCTATTTGTTGTTCAAAAATAACTTCATTTTTTGATGAATTATAACTAGAAAAAATATAATTTGCACTAAGCTTCATCTTTTCTAGCAAGAATGATTCTAATTCTGCTCTATAGCTACCTTTATTTACATTTGTAATAGCATTTTCAGAACTGACTTTTAACATAGATGTTTTATCTACATTTTCAACTTCGTACTTTAGTCCATTCTCTTCTTTTCGAACTTCTTTCAAATCTGAGATTGTCACATTCACATAACCAAGATTATCACGTTTTGTGGCGTTATCCTCTACAGTTATATTGTCATTTTTCATAGCACGCTCGATTATTTCTTTTTCTTGTACTATTTCTGTTTTGTTTTTCTGAACAGTGTATACATAAAATGTTAACAAGACAGCATTAAGCGCAACGAATAGGTAAATAAATAATGTCTTCATCTTACCCCAGTTCATAGTCTCTCTCCCCTGTCTATCATTTCTTTTAATTTTTTAAAGCTCATATATCTATCATTATATTTTACATACCACGCTGGTACATAACTAAAACTGTTTCTATCTTTATTATAAACTTTATCATATCCTAAAACTATATCACTTATCTCTTTAAGATTGACTCTTTCATAAAGATAATTAATCACATATTCAGTCTTTTCAACAGAATACAGTTCCGCTTCTTTTGATGAAAGATACGTTTTGTAAGTTTTTTCGGTGATGTTAGCTTATATATCCCACTACTATTGTCCTCAGAAATAATATCAGCAAAACCATCTTTACTAAAGGCTATAGACTCCTTATGAGCTTCTTGGAAAATAGTAATTCCTTCTAAAGCAGTAGTAAGTTGATAATTCGTATCCCCTACATAACCTAACTCTAAAAAGCTCATAGTATTGTTTATAGCTACAGTAGCTCCAACTTCTTTTCCACCTTCATTGGATGGATTTGTATATAATAATCTATTATTTATAGATCTTAAAATTCCATAACCATCGGTCACTTCATCTTCATTACTTATTCTAAGATTATCTTTTTTCTCAAATATATCTTTAGCCAGTTTGTTTAAGTTAACATCTTCAGCACTATATTCATCTATAACATTGTCTTCATCAGATTCTTTTAAATATATAAACCTATTATTCAAACTATATTTAGCATAACTCTGTTTCTTCTCGTTAAACATAGTGTTTACTTTACCATAGATTTCTTCTTTTAAAGTAATCTGTAGATAGTTTTTATCATCTTTTTTATATAGATAAATCATATTCGGTCTATCTTTTAGTAAAACTATCGTATCAAATTCTAAACTTATATTAGAATTTTCTTCAGAAAAGAACAATGGTTTTACTAAAAGCGGAATCTAGGGTCACCTGATAATTTATCAGTATTTTTCAACATTATTCGATGTAATGTCCTCGATATTTCTATTCCTAAC
>CAKMQF010000141.1 GCA_927911745.1 uncultured Gemella sp.
CTCTGACAAGATTCGTGCTTGACGAAGATAATTCCACCAAGAACTGCCACCACCATGTATCAGTAAGATAGGAGGCAAATTCTTATTACCAAATTCATGAAATTTCATGTTTAAACTCCTTACTTTAGGATTTTCACTAGCTACATCGTTGTTTAATCAGCCCGTACAAGCATTGATACACACTCAACATGAAACGAGTGAACACTAAGTATGTCAAGTAGTTACTTTCGTATGTGAGAACACATCCACATACTTTTTAACGATAGCATAAGGTTATCGTTAAAAGGTATTACCTAGACAAACTGGGATTTACTTAGTCGACAGCCACTCTCCCTTTGATAGACAGGTTATGTGTTCTGTGCGAAGAATACCTTCAAATGCACATAGAACGTTTTCTTTTGTATGATGATAACGGAAACCACATTTTTCCTGAACTCTCTTTGACTTTGTATTGCCGTCAAAATAACCGCACCACATTTTCTCCAGATTCAGGTCATCAAATCCATGTCTCATAATCTCACGAACTGCTTCTGGTATCAGACCCTGACCCCAATACGGAACTCCTATCCAGTAACCAATCTCCGCCTCAGTATCAGGAATACCTTTATCACTTACAGAGCCGATCATCAATCCTATGCTACCCACTGGCTGCATCGTTTCTTTTAAAACTATGGCGTATGTCTCAGGTGCTGAAAAAACACTTTTTATAATCTCCTTGCTATTTTCAACACTGGTATGTACAGGCCAACCTGCAATCGGACCAACCTCTGGATTACTGGCATACTGAAATAAATCATTTGCATCACTTTCTTCCCATGGACGAAGAATTAATCTTTCCGTTTCTAAAATCATTTTGTCTTCCTTAAATTCAAATTTGTCTTTGTTTAAAAATAAATCCCATTATATAATTCCATAAACTCTTTAGCAAACTTTTTGACAAGTTCATGATCAAGTGCAGTTACTAAAGTTTCTACATTTTTATTAGCTGTTGGTGTCCAATTATATGATCCGTGCATTACATAGTCCATATCTATGATACAAAACTTATCATGCATACGGTTATATCCTTTATTTCCCCATCTCGGAATGACCACAACATCGAACTTATTCTCTCTCAGTTTTGAAATCATATTTATATTTGAGTCTTCCTGCGAAACTATTATTCTTACATTTAATCCTTGCTTCTTTTTCGCTAATAACTCTTGATAAATAGCTTCATTAGAAAACCATGCAACAGCTGCCCAAATTATAAATTTAGCATCTCTAATTCCCTGAATTACTTCATCTTGAATTGCATCAAAAACTACATTATGCTCTGTTACTTCATCTGGTGTATCAATTACCTGTGGACGTATTTCAACGTGATGTAAAGCATAATCATCAGACTCCTCATATACATACTCTACTAACTCTTCTAGAATCTTCTCATTTTCTTCTGCGATTTCTAACAAAGGAACCGGAACTCGTAATTCCACAATCTCCCAATGTTGATAGGAACGCCCATGATTTGCAAATTCATATTGTGGAACAAAATTTACTCTTGCTCTACCTATTAACCTCAACAGTTGGTCTCTTGATTCAATTGTTCTATATTTTCTATCATATTTCAACACTTCTATCAGAGTCTTAATGAAAGCACTTCTATCCATTAATATCACCTTTCTTTATATATTTACCACTCTTAATTCTTTTATCGTTTGGTTTTTCAGCGCCTGCAGGAATATCCCAATATGATCCAATCTTTGTGGCACCAGGTACACGTCCCTATATGCAGAGGATCTGTATTCTTCTAACTGTAATACCCATTTTTCTGATGTTTGCTTTATTGATAAATATTCCATCATAATCTCTTCGTAAATATCTTTACAGTTACACTCGTTAACAATAGTATATTCCAAACTACTAATAAAATCAAATTGCAAGTATAAATAATGACCACCCCTGAAAAGGGGGGAGTTTTCTCTTCGGGTATAACCCTTTGTTACTAACACGCACCTCAAGGCGCTGGCTTTCACATTCGTTCAAACCCTATTGTATTTTAACCCCCGCTACCCGGTAAACGGGTTTATCTATTTTTTTATTTCTAAATGGATTTGTATATACTTTCGTTATCAGTTTGTCTATTGTAATCTCATGCGATTATCGTTCTCTGATATATTTCTATTGTACTTTCATTTAATACTACAGTACTTACATAGTATCCTTCTACTCAAAACTTTCTATTCCAATACTTATATTCCAGGTTTTATGAATATCAAATATCATCAGTGAATTTTTTCCTTTCAAATCCCCATAAAACTTGATACACTATATTTTGGCGGTATTGATAGTAGCAAATGTATATGATCTGGCATTATGTGTCCTTCTATTATTTCCACTCCTTTATACTTACATAACCTTTTTATTATATCTACTATATCTCGTTTGTATTGATTAAATTCTATTTTTTCGTCATACTTAGGTGCTAAATACAATATGGTATTTTACACAACCCACTTTGTATGCGATAAACTATTATGTTTATTTGCCATAATTAAAATCATCCTTTCTTTATTTTTAGAGCTTGAACTACTCTTATTTTATCAAGAAAGGATGATTTTTCAATTGTTTAACTTTTATCTCGCACCCGCATAGCGGGTGGTTTTTTGTTTCGGAGACTTTGTCTCCTCAACTGGCTAAAGCCTTTAAACAAAAAGACAGCTCTTACGAACTGCCTTTTAAAATTTTTATTGGAATTATTTAACAGGTAATACTGCTCCATTCCATTTTTCTTTAATGAATTTTTGAGTATCTTCAGATTTTAAAGCTGCAACAAGTTTTTTAACAACAGGTTTGTCTTTGTCACCTTCGCGAACAACAACGATGTTTGCGTATGGGTTGTCGTCTGTAGCTTTTTCTACTAATACTGGCTCAGTTGCTGCGTTTAATCCTGCATCAACAGCGAAGTTAGCGTTGATTGAAACTAGGTCACCTTCACCGTTTTGGTAGAATTTAACCATTAAAGCTGGATCATTTTCGTAGCTGAATTGTAATTTTTTAGGGTTTTCAGCGATATCATCGAAAGTAGCTGTTACTGGGTCTACACCATCTTTAACTTTAACTAATCCTTCAGAAGCTAGTAATTTAATTACGCGTCCCCATTCAGATTTGTTGTTACTTACTAATACTTTAGCACCTTCTTTAAGGTCTTTAACGTTTTTAACTTTTTTAGAGTATAATCCGATTGGCTCTAAGTGAATTGCTCCAGCATCTTCAATTTTGTATCCATTTTCTTTAATAGCATTTTTTAAGAATGGTACGTGTTGGAAGTAGTTAATGTCGATTTCTTTATCGTTTAACGTTTTGTTTGGTACATAGTAGTCTTGGTATGTAATGATGTCTAATTTGATTCCTTCTTTTTCAAGTTGAGGAGCAACGTGCTCTAATAATACAGCGTGAGGTACGTTAGTAGCTCCAACTTTAACTGTTACAGGTTTACTAGGATCTAGTTTATCAACATCGATACCTTTTTTCTCAGTTTTTGATGCGCTTGAGCATCCAATTAATACGATTCCAAGTATAAAACTTGTTACTAAAAATAATAGTTTTTTCATTTATAATTTTCTCCTTTTGTTTTTACTATTTTTTTTGGGTTTTGCGAATTTTATGTAAAAAAAATCACCCTTACTCTCCTAAGAGAATAAGGGCGAAACTAATTTCACGGTACCACCTTACTTTTTCGTAAACTACGAACTTTATCACTACAACGTCTATGCATCTAGAATATACACGAGATAGTGTGCGTTTGTAACGTAACGCCTACGAAAAAAGCTTGTGCTTTAAAACTCACTTTTTTTACCATTCAAACCATTTTCCTCTATGATCTGCATTGTGTGCTTTCACCTGCTCACACTCTCTGTAAAAGTTCCTATAAAGTACTTATTTGAATATCGGTAATTTTTAACTTGACTATATCTTATCATTAGCAAATAAAATTGTCAACACTTTTTTTTGAATTTTTTTAAAAAGTTTTTTGAAAATTCATGAATATTTACTTTTTCATTTACATTAAATGACTTATCTCTTCTTACAATTCTTTGTTTATTATATTTTTAACCACTTGATCTATTATTTCTACAGTCTTATCTCTATATTTCGGAGCTTCATACATATGGTCTGATCCTTCTATAATACTTAACGTCGAATTTTTATATTTTTTTGCTGTTGCTCTTGCTATATTTGGATGTACCATTTTATCCTCGCTACCAGTTATTACTAATACAGGTTCACTTACTTTTTCAAAATCAATATATGCACCTTTTTGCTTATCTAAAAATGGAAGTGCCATTTGGAAATACGTAAATCCTGACTCAGGAACTAGTTTAGAAAATTCTCTTTCTTTGTCCGCTTCATCTTGATTATTCATACAATAATCATAGAAGGCATGTTTATAAGGTGGCATAGATTTTTTCCAGAATCCCCAACGTAGGAAATGTTTATAGAAACAAATTACCATACTTGGATAAAAGGCGAAAATTCCTGCAGCAGGTGCAGTCCCCATTAAAATAAGCCCCTTAGTCTTTGTCCTCATAGCAACTTTCTGAGCAAGAAGTCCTCCTAACGAGTGCCCCAATACAATCGGAGTTTCATCTAAAGTTTCTATCAAATCAACAATATCATCCGTAAACTCATCTAAACTAACATCTGCTACCTTTTTCTCCACCTCTTCAAAAGGCAAATCATGATATCTTAGAGTTGGAGTATATACATTTAAACCTAATTTCTCTAATTCATTAACAAATTCTCCCCAAACACTTCCGTCACACCATGTACCATGTATCAATACTATATTTGTCATAAAATTTCCTCCTACTTTTATTTTAGTATTCTTTTTTTTCACACTAATTATATAACTTATATTCATATTTATCAATTGATAATAAAAGTAGAACAAAAAATTAATTTAACTCTTTGTTCTACTATTATTATCATACCTTAAAAATTATCAAGGAATGATTAAACTTTGGAGGCTAATTTTAGAATTGTTCGATCATTTCACGAACAGTTTTTTCAATATTATCTGAATATGAGATTGCTGATATAATAGACACACCATCGACATTTGTTTTCATAACATCTTTAATATGTTGTGTCTGAATACCACCGATTGCCACTAATGGCATTTGTGGTAAAAATCTTCTCATTAATTCTAGTCCTTCATAACCTATAGCGCCACCAGCATCATCTTTTGATTGTGTGACATATACAGGTCCTACACCAACATAATCTACATATTCAACTTTAGATTGTTTAAATTCTTCTTCATTTCCTATAGAAAGACCTATTATTTTATTAGGCATTAATTTTCTAATTTCATCAACACCTAGGTCGTCCTGCCCTACATGTACTCCGTCAGCATCTATTTCTAATGCTAACTCTATATCATCATTAACAATAAACGGAACATTGTATTTTTTACAAAGATCTTGTAGTTTTATTGCTAATTCTACTTTATCCTTACCTTCTAAGGCTCCTTCACCTTTTTCACGAAATTGAAATAAAGTTATTCCACCTTTTAAAGCATCTTCAACTACTGTATATAAGTCCTTACCTAAGCAAGTAGTAGTTCCACTTATAAAATATAATTTTAATAGTTCTTTATTAAACATCTTATTTCACCTTTTTAAATGCTTTTATATCTTGATCAGTAATTTCATATAATGCATTAATAAATTCAACTTTAAATGTTCCTGGTAAATGTCCATTAGGACGTTTTTCTGCCATTTCCCCGGCAATATTATATGCTAACATAGCTGTTTCTAGTGATTTTAATTCTTCACCTTTCTCTAATCCAATAAAGCTTGCTAATACAGCTCCTAATAAGCATCCTGTTCCAATAACTTTAGGCATCATTGCACTTCCGTTATGTATAGTTATTACTTTTCCGTTAACTGCAATAGCGTCAACTTCCCCAGTTACTACTATTGGAATATTAAACTTAGCATTTGCTGCTAAGGCAATTTCATCAATATTGTCTACTCCAGCACTATCCACTCCCTTAGAAGCTACATTTATACCAACTAATGATGCAATTTCTCCAGCATTTCCTCTTATAGCTGCTAGTTTGTAATTGTTAATTAAATCATCTGATACTTTTTTTCTATATGCTCCCGCTCCACAGGCTACAGGATCTAATACTGCAGGTACATTATATTTTTCAGCTATTTTAAGAGCTTCTTGATATAACTTCCAAGTCTCATCTGTTAATGTACCAATATTGATTAATAATCCTCCAGCATATTTTAATAAATCTTCTAAGTCTTCTGGATATTCACTCATCGCTGGTGATGCTCCTAACGCTACTAATCCATTTGCTGTGAAATTTTTAACAACATCATTAGTTATACAAATCACTAACGGTGCTTTCTCTTTTAATAATTTTAAACTTGTCATATTTTATAAAATCTCCTTTAAATGCTATATGATTCACAGGTCCATTTCCATGCCCTAGCTCTGGTGTGTATTTTATCGCTGCAGTAATAAATTTTTTCCCTATATCCACAGCTTCAATTATACTTTTACCTTTCGCTAATTCAGCAGCAATAACAGCTGAGAAGGTACAGCCTGTTCCATGTGTATGATTAGTCTTAAATCTTTCACTAGTCCATACTTTTTTAGTTCCATCATTAAAAATAAATAATCTTTCGCTTCTCCTGTTAGATGTCCACCTTTTATAACTACTGACTTACATCCAACTTCGTCGATAATGAACTTTCCTGCACGATTAACATCATCCTCTGTTAATATTTTAAAATTAACAATTTCTTCTGCTTCTGGTACATTTGGTGTAATAATAGTTGCTAGTGGTAATATCTCCTCTTTTAAATGTTTTCTTGCAACATCATCTATTAATTTATCCCCACTTGTCGCAACCATAACTGGATCAACAACATAAGGAACATCTTTAGGTAAATATCTCTTAATTAATTTCATCATATCAGCATTTGCTATCATTCCAGTTTTTATACTATCAGGTGTTATATCGTCAAACACACTTTTTAATTGCGCTTCTAATATATCTAAATCCAAGTTTCTTATCATTTGAACACCTAACGTATTTTGGGCAACGACACTAGTAACTACAGCCATTCCATACACTTCACGTGCCTGGAAGCTTTTCAGGTCAGCCATAATTCCTGCTCCACCAGTTGGATCAGTTCCTGCAATAGTTAATGCAATATTTAGTTTACTCATACCCTATACCTCTAAGTCCCAACGTTCTTGTGTATAAGCCATATTGAAGAAACGACGTTCATGTTCACAACTTTCTAAGAAGTTTTTAATAAGTCTTTGTTTACCTTCTTCACTCATAAATTCAGCTTCACGATTAATAATTTTATGATATTCAGTAAGTACTTCATCTACTAAGCCATCAGCATAAAATTCAACCCAGAATTTTAATGGATGATCTTCTGCTAAATTATGATTAGCTAAAATCTTTCTAGCTACCATTTTATAAATCCATGGGCATGGCGCCATTGCGCTCAAAGCTTCAGCCATACCGAATGCAAATACATTATAGTACATATGTTTTATATAATGATCTGCAGATGGATACCACTCTCCGCCTTTGATAATCTCCTGATAATCTCTCCCTATGTAATCTGCTAAATTTTTGTGTGCAGCAATTTCTTCGTTTAATACAAAATTAATCTGATCTAAGAAAAAGTTTTTTTTCAACTTTATCATTACTTTTTGCTAAAAGAATGGCATAAATATCGCTAAAATTCTCTAAATAAAGTGCATCAGCTTTCAGATAATGCTCCACTGCTTTTTCTGATAAATCTGCACGAATTAATCCTTGAATAAAGCCATCGTTATATATTTTATCGACAATTGGTAATGCCTTCTCTTCCATAATTTCAGTAATAAGTTTCATAGGTATATCCCCCTCAGTATATTTAATTTTAGTATAAAATAATATCACTTATGATAAATAAAAAAGTCCCCTTACTAACGTAAGAGAACTCTGAAACATATATTACTCATAGTATATTTTCCAACTATGTTGAATTAATCCTATTTTAAAAATATTCACGTTTCCTACGCTAGCATTATCTAGATCAGGTCAAAGGGTCTAACTATGTTATCTCAGCCTAAAGGCACCCCCAGTGATTTTACTCTATTCACTTTTTAAATCGTAGCATAGAAAAAATGAAATGTCAACAATTTAGTTTAAGTGCTTACAAAATTTATATAATTATAAATTACTTTTAATCATAGAACTTTTTATAATAATATTTTTTTATATTTTAATATTAACCTCTTTTTGAATATGTCGAATTTGTGAAGTTAAATTGAAGCTTTATTGTAAATTTCTAGTATTTTAGATTGTAAATGAAATTAGTTATCATTTTTCCCTTTATTAATTGACACCTTTGTATTATAATAGTAATGATAAATTTTATAATCACGAAATTCAATTTTTAAGGAGACATTAATATAATTATGAAGAATAAAACATTATTAAAAGTTCTTTCTGCTTCTGCAATTTTCACTGCAATCGCAGCAATAGAATCTTATGATCACAATGCATTCGCTACTGAAGTTGCAGCAACTGCTAATAACACTAAAAGCGATGTAGAAACAAAAACAGTTCCTCAAGATGTTAAGAATTTACCAGATGGTACATACGATATAAAGTCAGTAGGTAAGAAAGAGAATGTAGAAGCTCTGAACTTCTCAGAAGAAGGTAGAGCATCTATGGCTGCATCTGGATTAGATAAAGAAAACGTAAAGTTAGTCGTTAAAGATGGAAAATACTCTGTTAATGTCACTTTTAAACCAATTGAAAAAATAGGGTTTAAGGGATATTTAGGAGATTTAAAATATTATAATGGTAATAAGACTCATGCAACTCGTTCAGAAATAAAAGATAGTGAATTTAAAGATACAACAATCGTTGAAAATTATTCAGAAAATGAAAAAGATGCATATATAGATACTTTCAAGAAAAAATTCCCTGGACGTACAGTATATCCTAAAACTTTCTCTTACAATGTAGACAAAAATAAAATCGACGCCAACAATAAACTAGAGACATTCACTCAAGTATTCGTACCGGTTATGGAGTCTATATTCCCAGGGGCAGGTACTCAGCGTATGATTCTTAAATACGATTTAAGTTCTCTAACAACAAAAACAATAACTATACCTAAAGTAGATACAAAAAAACTAGCTAAAGAAAAGGCTGAAAAGAACGTATTGAAAGAGAAAGATTAGCTAAAGAAAAAGCTGAGAAAGAACGTATTGAAAGAGAAAGATTAGCTAAAGAAAAAGCTGAAAAAGAACGTATTGAAAAAGAAAAATTAGCTAAAGAAAAAGCTG
>CAKMQF010000142.1 GCA_927911745.1 uncultured Gemella sp.
ATAAAGAATCTGTAAAAGAAACTGATAAGAAGGAAGTTCCTAAAGGACAAACTGTTCCAGAAAATAAACAAGAAGTTCCTAGCAAAGAAACTCCAAAAATAACTTCAGATAAAACAGATTCATCTAATAATAAAAAACAAGAAACCTCAGAGAATAATGCACCAGTTAAAAATAAAGTTTTATCTGCAACATTATCAGGGCGTGATGTAGCTGTATCTTTTGATAAAAACAAAATAAAAGCTGACGATGTCTTTGTAGGTGCGATAAATGATGAGAAGCTAAATAAAACTATTATTGAAAAATTAGGTAGTGAATATAAAGTTATTGAAGTTTTTGAAATTCATTTTAAAAAAGATGGTAAAAAATTAGATAGTGATGCTGAACGTACAGTTAAAGTGTCAGTAGTGAAAAATGATAATGCAGAATTAGAAGTATATCACATAGCGGACAACAATGTTTTAGAAAAAGTTGAAAGTAGCTTTAGTGACGGTTCGCTGCAATTCAAAATAAACCACTTCAGCAAATTTACTATTCTAGAAAGAATCAGAGTAGGAGCTAAAGATTTAGAAAGCCGTGTTCAAATAGCAACACCGGTTAAAGCAGAGTATAAAGCTGAAAATAAAAAAGAGGATTCTGATAATAGTAATAAGGCTAATAATGACAAAAAAGAAGAAACTAATAAAAAAGAAAAAGAAGAATTACCAAAAACTGGTTTAGAGTCAAAACAGACAATTAGTATGGCTTTATTAGCTCTAGCAGCAGCGATAGCGGTTAGAAGAAAACAAAAACAATAGAATCTATTAAATTAAAAGTAGAGACATTAAAAATAAATAAACTCGAAATTAGGAAGATATCCTAGTTTCGAGTTTATTTTTCATTTATGAATTTATGTCCAATATATTGAAAGATTCTCACCATTTTATTTCTAAAGGAGTTTGAACTTTGAAAAAGAAGTAGTGATCTCTTTTGTCTTTTGATTTATTAGCAGTTAATCTGAAAAAATTACTATTGTTATTTACCATTAAATTTAGAATATCGTCTGTTAAAAATGTTAAGGGTACATTTAATGCAGAATATTTATAGAAATCTTTTTCGAATTGATCGTAATTACTACTAAAATAATCAAATTGGACTTCATGTTGATTAAGTTTGTTCATAGTCTAATTCCTCTGCTAAAGAAACTTTTAGAATATCACTGATTGAAATTTGCAGTATATTTTGCTTAGTTGAAAAATAAATAATATCTTTAGTACAATCAACCACCTTTCCTAGATATGGTTCACGTTGAGTAGAGGTATATAAATACGATAGACCTTTAAAGAAATATAGTTGGTTCAATAGTAGTCTTTTTTCATCTTCATCCATATTGTTGGAAAAATCTATAGTGTCACCTTGCGTGTTAATCGCGGTAGTGTGTTCTGAGATGAAAAAGCCCATCCACTTAGCCATTCCACGGTCAGCGTATTCTCTTGCAGATTTATAGGGAAGATAATTTCTATTTATCATATTATTCCATCCATGCCACCAGCATGACCTCCTACTAGTTTACTTCTTTCTTTTACACGTGAACCTTCCATTAACATACTTCCATTTTGAACTGATAAGAATCCGTATTTATCACGTATAGTATCTAGTGTTTTATCAATTTTTCTTTGTTTTTCAATAGCTTCAATATCATCGAATAATGTATAAATTGTAAGATTGTCATCTATTAGGTTATCATATCTAACTGCAATAGAGCGTACGGAACCACCGTCATATTTACTTCTAAAAAGCGATAGAACATGATCGGTTAATTGTTTAGTGCTTTGAGTAGGGTTGATTTTTTTAGATGCATTAATAGATTTTTTGCTTTCAATTCTACTGTAACTGATATGGATATGTACTGATTTTGCCTTTTTCTTAACTCTTCTTAGTCTTATCGCGACTTGTTCTGCCATTTCTGATAAAACTAGTTCTATTTGTGATTTGATCTTATAGTCTTTAGGAAGAACTTGTGAGTTACCTAAACCTTTTGATTTAGGTTTATAAGGTTTTGAAGGTTTGCTCTCATCGATTCCATTTGCGTGGAACCATAGTTGAACTCCAATTATCCCGAATTCCTTTTTTAATATATCTGGATTAGCATTTGCTAAGTCTTTAACAGAAAATATTTTTAATTTATTTAATCTTTTTTCTGTTCTGTTTCCTATTCCCCAAAAGTCGGTAAGTGTAGGGATGTTCCACACTTTTCTTTCAACATCTTCATATGACCAATTAGCACGCATAGTAGGAGTTTTTTTTGCTTCATTATCTAGAGCTAGTTTTGCCAAAAGAGGATTTGCATTACTCATTCCTACAGTTGAGTAAACGCCTGTTTTTTTCCATATATCATGTTGGATTTTTGCGCAAATTATGTCCAATTTTTCTTTTCTTGTTTTTGTAGAGTCTTTTACGAAGTAATTGAGAGATTGCGTTAAATCGATAAATCCTTCGTCTATTGAATAAGGATGAATATCCTCATCTGGAACATAATTTTTAAGTACGTTGAGTATCTGTATATTTTTTTCGATATATAGAGTCATTCTTGGAGGAACGATGAGTGTTTTTTTAGCCCAAGCTTCGATATGATTGATATATTGTTGAGTTATTTCATGTCCTTGTCTTTTTGCGTTATAAAATGAAAAACGTCTTGTATTAATATCGAAAGGAAGATCATAACTTCTACCTACATTATTTTTTCCAAAGACTTCTTTGAAAATAGGGGAACTTGCTAATATTAAACCGTTAGAGTTATCACTTCTGCTCATTACACAAAGTGAGGTTATTAAAGGATTAAGTCCACGTTCTACGCATTCGACACTTGCGTAAAAAGACTTCATATCTATAAAGGCTATATCTGAGTGAGGTTCTAATGTGTAATCAATTATTCCCATATTATTACACCTCTTTTATAGGTTTAAATGAATCTGTAACAACTCCTACTATATTTACTTCTTCTATCGGTGCTATTATGTCTTTGTAGTCGTCATTAATAGAAACTAGACGAACTGTATTTTCTTCTAGAAAAACTTTTTTTTATGTATGTTTCCTCATTATAGACCACTGCATAAACCAATCCGTCAAAATCGTATCCAGTTTTTTTAATCAAGGCAACATCTCCGCTGTGGTATTTTGGTTCCATAGAATCTCCATCAATCCAAGAAGCTATATCGTATGATATGTCTTTGTCGAAGTAAACAGTATCGAATTCATAATCTTCATAGTAAAAGTTACCTAACCAGCTGATAATTTTGCGTGAACTTGGTATTTATATAACTGAGAAACATACAGCTCGCTAGCCATAGTCAAAAGTTTCTTTTGATTTATCTCGTTTAATTGGAGATACTTATTAACTATCTCATATTCTGATTCAAAGTAAGTAGTCTCTACATTAAAGTAAAGTGCTAGTTCATCTAAATTTTTTTTATTTGGTATATATTTTCCTTTTTCCCAACTATTGTAGGCAGCACGAGTAACACCGAGATGTTCAGCTACTGCAGTTTGAGAAACTTTTCGTTTAGTACGTAAAGACTTTAATCTATTATTACAAAACATAACAACCTCCACATAATATTCTGTAAAGTTATAACTTTACAGAATATTATAAATGATTATAAGAAATTTGTCAAAAGAAAATAAAAGGGGAGTGACTCAACAAAATCGATTTCTCCAAAATCACGATTTTTGAGTCACTCCCTCTCTAAAGAGTATATTAAATTTATGGATTCATATTAACTCGGTGCCATTCGTTTATAACATAAGAAATTTGACCTATTTGATCTAATCCGACAAGGTTTACTTCTTCAGTAGCAGGAGTAGCTCCGCCTAATCCTGCAGTATATAAAGCGATAATGTAAGGTGTTTTCTCATAAACAATAGCATCAACATTTAGTGCTTCTTTAACATATCCAGGTTTTTGTTCTATCACCAGATTTGGAAGATAGCGTTTGTAGTAGTCTCCTGGGAAAGATTCACCAATATATGCGCGAATATCTTTATATTTTTCTCTATTATCCCACAAGTGTTGTAATACTTGAATATAATAGTTAGTTGTTGTTTTATTTTCTGTGCTAAAGTTTTTTAATTTTGCTTTAGATTCACCGTAGTTACTATACATTTTGTATACTTCGTTCATACCTCCAAGGCGATCGGCAAGGGCGTACGCAGGAGTATTTTCTGAATAAACTAGTGAATAGTATTGCATTTGCGGAATAGTCATAGCCCCTTTAAAAACTTTAACATATGTGTTGTGCTCACCATCATACTCATAGTAAGTGTTAGTGATATCATAACGTTTAGTCATAGATAAGTTATATTTTTCAAAGTTATCCACTACTAACATATTAAGTGGTAATTTATACGTAGAACCAGCTGTCATAGGTTGAGTTTCATTCATCTCAATTAACTCACCAGTTGCTAGATTTTTATATGAAAAAGCTATCTGTGAATTTTTTATCCCATATTCTTTTGCATATGCTTGTATAACTTCAGGTAAAGTCATATTAGCATAATCATAATATAAACCATATGCATTCATAGTAGGGGTATCAGCTTTCATAACAGCTTTTTTTTCTTCTAAGCTCTTACCTTTTTTTTCTGGTTCTTTTGTTTTTTCTATATTGTCATGATTATCTTTTGTTGTATCGTTTTGTTCATTATTTGTAGTAGTATTATGATCGTTACTTTTCCAATATGATTGTATATATTTGAAGTCGAAAAAGTTAATGTTGTGGGTACGTCCGTAATAATACAAACTAGCAATTGCTACAGAGAATAGTAGAATTACCGATATTATAATTTTTTTTATTTTTGACATACATGCTCCTGTATAAACTTATTTAATTAACTTACTAATTATAATGAAATATGGTTTAAAAATCAAGAAATAGATAGCTAATATAATAATGTAAATTTATGAAAATAATGAAAGAGAAATGTTGTATTTGTAAGAAGACATAGCTATATGTATAACTTCGAAATTATAATAAAAAAATGAGATTTATTAATAAAATATTTCTAACTGAAAATCAATAATATAAATCAATAAGAAAAGTAAATAATTTGAAAAGGAAATTGGTGAGATTATAATATTATTTTGCTATCA
>CAKMQF010000143.1 GCA_927911745.1 uncultured Gemella sp.
AAAAAAATATTATTAAGTTTTGTTATATTTATATTATATATCTCGTACCTTATATGAACTTTAGACTATAATTAAAACTTACTTAAATTTATTATAATGTATATTAAGTAACAAACTTCTATTTTTTAGATAATTTTTCTAATTGGTCTATTTCTTCTGATTTCTTCCATGGTATTACTTTTTTTCCATCTTTATCTAATAGATTTCCATTTTCATTAAAATTATACCCACCCCAGAGATGTTGAACTAAAAATGATCCATATCCACGTGCAGCAACTCCTCCAAATCCACCTAATAAAACTAATCCTAAAATTGTTGGAAGAGTTTTTCTATTCAAGCCTCTAAATTTATATATTTGTCCCACTGCTCCTTTTTCTTCCTCATACCACATTCCTATAATATCATTTGAATCAATAAAGTTATATATTTTTGGATACAATATACTAACCTTTACTTTTTCATTAAACGATAAAAATTCATAAATATTTGGTCCATTATAAATGTACGCACACTTTATTCTTAAATAATCAGTAACACACGATAAAGCATATTGCACATTCATTGAGCCCAGTGAATGTCCGTATAAATTAATTTTAGCCTTTGGATACTTTTCCATTATTCCGTTTAAATAATCTGCAGAAACTTTTAACTGACCTGTCAAACCTTTTTTCTTCATTAACCTTTTTAAAAATAATGCTATATTATTATCAATCCAGTCTCTTCTTACTTTCTTTGCATTCCCTAAAAATATTCCAAATGGATTGGCAGATCCTCTATATATAATAGTAATTTCTTTTACTTTTAACCTTTCATCTACAGGAGCAGAAAAAAATACTGTCGGCCCATCATTAACAATAGTATATATGTATTCTCCATTACCACTTCTATTATTATTAAAATCAATAACTTCTCCAATTTTAAAGCTAGACTTTGTTTTAACTACTTCTCCAATTTTATAATTACTATATGCTAACTCTGCTATTTCTTTATGTATTTTATCTGTTTTGTACATTTTTTTTCCTCATTTTTTAAATTTTCTATTCAGATAATTTTCCTAATTTATTATTTTCCTTCATACTTAAACAACTACAAAGAATATTTAAGTAAAATCATTTAAGAGACTATTCCTTACTTTTATTTTAATATATCAAATATAGTACTTTCAATTTTTCTACTTTTGTCCTAAATATTTTCTTCTAGTAATGCACCACTAATATTATATTATTATTCATGAGAAATTTCTGTCATAATGAGCTATTGATAATATTATTTAGACCAGAGAGTTTCTTTTTCTATCTCTTTTTTATTATTTCCTTCTTTTCAAAAAAATATAAAACACTATAAAACTATTATATTTAGACATTCATTTCATAGAATTAACTCCTTAGAAATTTAATAATATAAATTTCTAAGGAGTATTTATTTTATTCCTTCCCTAACTTCTCCGCTCTTTCTAAAGAAGCATCGATGTTTTCACATATATTATCAATACCAATTTTCTCTACGAATCCAGCTTTTTCCATAACATGATACGGTTGCTCATTTACGTGTGATAATATTAATGTTAATCCACGTTTTTTACAAGTTTCCAATATTTCCTCTAATACCTCTAATCCTGAAATATCCATAACAGGAACATTACGCATTCTTATTATCAGAACATTCTTTCCTTCTCCGTGTTCAAAGTTAGTAAATACATTCGCTGCTCCGAAGAATAATGCTCCAAAAATTTCATAAACAATAGTATTTGTAGGAACATATTTCAAATCGACTTCTTCTGACAGTTTATCATCATCAGATGAACCTTTATAAGTCCATTGCCTAACTTCTGCAATATCAGACATGCGTTTTAAGAATAAGAATGCAGCTAGTACCATACCGAATTCGATCGCAATTACTAAATCGAAGAATAATGTTAATAAGAAAGTGATAATTAAAACGGCTATATCACTTTTCGGTGCAGTTTTCACCATACGTACGCAAGTGCGCCATCCACTCATGTTATATCCTACGATAATTAATATAGCAGCCAAGCAACTCATCGGTATATATGATGCATATGGCATTAAAAATAACAGTATTAATAATAGAGTAAATGCGTGTACCATTCCAGCTACTGGTGTTCTACCACCATTTTTTTACGTTAGCTGCCGTTCTCGCAATTGCACCTGTTGCAGGTAATCCTCCAAAAAGCGCCGACATAAAGTTCCCTACACCTTGGGCTACTAATTCTGCATTAGATTTGTGCTTACTACCTGTCATACCATCAGATACTACAGCAGATAATAGTGATTCTATAGCGGCCAATATCGCGATTGTAAATGCTGGTAAAATCATCTCTCTAATTAGAGAAAATGAAATTGTAGGCATTGTAAAGCTAGGAAGCCCTGCTTTAATCGTATATAGATCACCAATAGTTTTAACCGGCAATTTGAAAATGGCTACTAAAAATGTTGTAACAAGTATTGCAATTAAAGAACCTGGTATTTTCTTAGATACCTTTGGCCAAAATATTTGAATTAGTATGGCAAGTAATCCTATCGCTAAAGTGACAAAACTAATACTTTTTATATTATGCCCATAAGCTACTAATTTTCCAACAAATTCTGCCGGAACTGCTCCCATACTTAATCCTAGGAAATCTTTCACCTGACCAACTACTATTCCCATAGCAATCCCTAACGTGAAACCAATAGTAATTGTTTTAGGAATAAATTTGATCAAGTCCCCAAAATGAAATAACCCCATTAGAACTAACATAACTCCTGCCATAAGGGTTGCTACAGTTAATCCTGCAATTCCATGTTCAGCTATAATTCCATATATAATAACAACAAAAGCTGCTGTAGGCCCACCAATTTGAACCCTACTTCCACCTAAAAATGAAATAAAAAAACCTGCTATAATCGCAGTATAAAGACCTTGTTCCGGATTAACCCCAGATGCAATCGCCAAAGCAATCGATAAAGGCAATGCTATAACAGCTACTATCAAACCAGCAATTATATCTTTTAAGCATTGTTCCTTTGTATAATTTTTCATTACACTAAATAACTTCGGCTTAAGATATTTAAATGAATTCATCTTCTCCTCCTACTTCCTGAGAATCTTTAGTATTACTAGTTTAGCACATAACGAATAAAAACTCTAGTTAAATTAGAAATACTATTGAAATATTTTAAAATTCCTAATATATTCTCTCACAACTAGAATTTAATCTATTATATAATAAATTTATTTGTTATACGGTTGCTCTAAACGTTCTAAATTTTTAATAAAATTACAAGAAAACTCATAGACGCAGTGGTTTATTGATATCTAAATTCGCTTTATGAAAGCTTTTTAGATATCTAATAAACTGTGCGGGGGTGACTCGACAAAATCGATTTCTTCGAATCACGATTTTGAGTCACTCCCTAAAATTTCCTTTGATGTCTTTTATAACATCTGCCAAAAGTTCGCCATTAGCGGTATCATACCAAGTTCCATCCATTTTATTTCTGAACCATGTTAACTGACGTTTTGCATAACGGCGTGAATTCTGAGAAATATCTGCAATAGTGTCTTCTTTAGAAACATTACCATTAAGATACGGAATCATCTCCTTATACCCTATTGCTCCTAGAGCTTGCAATTCTAGACCATATTCTTCTATAATTTCTTTAACTTCTTGCTCAAGCCCTTCTTCAAACATCAATTCAACACGCTTATTAATGCGATTGTATAGAACTTCTCTATCGGTATTAAGAACTATTAAAAATGGATTATAACAATCTAGAATGGTATCTCCATTGTTGTTTGTCGTTACAGATTTCTTTTCATTCATCACATAATTATATGCATTAATTACACGGCGATGATTTTCTAGGTCAATCGTATTATAGGTATCTGGATAGTTCACTTTTAGATATTCTCTTGCCATATCGACATCAATATCATAAGTTTTTTCCTCTAAATCAGTAAACTCATAGTTATTTAGAACAGCATTCATATAAAAACCAGTTCCACCGATTTAATAATGGCATCTCCCTCGAGCATGTATTTCTTCAATTTCTTACGTGCAAGTTTTTGAAATCATAGACAGAACATGTATCAGTAGGTTCTAGT
>CAKMQF010000144.1 GCA_927911745.1 uncultured Gemella sp.
GTAACAAATAGTTTAATTAATAAATTTATTTTTCACACTATATTATAAAAATTTAAGGAGTGACATAAAATATGACAACAGTTGCAGAAAAAAAAAGCATTCGTTGGTGGTAAATGGCAAACAGAGGTAGATTTAGTAGATTTCATTAAATCTAACTATACTGAATATAGAGGAGATGCATCTTTCCTTGCAGGACCAACTGAAGCAACTACTAAATTAGTAGAAAAATTCAATGATTTAATGCGTCAAGAACGTTTAGCTGGTGGAACATTAGATATGGATACTAGTATTCCTTCAACTATCCTTTCTCACGGAACTGGATATATTGAAAAAGATTTAGAACAAGTTGTTGGGTTACAAACTGATAAACCACTTAAACGTGCGTTAATGACATTCGGTGGTATTAACATGGCTGTTAACAGCTGTAAAGCATACGGATACGAAGTAGACGAAGAAGTTATTAAAATCTTCACTGACTATCGTAAAACTCACAACCAAGGTGTATTCGATGCATATACTCCAGAAATGCGTTTAGTAAGAAAATCTGGTGTAATCACTGGTCTTCCAGATGCATACGGACGTGGTCGTATTATCGGGGACTACCGTCGTGTAGCTTTATATGGTGTTGACCAACTTATCGCTTGGAAAAAAGAAGACTTAGCTCAAATTGGAGCTGACGGAGTTATGACTGAACACGTTATCCGCGACCGTGAAGAAGTTAGCGAACAAATTCGTGCTTTAGGTGAATTAAAAGAAATGGCTAAGATCTACGGATTTGATATTTCTGAACCAGCTACAAACGCTAAAGAAGCAGTACAATGGTTATACTTCGGTTACTTAGCAGCTATCAAACAACAAAACGGTGCTGCGATGTCTATCGGTAACATTGCTACTTTCTTAGATATCTATATCGAAAGAGATTTACAAGATGGAACAATTAACGAGTCTCAAGCTCAAGAATTAATTGACCACTTAGTATTAAAATTACGTTGCGTTAAATTCGCTCGTACTCCAGACTACAACCAATTATTCTCAGGAGATCCAATCTGGGCAACATTAATCGTCGGGGAAATGTTAGATGCTGAAAGATCATTAGTAACAAAAACAGACTTCCGTTTCATCCACACATTAGATAACATGGGTAACTCTCCAGAGCCAAACTTAACAATTCTTTGGTCAACTAAATTACCAACAGGATTCAAAGAATACTGTTCTGAATCTTCAATTAACCACAGTGCTATCCAATATGAAAGTGATGAATTACTTGCAGACTTCTTAGGAACTTGTGACAAATCTATCGCATGTTGTGTATCTGGTATGACTACTGGTAAAGATATGCAGTTCTTCGGAGCTCGTGCTAATTTAGCTAAAGCATTACTTTACACAATCAATGGTGGACGTGATGAATTATCTGGTGTACAAGTTGGACCTAAAACAGAACCTCTTCGTGGAGTATTAAACTACGACGAAGTATGGGCTAAATTTGATGTGTTTATGGAATGGTTATGTAAACTATACATCAATACATTAAACGTAATTCACTACATGCACGATAAATACTCTTACGAAAGCTTAGAAATGGCATTACACGATACTAAAGTTAGAAGATTCATGGCTACAGGTATCGCTGGATTCTCAGTAGCAGTAGATAGTTTATCAGCTATTAAATACGCTAAAGTAACTCCAATCGAAGATGAAACTGGATTAGCTGTAGACTACAAAGTTGAAGGTGAATTCCCAACATTCGGTAACAACGATGACCGTGCAGACGAAATCGCTGTTGAATTACTAAAAACATTCATGACTAAACTTAAAAAACACCCAACTTACCGTGCAGATGAAACTACAACTTCTATCTTAACTATTACTTCAAATGTAGTATACGGTAAGAAAACTGGTAACACTCCAGATGGACGTCGTAAAGGAGAACCATTCTCTCCAGGTGCTAACCCAATGAACGGACGTGACCAAAGTGGGGCACTAGCTTGCTTAAGCTCAGTAGCTAAATTACCATATGAATACAGCCGTGATGGAATCAGCTTAACTGCTGCATTCACACCAAGCTCATTAGGTAAAACTAAACAAGACCAAATCAAAAACTTAACAGCAATGATGGATGGATACTTCAAAAAAGGTGGTTACCACTTAAATACTAACGTATTCAATAAAGAAACATTACTTAAAGTTATTGAATCTCCAGAAGATTATCCAAACTTCACAATTCGTGTATCAGGATACGCAGTACGTTTAATCAGCTTAACTCCAGAGCAACAACGTGATGTATTAAGCCGTACAATGCACCAATTCATGTAATTAAGCAAATAATTAAAAGAAGGTGGAGGCGAAAGGCCTCCACTTTTTAGATTAATATAATTATATTTTCAGAATACGATATTAATAACTATAGATTAGCAAAAGGAGGAAATCGCATATGGAAATGGAAAAAGTAGAAGGAATAGCTATAGAAGAAAAAAAAGAATTGACAGCGAATGTACATTCAGTTGAATCATTTGGTAATGTCGATGGACCAGGGATTAGATATGTGGTATTCTTTCAAGGTTGCATGCTAAGATGCAAATATTGCCATAATCCAGATACTTGGAAGATGCAAAATCCTGATGCTAAAGTTATGACAGTGGATCAATTAACGAAAGAGATAGTGAAATATCGTGATTTCTTTGAGGCTAGTGATGGTGGAGGAGTTACAGTAAGTGGTGGAGAATCGCTACTACAAATTGATTTCATCTTAGAGCTTTTTAGAAAATTAAAGGAATTAGGAATCAATACTTGCGTTGATACTTGTGGTGGTTTTTATGTTAATGCACCAAGTATGAATAAAAAAGTACTAGAATTAATCTCATTAACTGATTTATTCTTAGTCGATATAAAACATATAGACGATGAGCAACACTTGCGTTTAACAAAACGAACAAATAAAAATATTATTCAATTTACTAACTTTTTAAGTGATAATGGTGCAAAAATGTGGATAAGACATGTACTTGTACCGAAATGGACTGATGATGATTATTATCTACAAAAACTTCGTGAATATATAGATACGTTACAAGGGGTTGAACGTGTAGAAGTATTACCATATCATGATATGGCAAAATTCAAGTATAAAGAATTAGGAATTGATTATGAATTAAATGATATTAATCCACCAACAAAAGATCGTATAAAGAATGCTATTGACATCTTAGGTGCAAGAGATGATATAAGTTAAATAATTAATAATGAGTAATTTGAAGTCGTATTATTTAGAAATGACTTTCAAATTACTCTTATTTTTATAAAAAAGATGACTATAAGTATGAGTTCTTATAGTCATCTTTGTGTATTAATATTATTATTGAGCAGAAGCAGTACCTTCTAGCATAGATTTAATATATGCTTCAACATCACTGTTGCTTGATTTTACATTGTACTCTCAAATAATTTTTTTAAGAGCTTTACTAACGATTGTAGTATCTTTCTTAACAGCTTCTTCAGCAGCTTTTTCAGCTAATGCTGGTTTTAATTCTTCGAATGATGAATCTTTTTCATCTAATACTTTTAATGATGTGGTATCCAAATGAAGTTTTTTACAACATCAGAAATGTTTTGTCTTTAACTTAATGAATAAGCTGCATCTTTTAAAATTCTTTAACAAATGAGTTATCTTCTTTAGAAGACCAACCTAAATCTCC
>CAKMQF010000145.1 GCA_927911745.1 uncultured Gemella sp.
TAATAGTTAATTTACCCTTTGGATTATCTTCGTAAAATGAATAATCTTCTCTGGTATAAACATAACTATAAAATATATTTAGCCACTGTTTTTCGCAGCTTTATAGTACATCGGTAAACGAAGAAACAGAGAATAAGTTTAAACTTCCAACAGGAAACTTAGATTTTTCTGATACAATATATCCTTTTTTCTTCTAAATACTTTTTAGCTTCTTCTACTTTAGCACGTTCTTCTGAACTAAGATTTTCTTTTTTATGAAATACAGTAGCTGCCGCAAGTGCTCCAGCACCTACAAGACCTAATAATAATTTCTTACCCATTAATATCTCCTTTAAATTTAGTTTCAATTTTTGTCAATATAGTACTATTTTAAACTATTTGATAAAACAAAGCAACAATTAATATAACTTTCTGTATTCATATGGAATATATCAGCTACAAAATATTATTCTTTACTACATTCATTAAATAATTACACAGTATCTTATAATTTCCTTTTTCATGAAGATTTTCTGCTAAAAAACTAATTTTTCTTTATTATTTTAAGAAGTTACAACATATTACAACTAATAATATAAATCAATAAACTCATCCCAATTTTCTCTTAAAATTAGGATGAGCCTATCTATTATTTAGATTTATTGTTTTCTTTTAGCTGCTGTGTTATTTGTTTATCGTAATAATCATTTAAACTTTTTATAGTATACATTTTATTAATGTAAATCCCCATAATACTAAATATAACCGCTATCACTAACAAAGTAACAAGCAAGGAGGCCACTATTGCATTTGCTTTTTTATGTTCTTTTATTATATTCATCGTACTAACTTCCTTTCTCATTGTTAGTAATTGGTTTTATTTTTTCTATTTCTACATTATCCTTAGAGTGTTTATCTTTATCTTTTTTGCCTTCTCTTCTTTTTCTTTCTCTTCTTGGGCTTTTTCTTTATCTGTTTTTTCATTTTTTATCTTTAGATACATATCACGTTCGTGATTATTTTTATCTACGATTAGTATATGTATGGTTTCATCTTCAACTGATAAAGTGTACCCCTTGATATGTTTCAGTAAAAGAATATATCCAGCAAAGTCATTAGAATTTTTAAACTTGTCCATGTAGATTTGATTGTCATTGAAATTTATCCTTACATCTTCTGAATCATCTTTACTTTTCATTATAATATAATGTTTTTCTTGAATTACTTTTGCACTATTATTGTATATCTGCAGTATTTTTCTATGAGCTAAAGCATATTCATAATTTGAATAATCTAAAAATCTTTTAGAGGTGTTTATCGTAGTCTGTAATATTAACATAAGTAGTAAAGTTAGGATTACTAATAGGAATAAAGATACTGTCAATTCTAGTAAGGTGAATCCTTGTTTTGATTTAGCTATAACTGATTTTTTCACCAGTTTCTTCATCCTCAATTTTCGCTGAATTTCCACTAACACTTATGTAATAATTTTTTCTCTTTGCAGTAAAACTTTGATCCTTATAGTGACTACAAATTTCTTCATACAATATCTCTCTCATCTCTAATTCTTTTTCAATTTTATAAAGATTAGAATATTGCCTTACCATATTTGGAATTAAAAATACAAATAGCAATGAACAAATGAACAAAGCTCCTATTAATTCTACGAAAGTAAAAGCTTTCTTATTGTATTTCATCTAGTGTCACATAACCTGTATCTAAATGAACTATTATTCGATATAAACTATTATCAAACTTTACATCGACGGTATTCGCTTTAGATATTAGATTTCCTCTCCAATATTCGAATTTCACAGAAGCTGCACCAAGTTTTGCTTTACCATTTTTACGTATTTTCTTCCAATACTTCTGACCATCATATAAGACTGCATATTCATCGTCACTTGAAAAGAAGCAGATATAAGATCTATCCTTCCCTAAACTCTTAGTTTGAATAGTATAAATTTCTGACACTAACTCATTAACAGCTAATCTCTCCTGATATTTTTCATAGGTATTTACAGAAATTCTAGATAGAATTATCACAATAATACTAACTATTAATAACACAGCTATCATTTCTACCAAAGAAAATCCATTTCTATTTTTGAAGTGTTGCTTTACCATTGCTATTACTATTTTCTTACCATTAGGTGCTGTACTAGCTTTATCTGCAGGACCATCTAAATAATGTTTTTCAACTAGTTTTTCAAATGTAACATCTTTGTCTTTTTCATTAATTTCATAAGCTGTAACTTGTGACTGTACCGTTTTTTCATAAGCTTCTGAACTTTTATCTTTAGCAGTATCTATATTCTTAGTAATATTAGGGATTATAAGAATTAATAGAATTGCTATTATAAAGAGAACGATTAACATCTCAATTAATGTAAACGCTTTTTTTATTTTTCAACTTTTGAATAATTTTTTTTCATAATTCCCTCCTTATTTTAATGAACTTGCCATATTAAAGATTGGAAGTAGTATTACCATATACAGTCCAACTATTACTACAGCTAAGATTCCAAATAAAATAGGTTGTAATTTTTTTAAAGTTCTATCTAATGATGTTAAAAAGGTATCTAACATCAATTCACTGAAAAGTTTTAATTCTTTATCAATCAAACCATTATTTCTTCCATGGCTTACAAATTTTCTAATTGATTTATCAAAGTATTTAATTTTTCCAATAGCGTCTTCGAAACTTATACCTTTATCGAGTTCATGTAAAATTTCTTTAGCAAATTCTGTTAAATAATAATCATAGTTTTCTTCGACCATTACTTCTAAAGCTGTTTTCAAAGAGAATCCACTCATAAGGAATAAACTTAGCTCCATAGAAAATCTGTAAGAAAAGTATAGTTTAGAATAGTTCCTAATCTTAGGAATATATAATAGGGTCTTTAAAAATAGATTTGGTTTATATCTAATTGTATAAAATAAGTAACTTATACCTAAAAGGGTAAATAAAATTATAATGGAAATGAATTTTGGAATATAATAAAGTGATTTGATTAATATAATGGTTTGGAGATCCATCTTAATATTAGATGAAGTATAGATGTTCTCAAATTGTGGTATTACTAGCGCATTAAATACCATAATAAGGCATATTAATGTCAGCGTTAAAAATAGTGGATATCTTAATGTTTTTATTATCTTTTCTTGTTGTATTTTTTGTATTGATAGATATGTTTCTACTTCTAGTAACATATCTTCAATTCTACCATAGTCTTCTGCAAATTTTATTTTGCTTATAATTAGTTGTGAATAACCAAGATATCCCAATATATCGGATAATTTATTTCCGTTAGAGAGTTTTTCTTTTATCTTTTTAATTTCATCATCAGCAACTTCGTATTGTATTAATAGAAATTCTAAAGAATCTTCTAGCATATATCCATGATTTATCAACTCATATAGACGCTTAATAAAATATATTTTATTCTCCTTATCTAGGATTTTTTTAATATCCCCATTTTTCTTTTTCATCATTGGTGATTAATCCTCTTTCACAAGCTAATTCAAACTTTTTCTCTAAAGAGTTTTTATGTATTCTATTATTATCTATATATTCATGAATATCTTCTTTTTCAATATTTCGGTTACTAATCCTCTTTTTCCGTTTACTAAATTTACCAATCTTTGCGAAATAATGCAAATGACGGTTTGTTTTATATCTTCTAGTGACAGGTTTAAATCTCTTAATCGATTTATTACTCCAATAGAATCTTCCGCATGAATTGTACTTAAAACCAAATGTCCTGAAAATGCTGATGTGATTACTTGACTAGCTGTCTTATAATCACGGATTTCTCCAATTACCATCGCATCCGGATCACATCGCAAGATAGATTTTAAGGCGTTATCATAGTTAATTCCTGCTTTTTCATTTACTTGCATTTGTATTAAACTAGGAATCTTTTTTTTCTACTGGATCTTCTACTGTAATTACCTGCTTATTCATTCTTGCAAGCTCACTTGCTAATTTATACAGTGATGTTGATTTACCGCTTCCTGTAGGTCCTGAAAATAATATTAGACCATTAGCTTTTTTCGAAAGATTATTTATATATTGACTATCCTCTTCAAATATACTGTATTCAACATCTTCTAATTCATTAATAAATATTCTGACCACACAGCCTTCATTTAATTCACTTAGTGGTAAGGTAGACACACGCAAAAAATAATCTTTATCATTATAGTTATAGACAAAGCGACCACTTTGCGGTTCCTTATTCCTTGAAATATCTATATTAGAATTAAATTTTAAAAGCGAGATAATCGCGTCTAGCTCCCTATTAGAAAATTGTTCATATTTACTCAGATGACCGTTCACCCTGAGTTGTATAAAGGAATTTCCCGACGTATGTGGGTATATATGGATATCACTGGCTCTTTTTTCTATTGCTTCATTAATAATTTGGTTCATTAATTCTTTTACATCAATAGTTATCACCCCTTTTTCTCAAGAAAAGAAAAATATAGGCTAAGTATTACCACTTAGCCTATATTTAAAAACTATTAATTTAATTTACTACATTATAACTCTATAGCCTAAGTATTTGAGTATGTTATAGATTTATATTTCTCGAAAAAGAATATCCCCTAAATCTTCTCAAAACTTCTTCTACTAATTTACAATCCTCACTATCAAGTGATTTAATCATATCAATTACTTCAAAGTGAGTATCTGCCAACTCTTCTGGTTCCCCTTTTTCAGTTTTATAACCTACCAGTTCATCAATAGAAACGTTATATAATTTTGCTATTGATACTAGTGTCGCAACGTTTGGTTCGTTACGCCCGTATTCCCAGTTCGCATATACACCGTGAGATGATAACTCTAGTTTATCTGCTACAGTTGACATAGAGTAATTGTTTATTTTTCGAAGTTTTTTCAAGTTTTGTGCCAGTAATGTTCCTTTATTCTTCAAAGTAATCCTCCTTTCTCATCTATAACTATTATACATCGTTTTCTATAAAAAATCAAATTATATTATAAATTTTCGAACCTTTTTTTCATGCTAATATAAAATATTATTTTCAAATTATGTGTAATATTTACAGAAAAACTACCAGGAACTTTGATATGTCAACCATATTAAAAAATAAAACAACGCTTTTATTAGCGTTGTTTTCATTCATTAAATAGGTTTTTCAACAGTTAATATTTTTTATATTTTTCAACAAATTAGTATAAACATAATTTGCTGCTATAAGGCCAGCGATAGATGGACAGAATGCATTAGATTGCTGGTGGTATTTTCGCTTTTCGTATAGCTGAGTCTTGTTTTCCAATTTTTCTAAATATTCTTTATTGGCAATTGTTGGACTTTCTGTAGAAAATACTACAGGAACTTTTCCACGAACTTTTTCTTTTTTAAATTTTAGTTCTTATTACTTTTTGCTAATGGACATACTGTCGTTTACTAATGTCTGCAATTTGGAATTTTGTTGGATCTAGTTTATTAGCTGCTCCCATTACACTAATAACTGGAATATTATTTGCTAAACAATATTTTATTAAATGTATTTTAAATGTCACCGTGTCACAGGCATCGATAACAAAGTCTAATGGTTTCTCATAGAATACAGGATATGTATCTTCAGTGTAAAAATCTTGAATCGCAATAACTTCACATTCAGGATTAATATCCAAAATTCTTTTCTTCATTTCTTGAACTTTACTGCATCCTACTGTTTTAGTAGTAGCGTGTATTTGTCTATTAACATTTGTTATATCGATATCATCTTTATCCATTAAAACTAAAGAACCTACACCAGAACGTGCTAATGACTCTGCAGCGAATGAACCTACTCCACCAACTCCTAATATCCCAACTCTTTTACTTTTTAATATTTCTAAACCTTCTGTTCCTATTACTAATTCATTTCTCGAAAATTGATGTAACATTTCTATCTCCATATATCTAATTATTTCTTTTAAATTAAAAAAGACTGGATACTCTTTTGAACCAGTCTAAAAAAAACCAAAACGCCGTAGATTCTTACCTGAATTGGTCCTGATATAATCAGGTGGGTACGATAGCCTTACGTTCTAAAGTCTTCTCATGAAAGCATTTTATACTAATAAGCGATTCTCGTTCCCGTTCAAAAAGTGTTAGGCCCGAATGTGTGGTAAGTCTTACAAGCGCTTTAGTTTCTATTTATATTTTACCACACTTACTTTACTAAAACAACCTCAAAATTTGTATAATCAGGCGGATGATTTTAAATTATTCATCTAAACCCTATTAAATAAAAGGTTTTCATAATGTAAAATATTTTTTAAAATATATTTTTAATATTTGATTCTTAACTACTTATTTTTTTTATTAAATTTTTACTATTTTAAAAGTTTTTTCAGAAATTTTCCTGTGTAACTTTCATTGTTTTTAACTAATTTTTCTGGAGTACATTCAGCTAAGATTGTTCCTCCTCCTACTCCTCCTTCTGGACCTAAATCTATCAGATGATCACAGCATTTTATAACATCTAGATTATGCTCAATCACAACAACAGTATTTCCTCCATCAACTAACTTATCAATAATTTTAATTAATCGACTAATATCATCAATATGTAAACCTGTTGTAGGTTCATCAAGAATATACAGTGTTTTTCCTGTAGATTTCTTATAAAGTTCGCTTGCTAGTTTTACCCTTTGAGCTTCCCCTCCTGAAAGTGTAGTAGCACTTTGTCCTAGTCTTATGTAATCAAGCCCTACATGAACAAGTGTCTCTAGTTTGTTTTTAATCTTAGGAATGTTTTCAAAAAATTCATATGCTTCCTTAATCGTCATGTCTAAGACATCACTTATACTTTTACCTTTATATTTGACTTCTAGAGTTTCTCTATTGTATCGTTTACCTTTACATACTTCACAAGGTACGTAAACGTCAGGTAAGAAGTGCATTTCTATTTTTAAAATTCCATCTCCACTACAAGCTTCACAACGTCCACCTTTGACATTAAAACTGAATCGTCCTTTTTTATATCCTCGTAGTTTTGCCTCATTTGTACTTGCATATAAATCTCGTATATCATCAAATACACCTGTATAGGTAGCTGGATTACTTCGTGGTGTTCTTCCGATTGGGCTTTGATCTATATCGATAATCTTATCTATATTTCCTTCAATTCCCTCTACTGATTTTACTACAGTTGTATCAATTTCCTCTTTATTAAGTACATTTTTTACTGAATTAAACAAGATTTCATTAACAAGTGTTGATTTACCACTACCTGAAACCCCAGTTACTCCAATAAATTTACCAAGTGGGAATTTCACACTAACGTCCTTTAGATTATTTTTTCTTGCTTTCTTAATAACGATATTTTCACCATTACCTTCTCTTCTTTTCGATGGTACGTCTATTTTTTTGCGGCCTGATAGATAAGCTCCAGTTATAGAATTTTCATTCGCCATGATTTCATCAGGTGTTCCAACAGCAACTACTTGGCCTCCATGTTCTCCTGCTTTAGGTCCTATATCAACTATATAGTCACAAGCTAGCATCGTATCTTCATCGTGCTCTACTACTAATACAGTATTGCCTAAATCTCTCATAGAAAGCATAGTATTAATTAATTTTTCATTATCTCTTTGGTGTAAACCTATTGAAGGTTCGTCAAGAATATAAGTAACCCCCATAAGTTTCGAACCAATTTGCGTTGCTAATCGGATACGCTGAGCTTCCCCTCCTGATAATGTTCCAGATGATCTATCAAGTGTTAAATAATCTAAACCAACATCATTTAAAAACTGTAATCTTGATTTAATTTCTTTAAGTACTAATTTAGCTATTGCATAGTCTTTTTCACTTAGTTTTATATTTTGGAAAAATTCATAACTGTCTTTAATAGACATTTCACAAACTTCTGCAATATTTTTATCTGCAACATATACTGATAAGATTTCTGGTTTTAATCTTTGGCCTTTACAACTACGGCATGAATCTTCTTTAATATACTTAGCCATAGCTTCTCTAGTTGCTCTAGTCATTCCTGATTTATAACGTCTAAGAATATTATTTGCTACTCCTTCAAAATATACTATACGTGAACGCATAACTCCTTCATCATTAATATATTTATGAGTTATTTCTTCTTGATCATTTCCATATAAAATAATTTGTTGTTGTTCATTTTTTAAATCTTTAAATGGAATATCCATATCAATTCCGAAATGTTCACAGGCACATTTAATTAAACTTGGATAATATGTTGATGTCGCATTATTATAAACTAGAATCGCACCTTCATTTATTGATAAATCTTTATCAATTATTTTATTAATATCAACGGTTTCATGCATCCCTAATCCATCACACTCAGGACATGCTCCTTGAGGATTATTAAACGAGAAGATACGAGGCTCTAAATCTCCTAATGTGAAATCACAATGTTTACAACTATACTTAGTTGAGAATAATTGTGTAGTCTCTTCTTTAACATCATCTATTTCTACTAAATCATTATTAGAAAGGTTTAGTGATGTTTCTAATGAATCAGCTAAACGTGTTTCAATTCCTTCTTTAATAACTATCCTATCAATAATTACACTAATAGAATGTTTTTTATTTTTATCTAATTCTGGAATATCTCCAACTTCGTATAATTCACCATCAATTTTGAATCGAATATATCCATCTTTTATTAGTTTATCTATTAATTTTTTATGAGTACCTTTTTTATCCTTAACAATCGGTGCTACTATTTGAATTCTACTACGTTCTGGCATTAACATAATAGCATCTACTATTTGACTTATTGAACTACTCTCAATTTTTTCATGATGATTTGGACAGTAGATTTCTCCAATTCTTGCATAAAGTAGACGTAAATAATCGTAAATTTCTGTTACTGTTGCTACAGTTGACCTAGGATTTTTTGATGTCGTTTTTTGGTTTATTGATATTGCTGGCGATAATCCTTCGATAAGATCAACATCTGGCTTTTCAAGATTACCTAAGAACTGTCTAGCATATGCACTTAAACTTTCCACATAGCGACGTTGTCCTTCAGCATAGATTGTATCAAATGCCAGTGAACTTTTACCACTACCACTTAATCCAGTAATAACAACAAACTGATCACGTGGGATTTCTAAGTCTATATTTTTAAGATTATTTTCCCTTGCTCCTTGTATTACAATTTTATTTTTCTTTTGCATAAATTACCTCAAATGATTCTATACAATCAAATTTTTATTTTTCTTGGTAAAAGCTTTAAGTGCTCAAATACCTTTATATGGTTTTTTTCTCATAAAACTTTTCTCAACTCTCTTATTATAACATAAATACAAATGAATATTAAAAAAGAAAGTTCTGAAATACAATTTCAAAACTTTCAAAATATAATAAATGATACGCCAATCGATCAAAAAAGATTAGCAAATTTATCCTGCATAAAATTGAGTATCCTATAATATATAAGAGATTAAATAATATCTTCTAAATTTTTTTATAATTGCTTTCAAATTATTTTCTACATCATTTATATTACTACCTATACTACTTAATAATTCATTCATATTCTCTTCAAAATCCTTAGGGAGAATTTTAGCATGTTCTTTAGCATACGATATCATTCTCTTTTTTCCTGGATGAGTAAGTTTATTTACTGCAAAAATAATATCAAAGTAAGATTCTATAAATGCTGCAATTCGATGATTTACACTCACAAAATCTCCGCGATTAAATGCTTTTAGAATCTGTTTATCATAAGAAGGTAAGTTCCCTGTTAATAAACGAAGATTTTTTGAAATAATATTTTCTTTTAACTCCTTAGGAAATGGAACTTTAAATCTTTCTTTTATTTTATGAAATACTTTATGTGGATCATAAAAAACTTTACTATTTTTCAAATTATGCCAAAAACATGTTGTATATCCATTACCCGCATGATGTTTTTCCACAACATTTTCTATATTATTCTCAAAATCATTTATATTTCTATAAATAATATCTATATCTACCCCATCGGATAAAGTACAATCATCTTCAACTTCCCAAAATTGATTATTTAATTCAATATAAGAACAATATTTATCTAAAATTAGTTTCCTAGCATCTTTATCAGGTATACTTGTACAATAAATATAGAGGTCATAATCGGAACTTTTATCAAAGCTATTACCACTTCTAGAGCCCCCTAATACTATTGCTGTTACCTCAGGGAATTTAGTAAATTCTAGCCAAAGTTTATCAAATACTACCATTGTATTATCCTTTCAATATCGATATAATTCCTATTACATATTATTCTAACATACATCCTTATTTGTATATATATTTTTTTAAAACTTTTATTAAATATTAAGAAAAAATGGAGTGACTCAAAAATCGTGATTTCTGAGAAATCAGTTTTGTCGAGTCACCCTTACAAAGGTTCTGGGTCTATAATAAATACGGCTGATATTTATTATCAACCGTATTTATTATAGACCCAGAAAAAAACAGTAAACCTTTTTTGATTTACTGTTCTTGTATTAGTTATGTTTAATTGTTACTTCAATAAGCTGGTGTTTATTCCTATTTCTTATTTCTTACATAATTCGACTAAATGTTCAACAACATTTAATTTCCTCATTGTCATGGTTATTGAAAGCTGTTTTTCAAGATAATTAGTATTCAATCTTTTGGGACTTGCATCTCTTGGAAGATACATATATAAACATTCAGAACCAATAATAAACTTTTCATCTCCAAAGTCTTTATTTTCCAGTTTTTTAGTTCATCTTCTCCCATACTATCGTTAGTGAATACTAAATGTATTCTTGAAAAATCATAATTTTCATTAAACGGATTTTCCTCAATAGCTATCTGTAATTGATTTTTTTCTTTTATAATGACACTTAAATCTGCTCCTATTTCTTTAGCTATTGTGTCATGAATTAACTTTACTGTTTCCCCTTTTGACAACTCTGTTTCCAAAATAACATTACCACTTTGAATATAAGTCTTTACTTTTTTTAGTCCTACTTTTTCAAGTATCTCTACCAAAATGACATTTTAGGTATTCTATTTTTTCCTGTTGGTGTTACTCCTCTCAACCCCTATGGTTAAGGGGAACATATCCATACTTGTAGTCGGAAACATATCCAACATTGGCTCTCGTTTGTGGGAAGATATCAACGGTTTTGTCTGTTCGTGAGAACATATCAACTCAAATCATTTCATGGTTAATCCCTTATCAATGGCTTCCTGAATAATCTTATGACAACATACCCCCAAAGGATTGTTTTCCTTACAAAGCGAATTTTTCATTGCTCCAGTTATGGCATTTACTTCTTTAACGGTTTTCGCACCATGCTTTACAACTGCTTCAATTACCTGATCTTCTGTGACTTTGCTGCAATAACAAGCATACTTAGGATCTGCATCTTTCTTAAACTAGATAGGAACCCTAACTTGGTCTTTTAAGAATTTTATTTCTTTATCTAAGTTATAGTAAATAACGTCGCAGTCCTCATTCATGCATATCTTATATTGATCTCCATCAACGGCATTACGATAACCATCTGTCACCAAGTGTTCAACGGTTATCCTACTAATTGTTACTCCTTCATTATTACAGACAGGGCAACTCTCCTTTGTTCTATTTAAATTTTGTGTGATACATTCACAGCAACATTCATCAATAACTTTCAATTACATAACCTCCATATCTTTAAAACCATTTAATTCAAGGTAAATCCCAACCAATTTTCATTTATAGTTTTTAAATTAAAAAATACCCCTTGATTGTATCGTCAATTATCGGTATCATTCAAGGGGTGAATATGAAAAATAGTTTATAGATTCTTTACATTCAAAGCTCTAAAAGCATTTAATACTGCGATGATAGTTACACCTACATCTGCAAATATAGCTGCCCACATAGTAGTTATTCCAAAAGCACTCAAAATAAGAACAATTATTTTTATTCCAATTGCAAATACTATGTTTTGATGTGCAATTTTTAGTGTCTTTTTAGAAATCTTCATTGTAGTAGCAATTTTCGATGGCTCATCAGTCATAATTACAACATCAGCAGCTTCAATGGCCGCATCAGAACCTAAACCACCCATTGCTATTCCAATGTCTGCACGAGCTAATACAGGTGCATCATTGATTCCGTCACCAACAAAGGCAAGTTTACCTTTTTTAGATTTTTGCGAAAATAATTCTTCTAGTTTTTCAACTTTGTCTGCTGGCAACAGTTCTGCATAAACCTTATCAAGACCAAGCTCTTTAGCAACTTTTGAACCAATACTTTTATTATCACCTGTCAACATAACTGTTTGTTTAATATTAGCTGCCTTAAGTTCCTTGATTGCTTGTGCTGAATCTTCCTTTACCTCATCGGCAATTACAATGTAACCTATATATTTGTTATTAACAGCAACATGTACAATAGTACCGATCAGCTCTCCCTTGAAATAAGGGATATCCATCATTTTCATAAGTTTGATATTTCCTACCATAACCTTTTTGCCATCTACTGTTGCAATAACACCATGACCTGATATCTCTTCTACATCTGAAATACGTCCATTGTCTATTTCTTTGCTATATGCACGTTTCAGTGAAAGTGAAATCGGATGATTGGAATAGCTTTCCGCATGTGCAGTTAATTCTAGTAGCTCTTCTTTGGAAACTCCTTCTGGATGAATTTCCTGTACATTAAATACACCTTTCGTTAGTGTTCCAGTTTTATCAAAAACAACAATTTCAGTTTCTGCTAATGCCTCTAAATAATTACTACCCTTGACTAAAACACCTTTTTTGAGGCTCCACCTATTCCACCGAAGAAACTCAAAGGAATTGAAATAACTAAAGCACACGGACAGGATACCACAAGGAATGCTAGTGCTCTATATATCCAATCACTAAAAGTCGCCCCGTCTATAACAAGAGGTGGTATAATAGCTAGAAAAACTGCAATTATAACCACAACCGGTGTATAATATCTCGCAAACTTCGTAATAAATTGTTCTGAATTGGATTTTTTACTACTTGCATTTTCAACTAAATCAAGAATTTTACTTACAGTAGATTCTCCAAATTCCTTGGTAACCTCTGCTGTAATAACCCCATTAATGTTGATGCACCCACTTAGGATATCACTTCCAACTTCTACTTCACGAGGAACAGATTCACCTGTTAGCGCCGATGTATCAATCATTGAACTTCCCTCAATTACCTTGCCATCAAGAGGAATTTTTTCTCCTGCTTTAATTACAATAATATCTCCAATTTGTACTTCATCTGGGTCAACTTTGACAAGTTCATCACCTTTTTTAACATTTGCATAATCTGGTCGAATATCCATAAGGCTTGCAATTGACTTTCTCGACTTGCCAACTGCATAGCTTTGAAACAGTTCTCCAACTTGATAAAACAGCATAACTGCAACACCTTCAGGATACTCACCAATAAAAAAATGCACCAATTGTTGCAATACTCATTAAAAAATTTCATCGAAAACTTGACCTTTAAAAATATTTTTTACAGCTCTTTTTACAACATCTCCACCTACAATAATGTAACTTATTATAAAGAGAGCAATCTGTAACCATTCGTTATTTAAACTAAGCAATACTGCTGTAGCTAACACGACTGCACCAATAATTATTCGCCATAGTCGTTTTGTCATACTAAATAGCCTCCTTTAAGACTTTTTCATAGTTGTATCGGGTTCGATTTTTTTAACTATTTTTTCGGCCTCTGCTATTATTGTTGGCATTTTTTCACCCTCACCATCAATAACGAGTTTTGTGGTCATAAAGTTAACAGTAGCTTCTTTCACTCCATCAAGCTCATTAATAGCCTTTTCCATTTTTGCCGCGCAATTTGCACAATCTAAACCTTCAAGTATAAATTTCTTTTTCATTATTAAATCCTCCTAAATATTATTTGTAATTTTATTTTGAATACTACAAGTCTTTTTCAAATTTTCTTGAAGCATTGCTCATTTGAAATGAAGACTTAAATATATGCCCAAATATCTTCAAAAAATATTCTATTCTACCGCATTACTACTTCTCGTTGATATGAATTAGACCTTGGTCAAATATTTCTCTTACATGATCATCAACTAATGAATAATATACTACTTTGCCTTCTTTTCTGTTTTTCACTAAATTAGCTTGTTTTAAGACTCTCAGCTGATGGGAAATTGCTGATTGTGTCATGTTAAGTAATACAGCGATATCACAAACACACATTTCAGCTTCATGTAAAGCCCATAATATCCTGATTCGTGTTGAATCTCCAAATACTTTAAATAATTCTGCTAGATCATAAAGGCTTTCTTCTTGAGGCATTTTATCTCTAACTTGATTTACAATATCCTCATGAATTACATTGCAGTCACATCTTTCAATTGAATTAATTTTTTTAGTCATATTATCACCTCTTTTTTAAATCATTTCATCTAATTACTTGAATAATCATTCATACGATGTATATTTATTATATTATTATTTTTTCTCTTGTGCAATAGTTATATGAGCATTTTATTCAAGTGTTTTTTATATTATTTAAAATATCTCAAAAACATCTACTAAGACATTAGTACAGTCCTTTCTCGGTATCCTGTTCCATACATATCCTTTAAACAATTCCTTAAAAATAAAGACTTCTCCTTCGTACAAGTTTTCGGTTTCTTTAATAGCTTCATCTAACAGCTTATTACATCACTCATGTGGTCAACTCCTTATCAATAACCTTATAAACAACATTTTTGATAATATCACATGTATAAATCATGTAAAAGTCTATGCAAAAACCGCCAATCAAGAGAACCTAACTCTTAATTGACGGTTTATATTAGTATTAAATCATACTTCCATTTCAATTCCAGATTTAAAGCACATTATAAAGTGGTCATCATAAACACTAACATTCTGGATAATCTTCCTTACTAGGGTATCATCATAACGTGTAACCATTACTGGAACATAAGCTATAAATTTCGTCTTTAAAATGTCCGTTATTTGCAGTTAATATGTTGGGTACATTTTCTAGCACAAAATACTTCGGTCTAACAACACTAACTACCTCAAAAAAATATTTAAATAAATAATTACGTGGATCGTCCATTATTTTTCTTTTCCCTTTTTGAGAAAATCCTTGACAAGGTGGTCCCCCAACAATTACGTCTATATTTTTATACTCATTAAAAACATCATCAATATCTAATTTTGAAATATCTTCATTAATCATTTTCACTTTAAGATGATTTTTTTATAAAAATTAGCTATAGAATAGTCAACTTCATTTGCTAAAACAATTTCAAATCCTGAGTCGAAAAATCCTTTAGATAGTCCACCAACTCCAGAAAACAAATCAATAACTTGTCTTTTCATCTTCTACCCTCATATTCGCTAATTTAGCATATTTTTCTTCTAATTCAACACCGATAAAATTTCTATTTAATCTATAGCTTGCAATTGCAGAAGAACCGCTTCCTAGAAATGGATCTACTACTAAATCGCCCTTGTTTGAAAGCAATCTTATAAAATGTTCGAATAATATAATTTGCTTTTGTGTTGGATGTTTACCTAATTTCTTTTCCCTAGCAGTCGTGACAGATGTTTCAATATAGTCTAGAACCAATTTACCTTTATTATTGAATGTTCCTGTTTTTGTTTTATAAGTAAAATATATCCAGCACTCATTTGAATTAACAAAATGTAAATTCATATTTCTAGGCATTGGATTTGTTTTGTTCCAAATTCCAGTGGTTTTATAATAAAAACCAAATTTATTTGCTATTTCAACAAGAGTTTCAACCCTTAATATTGACATAAAAACTATCATGAAGCACCATCTTAAGTATCCTACTTGATTCTTTAAAAACAATCTCATATGGTCTTTCCAATCATTAAAATCTAAATCATCCCAACCAGCAGCACCAAAAAATTAGAACGCATTTTTTGTAAATTTGTATCTCTCCCGTTCATGAAATTCGCAATATTATATGGAGGATCTGTAATAATTAAATCAACCGTAGATGAGTCTAACTTCCTCAATTCTTCTATGCATTCTCCATTTATTATTTCAATCATTTTTAATACACTCCATAATTTCTGATATGTCGCAATCCAATGCATCACAAATTCTGAGCAAAATATCGGTAGTTACATTCTCACCATTCTTTAATTTATAAAATGTACTCCTACTTACATTTGCTTTTTCCATAAGCTCATTATGTTGCATATCTAAATCAATAAGTTTTTTAAATAACCTTTTATAACTTAATTCCATATAACCTCCAAGATTATTTTTTCGATAGCTAATCTCGTACATATATACATTAAAAAAATACTTATGTTTGTTATTACATACAAATTTATTATAAAATTAACTATAGGTTATTTTCAATCAATTGATACATCACTTTAAAAAAGCAAAAAAATAAAGGCAGTCCGGAGACTACCGATATTTATCTCTCTGCACCTTTGCTATAATCTTTCTTATTAGACTTAGTTTTGTCATCTATCTTAAAGCTTTTTATTTGACCTAATATAGAATTTTTTCCTCATCATCATACCCTCCAACTTTTGAGTATAAAAATAGACAATAGAGTTTTTAATTTCTATCGTCTAAGATTATCTAATATTTATTTTTCTTTAAATTGATTTTATTGTATAGTTTAATAATTCTATTAATCCAATTATAAAAATTAAACTGGGATTCATAACAAATCCCAGTTTTATAATTAGCATGTTCTTTTAATATAATTTTATTTTAATTTCTCCCCTCTGCTCGTTCGTTTCTCTTATCTTTAAATAACTAATATATTTCATCTTAATAATATATTATAACACTTAGAGATATATACCTGCTATTTTACCAATCATTCAACTTACACTTCTAAAAATATGTTAACTTACTCTTAAACTTGCAATAAAAGAAGCTAACGCCCAAAATAAGCAGAACACCATAATGATATACAACTAACGCCGTTCCGATACCAAGTAGGAATGTAAATAAATGCAGAAAGTCATATGCTGTCCTTCTTTTCTATTAAATCATTTTGAAGTGTCTCAAAGCATCCATGATGGCTTCTTCTTTTTCAGGTGTACACTGTGGAATAATTTGTTTCTCCTTTTTTGACTTGTTGTAATGTTCTCGTAATTCTATTCCACATTTCCTTTTTATCTGTGCAATATATAATGTTGAAACTTTTAATTGAAATTTATTCCAAACATATTCTTTGATTTGAGCATATGTTGCTTTACTCTCCGCACTTGGCAAATCCAGCTCATCCAGCTTAATTTCAACGTCTACATGCTTATCGACATCGAGTTTGGACAAAAATGCTACCATCTCAATAGTGCAATTACTTCCATATTCTAAACCTCCAAATACTTTATACTTTTATACAAGTTGTATTATAGCATTTTTCAATCAAAATTTATAGGTCTAACTCGTTTCTCTTTACCTGTTTTAGTCGTTTTTCTTATTCCTGTAACTGCTCTATATTTGTAAAGTTTTGCAAATACTATTACGCTATATTATCCATATCATACAATTTCTTATACTTATCATTGTTGCGTAAAGTTCACTGTGAGTCCCATCCATCTCTATTTCTCCATCTTTAATGAATATTATTCTATCCATATATTCAATAGAGTTTAGATGGTGGGTAATCCAAACTATTGTCTTATCTTTACTAGATTCAAAAATTGTAGTTAACAGTTCATGTTCTGTCTTCGGATCTAATCCCACAGTCGGTTCATCTAGTAGTAACAATTCGTTGTTTTGAATAATACTTCTAGCGAATGCTATACGTTGACGCTCTCCTCCTGAGAACCTGCTTCCTGTCTCAAATACATTTGTATCTATACCATCTGGAAGACTTTGTAATAATTTAGATAATTGAGCTTTTTCTAAACTCTCATTAATTTTATTTTCAATTTCAGCTTCTTCTATTCCTGAGTCTAAAAGTGAAAGTTTAAGATTTTCTCTAATCGTCATATCAAATAGATATGGTTTTTGGTTTAACAGTGAAATTTCTGTACCTAACATTGTTTCTGTTGGTTTTTTATCAAGAACAATGATCTCACCTTGATAATCTGTATAAGTACCTGTTAATAATTTCACCAATGTAGATTTCCCTACACCACTTCTTCCTAATATTGCAACTTTCTCACCTTTTTTGATTGATAAAGATAGATTATTTAGAACTGTTTTCCATCTTCATAACCAAAAGATAAGTTATTAACATCAATAATATTTCCTTCAGAATTTTTTGCATTTACTACTTCGACTTTTTCATCATCTTCTTGAGCATAAAATTCTTTTACTCTATTTATTGAAACTTCATATCCTGGAATGTGAGCTACAGCTTCACTCGTCATCACTGCTACACTAAGAACCGATAATACCATCATACAGAATGATGCGATATAGACATTTTCAATTACATTATTAACTGTCATATTCCAACAACTATAGATCATTAAGAAAGCTGTGGCACCTGCAAGTAGGTTAACAAAATTTTCTCTTAAGTGAACGAATGTTTTAATTTTTCTTTCACGTTTTAAAAGTTTTTGTTCTTTAGCTTGGTAGTCATCCATAAACTCATTTACTTTATTAGAAGAAATCCAATCGCTTAATCCAAAAATAGCACTAGTAAAATCACGATATAAGTTATACTTAGCTTCTTTCATAATTTGGAAATTTTTTCTAGTAATTGTAAGTGATGCGAATGGTACTACAAAAATAATAAATATTCCAAATAGTGTTGCTAATAGTGCATAATTCATATCATACCCAAACATTACTGTAATGAAAAGTACATATAATACTAATGAGATAATACTTGGGAATATTGTTTTTAGATAGATATTTTGCATATTTTCGATATCTTCAGAAATAATACCTAGTAAATCTCCAGATTTATATTCTTTTTTCAATTTTAATGCTTTTGGTTCTAATATTTTATATACCCTACTACGCATTTTTTCTATTATTCCTAAAACTAAATTGTGGCTCCCTAATCTTTGAATATAAGCAAATGTAGATTGTGCTAAAGAGAATGTTCTTGTTAATACTGTAGGTACTTGTAGCATTAGGATATTTCCTATTTGTAATGATGCTTTACTGATTAAGTAACCTGATACGTACATTAACGCTGCTCCACTAATAACAGACATTAATCCTAAAAAGACTACTCCACTCATTACACCTTTATTCTTTTTAAGTTCTTTTCTTATTATTGAATTATTGTTCACTATAGCTACCTCCTACTAGATTAGTTTTCAATTCTTCAAAACGCGGTGAATTTTTAAATTCAACAACTTTCTCAAAATCACTAACCTTTCCTTGTTCTAGATTTAACACATAATCTACATTATTCAACCAGTGTAGTCTATGTGTAGCTATAATTACAGTTCTTCCTTTAAATAATTCTAGTAGTTTTTCTTTAATTTCAAACTCTGTTTCTATATCCAGGTGACTTGTTGGTTCATCTAAAATGATTACTTCTCTATTACTAATTAAGGCTCTGGCAATAGCAATACGTTGTGCTTGACCACCACTTAATTCTTGACCACCTTCTCCAATATTAGTGTCATACCCTTGTGGTAATGTAGATATAAATTTATCTAGACCTACTAACTCACTAATTTCTTTTAAGTGATCTTCACTTATATTCTCATTAGAATAGAATAATATGTTATTGCGAATTGTATCTGGGAAAATATAAGGAAATTGTGATATATATGAGATGTTATTCGACCAGTGAACATTTTTTTAAATTTGTAACTTCATCATTAATTAATATCTCACCTTCACTCTGTTCATTAAAACCAGATAATAATGAAATTAATGAAGTTTTTCCACTTCCACTTTGTCCTACAAGACAGATCTTTTCACCTTTGTTTATAGATAAAGTGATATTATCAAGAATTTTCTTATCATCTTTTATTAATCCTACATTTTGTAGTTTTATACTTTCTACATTCGCGATAGATGATTTCTGAGATTTATTTTTCTCATTATCCACTATCATTCGATTAATATCTTCATAAGCCATTTGCCCATCAAGCGTTGCATGATAATCTGTCGCAGCTTGTTTCATCGGTAGGAAAAATTCTGGGGCAATTAATAGCACAGTTAGCGATGGTAATAATACCGTATCACCATCTAATAATAGAATCCCTAATCTCACTGCTAAAAGTGCAATTGCGATTGTTGTTAAGAAATCTAGTGCAAAGCTGTTTAAAAATGCTACACTAAGTGTTTTCATTGTACTTTGTCGATACTCTTTATTTTTCTTTTCCATAATTGGTAAGTAATTTTTACTTACTCCTAAGAATTTAAGAGTCTCTACCCCTCGAATTGTATCGATAAAGTTATTAGATAATGCTCTATATTTTTTTATATTGTCTATTCGCCATATCTCTAGCGTTAATTCCTAGGAGTATCATGAAAATAACGATAACTGGTATTACAGATATTATCATTAAGGCTGAGACATAATCTGTATAAAATATAAAAATAACTACTAAGGTTGGGATAATCGCACCACGGATTTGTTTTGATACGTTTAATTCAAAATACTGTTTTACTTTTCCTAATTCCATCAATCGCTAGAGTTACTAGCTTTCCTGATCCTTCTCTTGATGTGAAGTCAGGTCCTAAGTCAAAGTAACTCTGAAGTAACTTTCTTCTGAGTTCTAGTTTCAAACTTGAATTGCATGATTTTCTGTAAAAATATTGTTGTAAGTGTAAGAACATCTATTCTAAAAAATAAAAACCTATTAAAAAAAAGAACACTATCAATCA
>CAKMQF010000146.1 GCA_927911745.1 uncultured Gemella sp.
GAGCAATGGATTGAAGCTCCATGTGTCGGCGGTTCGATTCCGTCTCGCGCCATTTTTACTTATAGTGTGTATGCGGGTGTAGTTTAGTGGTAAAACTACAGCCTTCCAAGCTGTTGTTCGCGAGTTCGATTCTCGTCACCCGCTTTGAACTTTGTTCAATTACCAAGTTTTTAACTTGGGCGCGTAGCTCAGGTGGTTAGAGCGCACGCCTGATAAGCGTGAGGTCGGTGGTTCGAGTCCACTCGTGCCCATTAATAGGAGAATTACTCAAGAGGCTGAAGAGGACGGTTTGCTAAATCGTTAGGTCGGGTAACTGGCGCAAGGGTTCGAATCCCTTATTCTCCGTTTGTATGAGGGTTTATAACCCTCTTTTTTTTATATTTTTTAAGAATAGTAGAATAAAAAACTTCAGATTTGTAAAACTTAATTGGATTACTTATCTGAAGTTTTTTTGGGCTCTTTGTCAACTGTAGTGGGCTGCAGAAAAGCTAAAATCTTTATATATTGTCGATTTTATGGTTGTGCTAGTTTATTATTACTTCCAACTCTTGAGTGAAATTTTCTCCGCTATTGAGCCAGATTTTCTTTTCCGTTATCACATTGAACTAAAAGTTTGCCAATTTTCTGAGATATCTTTTAGCCAGTCCCTTGTGGTCTTTTTGATCTAGTGTAAAAGTAACTTCTTTTCCTAGAACGAATGACTGTTTTTTGTATAGGTATAATAGTTCTTCTGCTGGTGTTTCGAAGAAAGTGCGCAAGATTTCTATGATTAATTCATTTCTGGTAATAGGTGCTGGTGTTTTAAATAAACTAGCAGCTTTTTCTTTTAATTCTTGAGGGAAGTTTTTAATAGCAAAGTTGATTCCTACTCCAATAATGATATCTGTGACTAAGCCTGTTTCTACAGACGTCATTGCCTCAGTAAGGATTCCTCCAATTTTATGATTGTTTAGGTAGATATCATTGACCCATTTTATGTCGACATCTATTAATGTTAGGTTCTTAATGGCTTTGTAGATAGCTCCTGCTACAAGTAGTGTGTAGGATGGTAATTGGTCATAGGGGAGATTGGGTTTAAGATGGAGTGTCATATAAATACCACCTTGGGGTGAGTAGAAAGAACGTTGAAAACGACCTCGTCCTGCTGTTTGATAGGAAGCTAGATAGAGAGTGTTTGCTTCATCCCCTAAATCAATTGCTTCTTTTGCATCCAGTTGTGTTGATTTTGTTTCGGATTTAAAACTAACTTTAATTGGAAGATTTTCTTCTAGAATCTCTGGAAGAATAAGGTCACCATTCATCAGTTTATAGCCTTTGTTTTTGATACTATCAATTTTAATGCCTTCTTGTTCTAGCCGCTTGATGGCTTTCCAAATTGATGTTCGGCTTAGGGATAGTTCTTCTGCGATTTTTTCTCCGCTGATATAGTCGGTTTCTTTAGCTAGAATCTTGTAGACAGCTTGGTAGGATTTCATAGTGTTTCCTTTCTTTATGAATTGTAAATGATTTAAATATAGTTTGGATAATTGGTCAAAACCTTATTATATTACTACTATTTTAACATATACCTAGTCTTTACGGTATGATTTTCTTAGAGTAAATTGTATTACACACTTTAAGGTTATAGAGAGATTTGAGAAATATACTCTTATCGAATGTGAATTAGAAACTGGACGTACTCATCAAATCAGGGTACACATGAAATATATTTAACCACCCATTAGTAGGGGATCCGGTATATGGGCCAAGAAAAAACATTAAATACAAATGGGCAGTCGCTTCATTCGAAAAGTATCGAATTTAATCACCCGATTACTGGTGAACACCTTTACTTTGAAACAGAAATTCCAGAGTATATAGTTGAAACAATGTCTAAATTAGATAAATAGAATATTTTATAACATATCACTTCAAATGTTGCTAATTGTTGCCGACTTTGAGGTGATTTTTTAAAAAGTTCATTCTGTATTAGTATAGATTTCAGATTTAAAAAATATTTTTCTAAAATTAAAAAAATAAAAATTTTAGAAAAAATAGTAACATAATTGTAGAATAAAAAATTAAGAAAACTATTAAATTAAACTTGTATACGTTATCACTATAACCTTGTAATGGCAAAGAATAGAGGAATTAATATATAAGAATTTTATTAATAACACACATAATTGAAAATTATCAAATAAAATAGTTTATTTTTTCTAAAAAGTGTAGTATTATAATATATATATTAGTAGTTATTTAAGGAGGACAAATAACATGGTTTTAGTACCAGCAAAAGACATGCTTGTAAAAGCAAGAAAAGAAGGATATGCAGTAGGGCATTTCAACATCAATAACTTAGAATGGACAAAAGCTATCTTAGCAGCTTGTGAAGAAGCAAAAAGTCCAGTAATCTTGGGTGTAAGTGAAGGAGCAGCTAAATACATGACTGGTTTCAGAACTGTTGCAGCTATGGTTGAAGCTATGGTTGAAGAAATGAACATCACAGTTCCTGTTGCATTACACTTAGACCACGGTTCATACGAAGGAACTCAAAAAGCTATCGAAGCTGGATTTAGTTCAGTAATGTTTGACGGATCTCACTATCCATTCGAAGAAAACATTGCTAAATCTAAAGAAATGATCGCTTTAGCTCACTCTAAAGGATTATCAATCGAGTGTGAAGTTGGTTCAATCGGTGGAGAAGAAGATGGAGTTATCGGTACTGGTGAATTAGCTGATCCAAATGAATGTAAAACAATGGCTGACTTAGGAATCGACTTCCTAGCTGCAGGTATTGGTAACATCCACGGTAAATACCCTGAAAACTGGGCTGGATTAAGCTTTGAAACATTAGAAAAAATCGCTGAAATTACTGATGGTATTCCATTAGTATTACACGGTGGTTCAGGTATCCCAACTGACCAAATCCAAAAAGCTATCTCTCTAGGAGTATCTAAAGTTAACGTTAACACTGAATGTCAATTAGCGTTTGCTGAAGCTACACGTAAATACATTGAAGAAGGTGGAGATCAAAAACCTAAAGGTTTCGACCCTCGTAAATTATTAAACCCTGGATTTGAAGCTATTAAAGCTATGGTTCACGAAAAAATCGATATCTTCGGTTCAAGAAACAAAGCATAATAACTACGCAATTTTATAAAAAAGGCTCATGCTTTGCATGGGTCTTTTGTTTATATATTATTTATAGAAGGAGCATTCTTATGCAACAAACAATAGATTATTTAAAAAAAACTTACTGGCATTCCTTCACCAACAGGTTTCACAAGAGAAGTTGCTGACTACCTAGTGAAAGAACTAGAAAGATTAGGATATAAACCTATTCGAACTAATAAAGGTGGGGTAAATGTAATAGTTAAAGGTAAGGACGATAATAAACACCGTGTCGTAACAGCTCACGTAGATACATTAGGAGCGATGGTGCGTGCGGTAAAAGCAGATGGTCGCTTGAAAATGGCTAAAATCGGTGGTTATCCATGGAATATGATAGAAGGTGAGAACTGTCTTGTTCATGTAGCAAGTACAGGGAAAACTGTTAGTGGTACTATCTTAATTCATCAAACTAGTACTCATGTATATAAAGATGCAGGAACAGCAGAACGTACAGAAGATAATATGGAAGTAAGACTAGATGCCAAGGTAAGAAATGAGAAAGAAACACGTGACCTAGGTATTGATGTTGGAGACTTCATAAGCTTTGATCCTCGTACGATAATAACTGAAACAGGATTTATAAAAAGTCGTTTCTTAGATGACAAAGTCAGTGCTGCGATTCTGTTAGATTTACTAAGAAAATATAAGGAAGAAAATATTGAGTTACCTCAGACAACACACTTTATGTTTAGTGTATTCGAAGAAGTTGGGCATGGTGCTAACTCAAATCTTCCTAAAGAAGCAGTAGAATATCTAGCCGTTGATATGGGAGCGATGGGAGATGACCAGCAGACTGATGAATATACAGTATCAATCTGTGTGAAAGATGCGAGTGGTCCATACAACTATGAATTCCGCAATCATCTAGTACAATTGGCAAAAGATAACGATATTCAATATAAATTAGATATTTATCCGTATTATGGTAGTGATGCGTCAGCTGCAATGAGAGCAGGAGCTGAGGTGAAACACGCGTTATTAGGAGCTGGAATAGAATCGAGCCACTCCTATGAAAGAACGCATATCGATTCAGTAGAGCAAACTCATAAGATGGTAGATGTATATTTAAGAAGTCAATTGATATAAATAAGTATGAATAATCATGCATGATTTAATGTAATGTTTAGCTAAGTTATTAGTGATTTAAAGTTAATTACCTAAGTTATAACTAAAGGTTTAGTTAGAAGATAAATCTTATAGAAAATATACAATATGTCTACTAAAAAGCACTTTTATCTAATGTTTTAACGAAAAATAATAAAAAACTTAAGAAAAAAACTTGACTTTTAATATGAAAATCAATATAATAACTATATACGATAATCTGTCGTATGAAAATCAAAAAATTATTATTTAAAAGGAGACTTAATACTATGAAAAAACAAGTATTATTATCAGTATTTGCTGCAGCATTATTCGCTTCACCAGTAGCATTAGCTAACGACGGTGTACACACTAGTGCGGATGACAATGCTACATCATTAAAAGGAGCTGACCTTTTCGGTAAAGAACCAGCAGAATTAACTCAATACGCTAAAGATGGGTTAAACAACGTTGATGCAGGTACTACTAAAGCTAAATTCAAAGCAGCTGGGGAAGAACTTGTAAAATTACCTGGTAAAGATGAATACCTAGTTAAAGGTAAAGCTAAAGATGCAGCTAAAAAAGCACCTATGGCAGCTAAAAAAGCAGCTGGAAAAGTTTTACCAAAAACTTCAGCAGCTAAATAATACTGATACAAGTATGTGAAAAAGGATGTTTGATTAATCAGACTCCTTTTTTATTATATATATCATTTTATGTATTTATTATACATATAAAGACCTCAAGATTTCAGATTCATATCTGGTTCTTGAGGTCTTTTTTTATCTTGTTGTTTTTATTCGTGTTGCTACTACTGTACCCATAGCTGCGATAATTGCTGATGCGTAGAATACGTATGAAGTGCTAATATCCCAAAGAGCACCCATGATATACAGTCCAATTGCCATGCTTAGTTGGAAACAGATGGCTGTATATAGATTTGCATATCGATAATTTCTTTATTGTTGTAATCCTTATTCAGAATAAGAATAAAGGCGATATGAGCAACCGCGAATGTAATCGCATGAAATGTCTGCATAATTGTGAAAACATAGATGTTGTGGAACATAGCTAATGCTCCCCAACGAATAATTGCACAAACACCAGCGAAGATCATTAGATTTTTTGGTTTTATTCTTTTAACTAATCTTTTAGAGAAGATAAAGAATATTATTTCCGCAATAACTGATACGTTAAGAATAACACCAGAAAGCCACTTAGCTGAAATGTTCATACTTTCTAAATATAATGCATTGTAATTATTATATGCAGTATGTGAAAGTTGATATAGAAATACAGTAATAATAAGTAAAATTGCATTTCTATCTTTTAAGACCCAACTGTATAAGCTTTCTTTTTCTTTTTTCGAACTAGGTTCTTCGAAACTTAGATTTTTTACTAGTTTTGGTTGTGGTAAGAACATGAATACTAAATATAATGCAACTAAGAATATTAGTATGTAATATAAAGCTTCGTTACCAACATAACCTAAGATTCCACCGATAATTATACCGATTACCGTAAATCCTAATGAACCGTATGTTCTAGCTTTTCCGTAGTCTATATTTTCTTCACGTAAAAATAAAGACGCTAGTCCTTCGACTAGGGGACTTACCATGAAGTAAATCATACCGAATAAAAATGTAATTAATCCAAGTACTATCTTTTCATTAGTAAAGCCGTAACTCACCGCAAGAATTAATCCTATTCCTACAGAAAGTTTTAAAGTAATATCAATATTATATTTTTTTATTAAATATGGACTTAAAAATATTCCACTAATAACCCTTGCGATATAAAGCATTGAAAATATCGAACTAGCTTCTAAGACACTTAAGTTTTTTACCGATGTTAGATAAACCATCCAGAATGGTAAGAATGTCCCAGTTACTAAAAATTGTAGAAAGTAGTTAGTGGATAACCATGTTTTTGATGACATATTTACCTCCTATGCAAAATATACTTGAACTAACACAACTAAACTATTCATAAGAATATGTGAAATAATCGGTGTAAGTATACTTCTTGTATGAACATATAGATAACTGAATACAAATGACATACCGATATAGATAACCATAATTGGAGAAATACCATCATGAGGTAGCGCAAAGATAATACCTGTAATTAAGGCTGGAATAGTAAATCTAATCCAATCTTTACTTCCGATCATAGCGTCGTAGAAGTATCCGAATACAGCTTTTCTAAAGAATAATTCTTCCATAATCGGACCAAGTACAGCAACATAAAGTATAAAGTATGGTTTCATTTTTTATTATTTCAACGACATTACTTGTGTTTTTACTTTTAGTCTCAAAATTAAAAAAGTTTGATAGGTATACTAACAAACCATTGATGAAACCTTGTAATAACATCATTGAAACAAATCCAATAATACCAATTGCGATTACTGTAATAAGGTTATATGTACTCTTTTGTCTATCTATATCATTTTTATTCTTCATAGCTAATACGCTAAGAAGAATTGTAGCTGTTATAGATAAAAATAGCACAATACTAACTCGATTATCAACGCTAATATTTCGAGGGAGTTGTAGTGGAAGTATAAATACTGCTAGTATATATATAAATCCACTAAGTAGTAAGTGGCTTACATTACCACGAGTAAATGAAATTCTCATAAACCCTCCTTAAATTATTTTATTACTATTTATTATAACATCTATAATTTATACATACAACAATTAGTGTTTAAAATAAGCGCTGTCACTAATAGTAAATATTATCAAAAAATCAAAGGAAATCTATAAAGTATAAAACTTCTATCTTAAATATTTTCTTTAATATCAGTTCTAACGCTACATGTTTTCAGAATAATTTTTGCAATTTCTCTTGAAACTTTTTCATATTAATGTTAGAATAAAAGAGTAATAAGCGAGCTGATGATGGTGAAAGTTCAGCAACTATATTGGCATTAAATACAACTTAATATTGTTAAAGTTGAGTTTTTACTAATCAGGGTGGAACCGCGGAAATTATTTCGTCCCTAGATGTGCTACGGCATATCTAGGGCTTTTTATATTTTATTAATTAGGAGGAAACAAACTATGGAGAAAATTTTATCTCTTGCAAAAAATAGAGGATTTGTATTTCAAGGATCTGAAATCTATGGTGGATTAGCTAATACTTGGGATTACGGTCCATTAGGAATTGAATTAAAAAATAACGTTAAAAAAGCATGGTGGAAAAAATTTATTCAAGAATCACCATATAACGTAGGGTTAGATGCAGCAATCTTCATGAACCCACGTACATGGGAAGCTTCAGGACACGTAGGTAACTTCAGTGACCCTATGATGGACTGTAAAGTGTGTAAATCACGTCTTCGTGCTGACAAACTTATCGAAGAATATTACTTCAATGAAAAAAATGAAGATGTAGTAGTTGATGGTCTTCCATTCGAAGAATTAGAAGCTATTATCGATCGTGAAAACATTAAATGTCCAGAATGTGGTAGCCATGACTACACTAACATTCGTCAATTTAACCTTATGTTCAAAACTAACCAAGGTGTAGTAGAAAATTCTACAAGCCAAATTTACCTACGTCCAGAAACTGCACAAGGTATCTTCGTAAACTTCAAAAACGTTCAACGTAGTATGCGTAAAAAATTACCATTCGGTATTGGACAAATTGGTAAATCATTCCGTAACGAAATCACACCGGGGAACTTCATCTTCCGTACTCGTGAATTCGAGCAAATGGAATTAGAATTCTTCTGTGAACCAGGAACAGAATTAGATTGGCACAAAACTTGGAAAGATAACTGTGAAAACTTCTTATTAAACTTAGGTATGACTAAAGAAAATATCCGTCTACGTGATCACGATCAAGAAGAATTATCACACTACTCTAATGCAACTACTGATATCGAGTTTAAATTCCCATTCGGTTGGGGAGAACTTTGGGGTATTGCTTCAAGAACTGACTACGACTTAAAACAACATATGGAACACTCAGGTCAAGATTTAACTTACCAAGACCTAAGCACAAATGAAAAATTCATTCCATACTGTATCGAACCATCTGTAGGGGTTGACCGTGTTCTTCTAGCATTCTTATGTGATGCATACAACGAAGAAGAAGTTGGAGAAAATGATACTCGTACAGTTCTTAAATTCCACCCAGCATTGGCTCCATACAAAGCAGCTATCTTACCACTTTCTAAAAAATTAAGTGACAAAGCTGTTGAAGTATATCAACAATTAGCTACAGACTTTATGGTTGATTTCGATGAAACTGGATCAATCGGTAAGAGATATAGAAGACAAGACGAGATTGGTACTCCATTCTGTATCACTTATGACTTCGAATCAGAAAACGATGGAATGGTAACAGTTCGTGATAGAGATACTATGGAACAAACTCGTATTCCAATCACTGAATTAAAACAATATATCGAAGAAAAAATTAAATTTTAATTTAATAAGCACTCAGAACATTAGTTCTGGGTGTTTTTTTGATTTTAGTCAAGTTCGACGCATGGGTGAAAATTACTCAAGGAATATTGAGGGTACGTGTAATTATCTGAAGAATATTACTTATATTAAATCAAAATAAAAACAGTGGATTTATTCCACTGTCTTTTTAACTTTGTTATACTCCCAATTCATTTTTTAAGGCTTGCTGTAATACTTGTGAAAAGTTAATTTTTTTCTCTTTCCCTAAGTCTACTAACCATTTTGGTAAAGTAACCATTTTATTTACTGCTTTGTTTTCTTCTCTACGTCTAATGAAATCAGTATCAACATTAATTAATTGTAATTGTTGATTGTCGTTTAATTTAGATTGTAACTCTTGATATGTACTTGGTTTTGGTATACTCATTTTTTCATCTTCTAATACTAATAAATAACCCTCTAGAGCGTCTTTACTCATGTATAAAGCTTCTTCTAAATTATCACCAAAAGTAATACAACCTTTTAAATCTGGGAATGTTATATCTATATAATCTTTTTCTTGTGTAAACACTGCATAATACATATATTTCATGTGGTTAACCTCCTAAAACCAAGGGGCTTTATTTCAAGCCCGCTTGTTTTAATATCTTTTGTGCCGTCCCTATAGGTAAATCTCTTTTTGGGTGCGGTACAGTTATAAGATAATCTTTGTTAGGGTGCTTAAATTGGTGGTGACTGCCTTTTATTCGGACTTCTTGCCAACCTAATTTATTAAGCTGTTTTATTAATTCTTTCGAACTCATGAGTTTACCTCCTAACAATATATATTTTAACATATGTTTTAACATATGTAAATCTTTTTGTATAAGATTATTCATCATATTTATTTTATCTCAAACTATTCTTATTTTGATTAGCAGTTTCTAAAATGATTTTCATGTAAGATAGGTTTTTTTCGTCTGACTTCGGAGAGTATTTTGTAAAAGTCAAGTATATCAAGACTCTAGAGTGCTTTAAAATAAAATGTCTGTATTTTCTTATGTAAATAATCGATATAAATAAGTATATAAGAGTAAAAGTTCATAAAATCTTTAATATTGTTTATTGAAAAATAAAAATATACGATTTTTATCGTATTTATACTTGATAAATATTTAAACAAGTAGTATAATTTGAAATGTAGACGTACGATAAAAATATTTTATATAAATAAATTACTAAAAAACGTACATTTAAAATAAAAAAGGAGCTTAAAGTATGAAAGTTGCGGTGATTATGGGTTCGAAGTCGGATTATACAACAATGGAAGAAACTTGTAAGTTGTTAGAAGAATTTGAAATTCCTTTTGATAAAAAAGTAGTAAGTGCACATAGAACACCTGATCTTTTAGTTGAATTTTCGAAGAATGCGAAGGCTAATGGTTATTCTCTGATAATAGCAGCGGCGGGAGGAGCAGCACATCTTCCCGGAATGGTTGCTTCTATGACGACATTACCGGTAATCGGTGTTCCGATTAAATCGAGTGTTCTTAGTGGAGTAGATTCATTGTATTCAATAGTTCAGATGCCTGCAGGTGTACCAGTCTTAACTATGGCAATCGGTGTAGCAGGTGCAAAAAATGCTGCTATTAGTGCCTTATCAATACTAGGAATCTATGATGAAAAGTATGCTGCTAAGTACGAACGATTTAAAAAAGAACAAGAAAGAATAGTATTGGAAGAGATGAAACTATGATTAAAACAATTTTACCAGGTAAAACTATTGGAATAATCGGTGGTGGTCAACTAGGAAGAATGCTTGCAATGAGTGCTAAGGAGATGGGCTATAAGATTGCTGTTCTAGATCCTAGTGATAGCTGTTGTGCGAAGATTTTTAGCGATGTCTTCATTCAAGCGGAGTTCGACGATTTCGCAAGTGTTGAAAAGTTATGTTCGGTTAGTGATGTTATTACTTTTGAGTTTGAGAATATCGATGCCGCTTCTTTAGAAAAACTAGAGAAAAAGTATAACATTGTCCAGAGTTCAGAAGTGTTAAGAACTACTCAACATAGATATTATGAAAAAGAATTTGCTAGAAGACTAGATATTCCAACAGTAGACTATATATATGTTGAAGAAGATACTAATGTAGAAATAATAAAGCCATATTTAATGAAAACTGTGCGTTTTGGTTATGATGGAAAAGGTCAGAAAAAAATAAGCTCTAGTGAAGAGATAGAACCATATACTTTATTAGAAGAGTTCGTTAAACTTGATAAAGAAATCTCGGTAGTAGCGGTTAAAGATAAAGATGAGGTTAATATCGTCGCAGTAGTAGAAAATGAACATAGAAATAATATCTTGTACCGCTCGAAAGTACCAACTACAGCAACTAGTGAACAAGAGAATCTAGCTATAGAGTATACGAAAAGAATTCTTAGCAATTTTGACTATTACGGAGTACTTACTGTTGAGTTTTTTATAAGTGAAGGTAAGGTTATTTTTAATGAAATAGCACCACGAGTTCACAATTCAGGACATATAACGATGCAGAGTGCAACTAAGAGTCAATTTAGAGCTCATATTGAAGCAATTTGTGGCTTAAAAGTTGGTAAGATAGAAAATAAAGAAACGACATTATATAATATCCTAGGTCAAGACTTAGATTATTATATAGATGTGTATAAAAATAATGGTGGTTACTTACACTTATATGAAAAAGAACCACGACAAGATAGAAAAATAGGACATATTAATTTTTACGGTGATGTAATTTTAGGAGGAGAACATGACTAATAAACGAATTTTTGTAAAGAAACGTAATGGATATAATAAAGAAGAATTACAGCTAAGAGATAACCTGAACTTAGAGTTTAATCTAGGTCTTGACTCTGTAGAGTTGTATGTAATTTATGATGTCTTTAATATTGATGAAGAAACTTATGAACTAGCTAAAACTTCTGTGTTTTCTGAGATTGTTGTCGATGAAGTGTTTGAAGATATTGAGCTTAATGATGGGAAGTACTTCGCTTATGAAGTGTTACCTGCTCAATACGATCAAAGAGCTGACAGCGCAAAAGAAAGCATAAGACTGCTTAACTCAAAGAGTAAAGCAACTGTACGAAGTGGTAAGCTAGTTCTTTTTAATAAAAAATTAACAGATGAACAATTAGAACTTGTTGAAAGTTATTTAGTAAATCCTATTGAAGCTCGTAAGAAAGATTTATCAATTCTTGACTTTACATTAGATTCTACTCCAAAACCACTAAAAGATTTAGCTGGATTTTTAGAGTTTGACAAAGATGCGTTACTTGGTCTTAAAAAAGAATTTTCTCTAGCAATGAATATTGAAGACTTAGTGTTTATTCAAGATTACTTCAAAAAAGAAGGTCGTGTTCCAACTGAAACTGAAATCTATGTACTAGACTGTTACTGGAGTGACCATTGCCGACACACTACATTTGAAACTGTGCTAGATGAAGTTAAAATTGAGTCAGAACTTTCCAAAAAGAGATGCAAGATGCATTTGATTATTACTTAAGCGTCCGTAGTGAACTTGACCGTAATGATAAACCTATAACGCTTATGGATATGGCGAGTATTATCGGTAAATATCATGTGAAAGTATTAAAAGATGAAAATATTGAAGTAAGTGAAGAAATTAATGCATGTTCATTCTTCACTACTATAGAGAATAATGGAGAAAAAGAACGTTGGTTAATCCAATTTAAAAATGAAACTCATAACCACCCAAGTGAAATCGAACCATTCGGAGGAGCTAGTACTTGTATAGGGGGAGCTATTAGAGACCCACTATCAGGTCGTAGTTACGTATATCAAGCTATGCGTATTTCAGGAAGTGGTAATGTACTACAAAAACGTGAAGATACTTTAAAACACAAACTTCCTCAAGTAGATATAGCTAAAGGAACTGCTCACGGTAACTCATCATACGGTAACCAAATTGGACTTGCGACTACTTTTGTTCGTGAATTATACGATGATAGTTATGTAGCTAAACATATGGAAGTAGGAGCTGTAGTCGGAGCTGTTAAGGACGGAGATTATAAACGTGAGACTCTTGTCGATGGTGATATCGTTGTGATGATAGGTGGTAGAACTGGTCGTGATGGTATTCAAGGTGCGAGTGGTTCAAGTGTAGAACATACTAACGATTCATTAAATACAATGTCTAGCCAAGTTCAAAAAGGTAATGCGCCTGAAGAACGTAAGTTACAGCGTTTATTTAGAAAACCAGAAGTGACAAAACTTATTAAAAAATGTAATGACTTCGGTGCTGGTGGTGTTTGTGTAGCTATCGGTGAACTTTCTGACGGTATTGAAATTCATTTAGAAAAAGTCCTTACTAAATATCAAGGGCTAAATGCGACAGAATTAGCTACTAGTGAATCTCAAGAACGTATGGCAGTAGCTATTGATAAAAAAGACTACGAAGAATTTGTTCGTGAATGCGAGAAAGAAAATATTGAATACGCTCATGTTGCTACGGTAACTAATAGACGTCGCTTAGAGATGTATTACAATGATCAAAAAGTTGTTGATATGAGCGCTGACTTCTTAGAAACAAGTGGTGTTCGTCAAAAATCATCAGTTACGATGAAAGACAATACTGCAGCGAACCCATTCTTAAATAAAGAAGTAACTCGTGAAAATATTCTTAGTGAGTTAGGTGAGTTAAATGTAACTTGCCAAAAAGGTCTTGCACAAAAATTTGACTCTTCAATTGGTGTTACTACTGTACTTATGCCTTTTGCAGGTAAACATAAACTTACACCAGTTCAAGCAAGTGTTCAAGCTTTACCAACATTACATACAACAAGCGATACTGCTACAATCTTAACTTATGGATTTATTCCAAAAATTTCTTACTACTCACCATTCCTATCATCTATTTATGCGGTGTTAGAATCAGTAGCGAAAGTTTACGCGGTTGGTGGAAATAAAGATAGTTTGTACTTCTCATTCCAAGAATACTTCGAAAAACTAGGTACTGATAGTACTAAATGGGGTAAAGTTACTCAAAGTTTATTAGGAAGTATTTATGCTCAAAAAGAAATTGGTAGACCAAGTATCGGTGGTAAAGATAGTATGTCAGGTACTTTTAATGATTTAAATGTAGTAGAAACATTAATTTCATTCGCTTGTACACCTGTAAAAATAGCGGATGTAATTACTCCAGAGCTGAAAAAAGTTGGTAATAAATTATACTATGTACCTGTAGAAAAAGATGAAAAAGGCTATCCAGATATTAAGAAAACTTTAGAAAATTATGAACTTGTTCATAAGTATATTAAAGAAGGTAAGATAGTATCTGCATATGTCCAAGAAGAAGGTAGTATCGCCGCTTCATTAGTGAAAATGTCACTAGGTAATGACCTTGGTTTTGAAGTTGAAAAAGATAATATTCTTAACTTTGATCCAGCGTCTCTTGTAGTAGAAGCAACAACTGAGCTACCATTTGAAAAATTAGGAGAAGTCAGTGAAAGAATTATAATTAATAACGAAGTGTTTATGCATAAAGATATTTACGAAGCGTACACAAAAACACTAAATAAAGTTTATCCATTATATCAAAATGAAGATAAAGGTAATGTTGAAAATCTTCATACTGAATATAAAGAGAAAAAATATTATCCAGAATATGTAGAAGATGTAAAAGTAGTTATTCCAGTATTCCCTGGTACAAACTGTGAGTACGATAGTGAAAAAGCCTTCTTAGAAGCGGGAGCTACACCAATTACTGTAGTTATTAGAAATACTCGTGAAAATGATATTGAACAATCGATAGAAGAGTTCACAAAAGCTATTGAAGAATCTCATATAATTATGTTCCCTGGTGGATTCTCTAGTGGTGATGAACCTGATGGAAGTGCTAAATATATTGTAAACTTCTTAAAAAATGAAAAAGTTAAAGATGCAATTCATAAACACCTTGCTCAGAAAAAATTAATCTTAGGTGTGTGTAACGGATTCCAAGCATTACTTAAATCAGGACTATTACCATACGGTGAAGTTAGAGAGTTGGCAGAAGATGATCTAACACTATACAGAAATGATAGTTACGAACATATTTCAACAACAGCCTTTACTCGTGTAGCTAATACAAATTCTCCTTGGTTACAAGATTTTAACATTGGAGATCAACATGAAGTAGTATTCAGTCATGGTGAAGGTAAAGTAGTAGGACTTAATATTAACAAGTTTAAGCATCTTGTCGCTTTCCAATATAGTGATTTCGATGGTAATGCTACATTAAACGGTCGTTTCAATCCTAACGGATCAGTTCTAGCTACTGAAGGATTAGTTAGTGAAGATGGACTTATCCTAGGAAAAATGGGGCACAGTGAAAGATACGGAGCCACATTATATAAAACAAATACAATAAAAGTAAAACAAGATATATTCAAAAATGGAGTGAATTACTTCAAAGGGGGAAGAAAATAATGAAACTTTTATATGAAGGAAAAGCTAAACAACTGTTCGAATGTGAAAACAACGATGAGATTTATGTGCATTATAAAAATAGTGCAACAGCCTTTAACGGTGTGAAAAAAGAAGAATTTGAAGGTAAAGGAGTATTCAATAATACAATTACTTCATTAATCTTCGAGTACTTAGAAAAACAAGGTGTAAAAACACACTTCATTAGAAAAGTTAATGAAACAGATCAGATTTGTAAGCATGTTACTATTATTCCTTTAGAAGTAATTGTACGTAATATTGTAGCTGGTTCTATGGCAAAAAAATATGGACTAGAAGAAGGAAAAAAATTAAAAAAACCAGTCTTTGAGTTAAGTTATAAAAATGATGAATTAAATGACCCTTTAATCAATAATGATCATGCAGTTGCATTAGAAATCGTTACAGAAGAAGAGTTAGAAAATATCAGAACTCAAGCTTTAAAAATTAATGAACTATTACAAAAATTGTATTTAGATGCAAACTTAGTACTTGTTGATTTCAAAATTGAATTTGGTAAAACTAAAGATGGAGAAATTATCTTAGCTGATGAAATTTCTCCAGATACATGTCGCCTTTGGGATAAAGACACAAATGAGAAGTTAGATAAAGACAGATTTAGAAGAGATTTAGGTTCTGTAATGGAAGCTTATGAAGAAGTTTTAAGGAGATTAAAAAATGCGTAGTCTTAATGAAGAATGTGGAGTATTCGGTATTTGGGGGCATCCAGAAGCAAGTAATGTGACTTACTTTGGTTTACATAGTTTACAACATAGAGGTCAAGAAGGAGCAGGAATTGTTTCTAAAGAAGGTACTAAATTACGAGGTCACCGTGATCTTGGTTTAGTATCAGAAGTATTTCGTGATAAAGAAAAATTAGAAAGATTAGTAGGAAATAGTGCTATTGGTCACGTTAGATATGCGACTAGCGGAAGTAATAGTATCCAAAATATTCAACCATTTCTATTTCATTTCTATGATATGAGTGTTGGTATTTGTCATAATGGTAACTTAATTAATGCTAAAACTCTAAGAAAAGAATTAGAACAACAAGGTGCAATATTCCATTCTTCTTCAGATACGGAAGTACTTATTCATCTTATTAGAAGAAGCAAAAAGAAACGTTTAAAGAGCAGCTTAAAGAAAGTCTGAATATTATAAAAGGTGGATTTACATATCTAGTCTTAACTGAAAATACTCTTTATGGTGCAGTAGATCCAAATAGTTTTAGACCTTTAGCTATAGGTAAGTTGAAAAATGGTGCATATGTAACTGCTAGTGAAACATGCGCATTGGATATTGTAGGTGCAGAGTTTGTTTGTAATGTAGGTGCAGGTGAGTTAGTAGCTATTAATGATGAAGGTATAAGAATTGAGAAATATACTGAAGATACACAAGTGGCAATAGCTGCGATGGAATATGTTTACTTTGCTAGACCTGACTCTAATATTGCTGGAATTAACGTTCATAGTGCTAGAAAAAGAACAGGACGTACACTTGCTAAAGAACAACCTACACCAGATGCAGATATGGTAATAGGTGTACCTAACTCATCTTTATCAGCTGCTAGTGGGTACGCAGAAGAAAGTGGACTTCCATATGAAATGGGATTAATTAAAAATCAATATGTAGCTCGTACATTTATTCAACCTACGCAGGAACTTCGTGAGCAAGGAGTGAGAATGAAGCTTTCACCAGTAAGAGGTGTCGTTCAAGGTAAGAGCATCGTTCTAGTTGATGATTCTATCGTTCGAGGTACTACATGTAAAAGAATAGTGAAGATGTTAAAAGAAGCGGGAGCAAGAGAGGTTCATGTAAGAATAGCTTGTCCACCACTTATGTTCCCAAGTTTTTATGGAATAGATATTTCTACTACGGAAGAACTTATCTCAGCTAATAAAACAAATGAAGAAATTTGTGAAATTATCGGAGCGGATTCACTAGGATTCTTAAGTGAACAAGGATTAATAGATTCTATTGGTTTAAACTATGATGCACCTTATTCGGGCTTATGTATGGAGTGCTATAACGGAGATTACTCAGCAGGATTATATGATTATGAAGAAAGTTATGTTAGTTCAATGACAGATATTCAAAAAGAGTTTCTAAAAGAAAGGGGCAGAATGTAATGAGTAAAAAGTATGAAGAAAGTGGTGTAAGTCTACAAGCAGGTTATGAGAGTGTAGAACGTATTAAAAAACACGTAGCTCGTACTAAAAATCTTGGTATGATGTCAGCTATTGGTGGTTTTGGGGGAGCGTTCGACCTTAGTAGTTATAACTTTAAAAATCCTGTATTAGTTAGTGGTACTGACGGTGTAGGTACAAAATTAAAACTTGCATTCGAATTAGATATTCATAATACTATCGGTATTGATGTAGTAGCGATGTGTGCTAATGATATACTTGCTCAAGGTGCGATTCCATTATTTTTCCTAGATTATCTAGCAGTAGGTAAAAACTACCCTGAACAAGTAGAAGCGATAGTTGAAGGTGTTGCTGAAGGTTGTGTTCAAGCAGGATGTGCGATAGTCGGTGGGGAGACTGCTGAGATGGCAGGATTTTATGAAGATGGAGAATATGATATCGCAGGATTCTGTGTAGGAGCTCAGGAGAAGGAGTTATTACTAAGTACAGAAAACACAAAAGCAGGTCAAATAGTAATTGGACTTCCATCAAGTGGAGTACATTCTAATGGTTTCTCATTAGTAAGAAAAATTTTAAAAGATAATAATATTGGTTTAAACGAAGAATTTAACGGAACTACAGTAGGAAAAACTTTATTAACACCTACTAAAATCTATGTAAAAGAAGTACTTAAAGTATTGGAAGAGGTTAAAGTAGCAGGAATAGCACATATTACTGGGGGAGGTTTCCATGAGAACTTACCTCGTGCTCTAAAAGACGGATTAGGTATGAAGATTGATAAAAGCTCATATGAAGTACCTGAGATATTTAAGTACCTTCAAGAAAAAGGTAAAATTGATGAAGAAGAAATGTATCATATCTTTAATATGGGTGTAGGTATGGCATTAATAGTAAACAAGGAAGACGTAGATAAAACTTTATCATTAATTGATAATGCGTTTGTCCTTGGAGAAGTAACAGATGAAAGTGGAATAGAAATAGTATGAAGAAAGTAGCGATATTTGCATCAGGAACAGGAAGTAATTTCGAAAAAATTGCAGATGACGAAAGATTAAAAGATAAAATATCAATTGAGTTATTAGTGTGCGATAGAAAAGATGCAGCAGTTATTAGAAAAGCACATGATAGAAATATTAAGGTATTTATATTCTCTGCGAAAGATTTTGAGTCAAAAGAAGCGTATGAAAGTGTAATTTTTGAGAAAGTTAAAGATTTAGACTATATATTTTTAGCAGGATATATGAGAATTATTTCACCGTATTTCTTAGAAAAATATAAAAAGACAATACTTAATTTACATCCATCACTATTGCCGAAATTTAAAGGGAAAGATGCTATAGAACAAGCGTTCAATGCAGGAGAGAAAGAAATAGGAATTAGTATTCATTATGTAAATGAAGAACTTGATGGTGGAGAAGTAATTGCTCAAAGATCATTTGAAGTTTTAGAAGATGATACTATAGAAACTGTTACTGAAAAAATACATAAACTAGAACATAAATTATATCCAGAAGTAATATTAAAGTTAGTTGAGGAGGCACTATGACTAAAAGAGCATTAATAAGTGTGAGTGATAAAACAAATATTGTAGAATTTGCGAAAGGTTTAGAAAAACATGGTTTTGAAGTTATTAGTACAGGTGGAACTTATACTCATTTAAAAAATAATGGAGTAAGTTGTATCAGTATCGAAGATGTTACGCATTTTCCAGAAATTTTAGAGGGACGCGTAAAAACACTTCATCCTAAAATTCATGGAGGACTACTTTCAAAACGTGGTAATGAACTTCATAATAAACATGTAGCTGAAAATAACATTGAGTATATTGACTTAGTTTGTGTAAACTTATATCCATTTGAAGCTACTGTGAAAAAAGAAGGAGTTAGTGAAGAGGAAATCATCGAAAATATTGATATCGGTGGTCCTAGTATGCTAAGAAGTGCGGCTAAAAACTTCAACGATGTAGCGGTAGTTACTGATATTAATGACTATGATAAAATTCTTGAAGAACTTGAACAAGGTGGAATCTCATATGAAACGCGTCGCGCTTTAGCGATTAAAGTATTCAATACTACAGCTAGTTATGATGCTGCTATCGCCAATTACTTCAATAAAAAAGATAATCTAGTACCTGAAAAATTAACATTATCGTATAAACTTCAAGATAGTCTTCGTTATGGTGAGAACCCTCATCAAAAAGCTTATCACTACGTACAAGATAATAATGAAAGTTATGCATTGCAAAATGCTGTGCAACTTCACGGAAAGGAAATGTCATACAATAATATTCAAGATGCTTCTGCGGCACTGGATATTCTTGCAGAGTTTGATGAAACTACATGTGTTGCAGTTAAACATATGAATCCATGTGGAGTAGCGATAGGAAGTTCTGTATTTGAAGCGTATAGTAGAGCTTACGAAGCAGATCCTGTATCTATCTTCGGAGGAATTGTTGCAGTAAATGGCAAAGTAGATAAAGAAACTGCTGAAAAAATGCATAGTATTTTCTTAGAAATTATACTAGCTACAGATTATGATGAAGAAGCGTTAGAGATACTAACTAAGAAGAAAAATCTACGTATTTACAAACTGTCAGAAAAAAATAATAATCATGAACAACAAATTAAAAGTGTTCGTGGTGGAATCTTAGTGCAAGATTTTAACGAGAAACTAGCAGATGAATATGAAAGTGTAACTGAAAAGAAAGTAGATGAAACTCAACAAAGAGATATTGAGTTTGGCTTAAAAGTAGTAAAACACGTTAAATCAAACGCAATAGTTGTAGTAAAAGATGGGCAAACTTTAGGAATTGGTGCTGGTCAGATGAATAGAGTAGGTTCATGTAAAATAGCTTTAGAACAAGCAGGGGAAAAAGCAAAAGGTGCAGTATTAGCTTCTGATGCATTCTTCCCAATGAGAGATAGTGCTGATATTGCGGCAGATTATGGTATTGCTGCGATAGTGCAACCAGGAGGCTCTATCCGAGATCAAGAAAGTATTGATGCATGTAATGAGAAAGGTGTGGCGATGGTCTTCAGTAAAATACGCCACTTTAAACACTAATATGGCTAAAGTATTAGTAGTGGGAAGCGGTGGTAGAGAGCACGCTATCGCTTATAAATTCCATAAAGAAGGTCACGAAGTACATATGGCAGGGATTAATCCTGCAGTCGAAGAATTTGGAGTATGTGTAGCATTAACAGAAGACCAAATACCAAGCTATGCAAAATCAAATGCTATTGATCTTGTTTTCGTTGGACCTGAAGTACCATTAGTGAACGGTTTAGTAGATGAACTGCAAAAAGTAGGTGTCCGTGCCTTTGGACCATCAAAACTTGCAGCACAACTAGAAGGAAGTAAAGTATTTTCAAAAATGATGATGAGAAAATACAATATTCCAACAGCAAAATATGAAAGTTTCAATGATTATGAACAAGCGAAAGAGTACTTAAGCAATCAAAAAGCACCTATTGTCCTAAAAGCAGACGGCTTAGCTGCAGGTAAAGGAGTAATTATTGCCAATACTCTAGAAGAAGCTCAATTAGAACTTAAAGAAATGATGTGTAATGCAAAATTTAATAAGGCAGGGGCTAGTGTCGTTATTGAAGAATTTCTTCAAGGTGAGGAATTCTCACTTATGTGTTTTGTTTCAGATAAAAAAGTCTATCCTATGGAAATTGCACAAGACCACAAACGTGCATTTGATAATGATGAAGGGTTAAACACAGGTGGTATGGGAGCGTATCTTCCACTTAAGAAAATTACTCAACAAGATATAGATGAAGGTGTTAGAAATGTTGTTCAGCCTATGGTTGATGCTATGAGTGATGAGGGAATGCCATTTTACGGAATACTGTATGCAGGTCTTATGAAATGTCAAGATGGTGTAAAAACTATTGAATTTAACGTTCGTTTTGGGGACCCAGAGAGCGAAATATTACTTCTTTCTTTAGAGAGTAGTTTATATGAAATAGCAAATAATATTATCGATGGTAAAGAAGTAGAGTTGAAATGGAGTAAAGATGCCTCCATTGGTGTCGTAATGGCAGCGAAAGGATATCCGGAACACAGTGAAAAAGGGGCTGTAATACATGGTTTAGATAAAGTTACTACACCAGTATTCCATATGGGGACTAAGCGTGTAGGTGATGATATAGTGATTAATGGTGGTCGTGTATTATTAGTCTGCGCTCAAGGAAAGAGCTTGCAAGAAGCATATAAAAAAAGTGTATAATGAGATAGTAAAAATAGAATGTGAAGAACTATTTTACAGAAAAGACATCGGTCATTTGTCTTTATAGTATTTTGAGATAGATCGATTGAAATAAAAAAACATCAGGAGATTATTGCAATGATTGAAAGATATAGTAGAGAAGAAATGCGTAATATCTTTAGCGATGAGAATCGTTTTAAAGCATATTTAGAAGTAGAACTTTATGCGACAGAAGCTTGGAGTACATTAGGGGTTGTACCAAAAGAAGATGTTGAAAAATTATTCGCTAATGCAAAATTTGACCTACCAGGAATTTTAGAATTAGAAAAAGAAACAAAACATGACATCGTAGCATTCACTCGTAATGTGTCTAGTTATCTAGGTGATGAGAAAAAATGGGTGCACTATGGTTTAACATCTACTGATGTTGTTGATACTGCTTATGGATATTTATATAAACAAGCTAACGATATACTTTACAGAGATTTATTAAATTTCCAAGAAGTATTAAAAGAAAAAGCATTACAATATAAATTTACACCTTGTATCGGACGTACTCACGGGGTGCACGCTGATATTAGTAGTTTTGGATTAAAATTCGCTCTTTATTATGATGAGTTCAACCGTCATATCAAACGTTTCAATGAAGTAAGAAAAAATTATTGAAGTAGGTAAAATCTCTGGAGCTGTAGGTACATTCTCAAATACACCACCAGAAGTTCAAGACTATGTTTGTGCAAAATTAGGAATTGAATCAAGTAATATTTCAACGCAAACTTTACAACGTGATAGACACGCAGATTACTATGCAACTTTAGCATTAATCGCAAGTTCAATCGAAAAAATCGGTGTAGAAATTCGTCACTTACAACGTACAGAAGTAAGAGAAGCAGAAGAATTCTTCTCGAAAAATCAAAAAGGTTCAAGTGCAATGCCTCACAAACGTAATCCAATCTCTAGTGAAAACATGGCAGGATGTGCTAGAATCATGCGTGGATATATGTTCGCAGCTTACGAAAATATTCCATTGTGGCATGAACGTGATATTTCTCACTCAAGTGCAGAAAGAATCTTAAGTAATGATGCAACAACATTATTAGACTACATGTTAAATAGATTTACTAATGTTGTGAAAAATCTAACAGTATTTACAGACAACATGATTAAAAATATTTATGCTACTAATGGTGTAATCTTCGCTCAAAGAACTATGAGTAACCTTATTGAAAAATACTCATTCTCTCGTGAAGAAGCGTACGATTTAGTACAACCACTAGCGATGAAATCATGGTTCGAAGGTATTCCATTTAGACAACTACTTGAAGAAAATGAAACTATTAAAAATATAGTTTCTAAAGAAGTATTAGATAGTTGTTTCGACCTAAATGTACACCTTGTAAATATTGACAAAATATACAAACGTATTCCAGGATTGGAAGATTAAAATAAAAAATAACAAGCTCAAAGAAAAGAGGTAGATTAAATGAAGTCAGACTTTCAAATTTCAAACGAATGTGAAAAGAAACATATTGCTGAAGTAGCAGGTAAATTAGGGATAAAAGAAGAAGATTTAATATTATACGGAAATCACAAAGCAAAAATCCAAACAAAAAATCTTAAAAAAGATATTAATGACGATGCAAAACTAGTATTAGTTACATCTATTAATCCAACATCAAGTGGAGAAGGGAAAAGTACTGTAACTATCGGTTTATCTGATGGATTAAATAGAATCGGGAAAAAATCTTGTGTAGCACTACGTGAACCATCTTTAGGTCCTGTATTAGGAAGAAAAGGTGGAGCAGCTGGTGGAGGATATGCTCAAGTAGTACCGATGGAAGACATTAACCTTCACTTTACTGGAGATATGCACGCTATTACTACAGCTCACAATGCAATCGCAGTATTAGTAAATAACCATGTATTCCAAGGAAACGAATTAGAAATAGATAAAATCGTCTTTAACCGTGTAATGGACATGAACGCACGTGATTTACGCCATGTTAAAGTAAATGCAGGAACAGACCTAGAACGCCTTGATGGTTTTGATATTACTGTAGCTAGTGAAGTAATGGCTATATTATGTCTATCAGAAGGTATTGCTGATCTTAAAGAAAAATTAAGTAATATCCTTGTAGCTTACAATAAAAAAGGTGAACCAGTTTACCTAAAAGATTTGAAAATTGAAGGTGTTATAACTTCATTATTAAAAGATGCAATTAAACCGAATATTGTTCAAACATTAGAGAACAATCCAGCGATTATTCACGGTGGACCATTCGCAAATATTGCGCATGGATGTAACTCAATCTTAGCTACAAAAACAGCTTTAAAATTTGCTGATTATGTAATTACAGAAGCAGGATTCGGAGCTGACTTAGGAGCTGAGAAATTCTTAAACATTAAATGTCGTAAAGCAGGACTTAAACCAAAAGCTGCTGTAGTAGTTGCTACTGTTAAAGCATTAAAACTACACGGTGACATTGAAGAAAAAGACCTAAAAGAAGAAAACTTAGAAGCATTAGCTAAAGGTGTTCAAAACTTAGAAAAACACATCGAAAACTTACGTAAATTCAATTTACCGATAGTGGTAGCTCTAAATGTCTTTGTTACTGATACAGAAAAAGAATTAGCATTCTTAGAAAACTGGGCTAAAGAACAAGGTGTAGAATTCTCTCGTACAGAAGTATGGGAAAAAGGTGGTCTTGGTGGAATAGACCTAGCTGAAAAAGTAGTAAAAGCTGTAGAAGAAAATGACAAAGAATTACAATTATTATACAAAGACGAAGCTTCAATTACTGAAAAAATTGAAACAGTATGTCGCGAGATATACGGTGCTGATGGAGTTAACTTCTCTGATGAAGTTAAAGCTGAGATCGAAAGAATCGAAGGACTTGGATTCAAAAATCTACCAGTATGTATGGCAAAAACTCCAGCTTCATTAACAGATAATGCGAAAATTAAAGGTCGTCCTACAGGATTTAACATTACTATCAATGATGTTAAATTAAGAAGTGGTGCTGGATTCGTAGTAGCATATGCGAACAAAGTACTAACAATGCCAGGACTTCCAAAAGTGCCAAGTGCATTAAATATCGATATCGATGAAGAAACAGAAACAATCATCGGAATCTTCTAACACAAAATATACGACAGATTAAAACAATAAGAACTAAGTAACTTGAGAATTAGTATAAACTGATTCCCAGGTTACTTTTTTTGATTTTATCCGGTGGATGACTCAAAAAGACCTAAATTTTAACAAAGTGTATATGAGAATTCATAGACAC
>CAKMQF010000147.1 GCA_927911745.1 uncultured Gemella sp.
TTTTTTATGGATTTTTAATTAAAATTTATTTAAGAAAATTATATAGTATTTTAAATTGGTGATTTAGAAGATCAAATTAAAGAGACCCTACTACTAAAATAGGGTCTCTTTAGTTTTCATTATTTTTTAGTTCTATGGATATATGGTTTTCTTTCTGCCGGTTTAATCTCACCCATAATTGAATAAATATTAGTTTCTGTAGCTAATAAAGCATGTCCACAAGGTGCTTCAAAAGGAATTTCTCCTAATTGATACCAGCGGTTTTCTTTTAAGTTGTATACTAATTCTTTTTTATTCCACTTATAATCACTTACAGGACGTCTGAAGTATGCATCACGATATTTTGCATGATCTTCACCTTGTAATGCTGTTAAATTGAATACAGCATCTTTCCAAACATCTTTGTTGAAACCACCGATTATTAGCAGTTCATCTTCGTTTAATGGAGCCCAATCAGCACCTAGTAGAGATACTTCTTCGTTATCGATAACTACATCAGCTAGTTGAGTCCATTCTTTTGTTTCTAAGTTTACTTTATATCCATCGTTATAAGTTTCACTAGCCCCACCACCATATACATAAAGTTCATTGTTGTATACATAGCTAACAGCTTGATTACGTAACTTTCCAGGAAATTCTGAAAACACTTCGAATTTCTTAGTTGCTAAATCATATGCATAAAGTTCATTGTTATTTGATCCGTTGATAGATCCGATACCGAAGTATAGTTTATTGTTGTGAATTTTTGCGATAACATTTTCTACAGTAAGAGGAAGAGTATCGACTACTTCAACTTTTAATTTATTATCAACAACAGTGAATGCTAATAATTCTGATGATGTTTCAGTTTTATTCGCAATGTAGTATAAGGTATCGTTATATACTGCACTTGGTCCATATGCTAGAGGATAGTCAAATTGAATTTGATCTAATAATGTTACTCCGTCAGATGTTTCTTCATATAGATATATATCTTTATGATTTACTTTAACTCCACCATCTACAGGAAGTCCACCAGGGAAGTTAGCTCCTCCACCAAAGATTAGTTTATTGCCTAATACTCCTTTAACTAATCCTGCTGTACCTATATTATTTTCGTAGCCTTTTTGAGCCGCTACAGTAGCTATATTTGTCCATTTTAGTTGTGTACTCATTATTTTATTGTAACTCCCTATTATTTTTAAAATCAAACGCTTACATCGATATATTTTTTAGAGTGGGAGGGACCGACTGATGATTTTTCTTAGCCGAGAGCCACTCCCACAACTTTTGTTACTTAAAGTCTGCTTCTTTGTCTACTATTACATATACACTAGGGTGATTTTTTAGAACAGTACAAGGAATATTTTCTGTTATTTCATCACCTGCTACTAAACTTTTAATCGCTTGTTGTTTAGCTTCACCAAAAGCTAATAAGATTATGTGTTTAGCTTTCATAATGTCTTTTATTCCCATAGTTACTGCTTGTTTTGGTACTAGATTAATATCATTATTAAAGAATCTAGAATTTGCTTCTATTGTTTCTTGTTTTAAATCAACAATATGCACCCCAGTATCAAAAGATGTACCTGGTTCATTAAATCCGATGTGACCATTTGAACCAACACCTAATAGTTGAACGTCAATATTAGCATCATTAAGTGCTTCTTGGTAAGATTTAAGAGCATCTTCTAAATCTTCAGCACTTGCGTCAGGAACATGTGTATTTTCTTTTTCTATATCGATATGATCGAATAGATTAGTTTCCATGAATTTATGATAACTTTCTGGGTGATCATAGCTGATACCTACATATTCATCTAAATTATAAGATTTTACATTTTTATAGCTAAAATTCCCTGCTTTGTGGTCTGCAATCATTTCTGCGTATAGACCTGTAGGTGATCCACCAGTAGCAAGTCCTAGTGTTGAATTTTCATTAATTAAACTTTTTAAAATTTTGTACGCTTCTTTTGAAGCTTCTTGTTTAGAATCAAAAACTAAATATTTCATAGAATTACCCCTTACTTTTTAATCTTCTTTTTTATAAACTTCTTCTCCACGGGCGAAAGTTGTTAGTACTTCGTATGTAGGACTAATAACAACAAGGTCAGCATCGTAGCCAACTTTAATTTTCCCTTTACGATCGGCAAATCCTAGCATTTCTGCTGGGTTTTTTGTACAAGAGTTGATGGCAGCATCTACAGGAACTAAAGCATCCTCAATTAAGACGCGTAGTCCATCGATAACTCTTAGTGTAGAACCTGCTAAACGCCCGTCATCACGGTGTGCACTACCATCTTCATATATTTCCATATTTTCTCCACCGAAGATGTAAGAACCACGTCCGCAACCTTTAGCACATAGGGAGTCAGTAATCATAATTCCGTGATCTCGGCCTTTAGCTGTGAAGTATGTATTTAAAGCATCTGTAGTAGAGTGAATACCGTCGCAGATAATTTCTCCGTAAGCATCACGTGCACGTAGTGCAAATCCTACTTGACCTCCGTCACGGTGATGGAAACCAACCATTCCGTTATAAACGTGAGTTTGAGAAGTGGCACCATTAGCGAATGCTAGATAACTTTCTTTATAATTACAAGCAGAGTGTCCTAAACTTACACGAATTCCTTGGCTTACAAGGTATTTAGTAAGTTTGTAGTCGATGTCTTTTCACAAGCTATAGTGATAAGTCTAATTAGATTTTTACTAGCTGCTTGGAATTTTTTAAATTGTTCAACACTTGGTGTTTGGATACAACTTAAAGGCTGAGCACCACGTTTTTCTACATCAAGATAAGGACCTTCGAAGTGAATACCTAAAATTTCGGCACCTTCGTAACCTTCTTCATATACTTTTGCTACATTAGCAACAGCTTTTAGAAGAACTTCTTCAGTTTGTGTAATTGTTGTTGGTAAAAATGATGTTACTCCCTCAGAAACGATATTTTTAGTCCAGTTACGAAGCCCCTCTTCGTTAACATCATTTGTATCATAACCATAAGCTCCATGAGTATGAACATCTATAAAACCAGGTAAAATACGATTAGATCCGAAATCATAGTCTACTTTATCGAATGCGTCATAATCATAAACAGCAGTAATTTTTTTATCTTCTACTTCTACAATAAGAGGAAGAAATTGTCCGCTTGACCAAACTTTTTTACTTTTTATTAGCATAATAGCACCCCTTTTTTTAAAATATTCTATCTTTAAATTTAATGTGTTAAATTTCCTTTAAGTTAATTTTAACACTTTTTTAATAGATTTGTAAAGTAGAAAAGTAAAAGTTTTCAAAATTAATTTAAAGGTATTTTTGGTGATTTTATAAAAAGAGGAATTACAGATTTTTTTAACAGAAAAATTTAAGGTGTTATATCAATGTAGGAGAGCTAATAATGCAATATACAAATTTTTTAATCGTGATACTTTTTTTAGAATATAATGTCTTAAAAGTACAAAAATTATGTAAACTCATAATAAATTAAAAAATATTTCTAGAATGATAGTTTTCTAAAAATTATTTTTATTGATTTTACAGAGAAAAATCTCTTTTATGTAATGATAAAAACATAAGATACTTACTATTGACTTTGATTATAAGAGGAATATAATTATATTGAGAATAAAGTTACTGGTTTTATAGAAGTAATTTTATTTTAACTTATGATATAAGAGGATAAAAATATGGATAAATCAAGATTAACCTTTCTTGGTGTAATAATAACAATAGGAATAATATTTGGTGATATAGGAACTTCGGTTCTTTATGTTATGAAATCATTTGTTCATAGTACTGATGCAACGATGAATGAAAACTTAGTTCTAGGGTTTATCAGTTTAATATTTTGGGTAATGACCTTACAGACTACGACAAAATATGTAATGATAGCACTGAAGGCTGATAACAAAGGTGAAGGAGGGGTATTCTCGCTTTTTGCCTTAATAAAAAATAAAACAAGGCGTAGCGTAGCACTTTTGGCGATGATAGGAGGAGCAACACTTCTTGCGGATGGAATAATAACACCTGCAATTACGGTAACCTCTGCGGTTGAAGGATTACATGATATTGTTCCATCTATCAATACAAATGATGTAATTGTCTTAGTGCTTATAATCTTTATATTTATTTTTTCATTTCAACGTTTTGGAACCAAAAAAATAGGTTCACTCTTTGGACCTATAATGAGTCTGTGGTTTTTATCATTATTATTTTGGGGAGTGAAATCTATAACTGCTAGTCCAAAAATATTAAAAGCTATAAATCCTAAATATGCACTTCAGTTACTAATCAGTTATCCTGGTGTTTTTGTCCTATTAGGAGCGGTATTTTTATGTGTATCGGGTGCCGAGGATTTATATGTAGATTTAGGTCACTGTGGTCGAAAAAATGTCAGAATGGCGTGGTTTTCGGTAAAAGTATGTTTACTTACGAACTATTTCGGTCAGGCGGCGTATCTGTTATCGACAAATTATAACGTGACAAAAAATCCGTTTTTCGCGATAGTGCCGGATAGTTTTATAGTATTTCAAGTAGTACTTGCAACACTTGCTGCGATAATAGCGAGCCAAAGTCTAATTACAGGGTCATTTACGCTAATATCAGAGGCGATAAAATTAAATCTCTTCCCGAAATTAATGATTAAGTATCCTACGGAATTAAAAGGTCAGGTTTATGTATCAGCGGTTAATATAATATTATTTATTTGTAGTAGCTGTGTAGTATTATTCTTCAGAACAAGTAGTAATATGGAAGCTGCGTATGGACTAAGCATTAGTGTAACGATGTTTGTAACGACATTGTTATTAAGCATATATTTATACAAAGTAAAAAACAAAAAAACTTTTGCGCTAATATTCTTATTATTCTTCGGTATAGAGGAACTGTTTTTCCTATATGCAAATAGTTTGAAATTTGTTAATGGTGGTTATATAACTGTAATTATTGCCTCATTAATATTTACAATTATGTTTATTTGGTATAAAGGAACAGAAATTAAAGAACGTGAAAGTCAATATTTAACTGTAAAAAATTATACGAAACAGTTGTTGAAGTTGAGTGTGGATAAAAGCGTACCGAAATATGCGACAAACCTAGTGTATTTAACAGGTGCTAAACATGAGGAAGATGTGGATTATGCTGTCTTGTATTCTATTTTGAATAAACAACCTAAACGAGCAAATGTCTATTTCTTCGTTCATATTAATGTTCTAGATGAACCTTATAGAAGAGAGTATAAAGTTACTAAATTTAGTGATAAGAAAATATTAAAAATAACCTTTAATCTAGGATTTAGAGAAAATCAAAGGGTCAATATGTTTATGCGTCAGGTAATCGCAGATTTATTAGAAGATAAAGAGTTAGAACTGCAGCCTACTAAGTACAATTTAAGAGGGAAAGCTGAAACTGTAGGAGATTTTAGATTCGTCTTGATTGAGGAAGTATTAGGTAACAGTAACGGCTTGTCTTCATTTGATAACTTTATTATGGGATTAAGATTGAAACTGAAAAAAATTACGGTGACTCCGGAAAATGGTTTGGTTTAGATACGAGTGTTATTACTAAAGAAGCGGTACCTTTAAATGTTGTTCAAAGTACAGTAAAAAAATTAACAAGAATAAAATAAGAAAGATCAGACTTAGAAAAGTAGGTGTAATTTTACCTTACTTATTCTGAGTCTGATTTTTACTGTTTTAAAAAATAATTATTACATTAAGTTTACAATATATATTAATAAAAAATCTTTATTTACGTAAACTAACGAATAGGGAGATTGAATCATTATAACCTTTATATAATAAGGTATAAATATAAAAAGAGATAATAATTATCGAGTATTAAATTGACAATTATTTTTCTCGGGTGTATACTAAAATTAGGAAAGATATTACATGGTAAGTGTAATTTAGAGGAGGGAAAATAATGAAGAAAAATAATAAATTTTCAATTAGAAAGTATAGTATAGGGGTAGTATCAGTTATAATAGGATTATTTATTTTAGCTGGTGCTAATGCGGATGATAGGGTTTATGCAGATAATGAAAGTGGACCGACATCGACAATAAATGCTGGATTACCACCGATTTCAACAGTGCCTGAAGGAGGAAATCCAGATGGTGTTGATAAAATAGTAGATGGTAATAATAATGTAGTTGATAAGGCGGATCTTTCGAAAGTTCCAACACCGGTAACACCAGGATATTTTGCGATAGAAAAAGGAGCTCCGGAAGTTTGCGGCGACACCAGATTCAGTAGAGAAAGAAGTTACAGTTGATTTATATGGAAATAGGTAAAATAAAATATCGAGATATAAAAACTAAAGAATAGTTGCAGAAAAATGTACGATAATGATCAAACGGATGCTACGAGAGTTGGTATAACAACTTTACCCGATTTACCAGAAGGATATGAATTTGTAAAACAAGGATTAGAGAGAGAAGAAACTAGACAGGTAGTAGCCCAAGAATTTGGGAAAGAACCTTATGTAAAAGATGAAGTAGGAATAAAAGTTAAACTTCAAGAAGTTGATGGGAAACTTGCAGTAGACCCTAATATAAATATTGAAGCAGATAAATTAGTTCCAGGGCATCACCTTGTATTTGATGTGAGAAAATATATACAAGATGTAGAAAAAGGCACAAAACAAGTTGTAGAATTTGTTGGAGCAGAAGGAAAAGTACCGAAAACAAATGTTCAAGAAGGTCATAAATTCTTAGGTAAATATAATGAAAAAACAAAAGAGACTATATGGAATGAAAAAACGCATGCTTATAATAGTGTAGAGGTTCCTGTAGTTAAAGGATATTTCGCAGATAAAAAACGAGCAGGAGGAGAAACATTAACTCCAGAAAAACCAGAAGTAACAGATACAGTAACGTATAAACATCTGGGGAAAATAGTACCAGTAGATGAAAAAGGTAATCTAATAGCTGGTGCACAAACACCTGACTATTTAAACGATTTAAAAGATCCAACAAAAG
>CAKMQF010000148.1 GCA_927911745.1 uncultured Gemella sp.
TGAAAACCGACAGGAGTGTAAAAGCTCGCAGGGGTTCGAATCCCCTTTCCTCCTCCATTTTTATTATCGCGGGATGGAGCAGTCTGGCAGCTCGTTGGGCTCATAACCCAAAGGTCGATGGTTCAAATCCATCTCCCGCAATTTTTAATATTAGGTCCCGTGGTGTAGCGGTTATCACGCCTGCCTGTCACGCAGGAGATCGCGGGTTCGATTCCCGTCGGGACCGCCATTTTTGCCTTGATAGCTCAGTTGGTAGAGCAATGGATTGAAGCTCCATGTGTCGGCAGTTCGACTCTGTCTCAAGGCATTTTTTTTATTTAAACTTAATATTTTGGCGGTTGTGGCGAAGTGGTTAACGCATCGGATTGTGGTTCCGACATTCGGGGGTTCGATTCCCCTCAGCCGCCCCATTTTTTGAAGTAAAGTAGAGAAGTAGTGTAAGTTTGCATTACTTCTCTTTTTATTTGTAAAACTATAATTTATACTTGTTTACTTTTGTAAGCAAAATATTAGCATATTTATAAAAAGAGGAGTAAAATAGTATTTATAAAATATTAGGAGATTAAAAAATGGAAATATCATTCGAACAACACTTAGAAAACTTTAAAGTTATTGATTCAAAAACTGCAATAGAAAAAATTGAATCAAAAGAAAAATTTGTATTATTTATTGGGAGATCTTCATGCCCATTTTGTAGAAAATTCATGCCAAAATTAAGTGAAGTAGTTGTTTCTAATAAAGTAGAAGCATTCTTCCTTAACTCTGAAGATTTCTCAGACGCATCAGGTATTGAATCATTACGTGCAAAATATTCTGTAAGAACTGTACCAGGTTTATTAGTTGCTGAAGCTGGAGAAGTTAAAGTTGTATGTGATTCTAGTTTATCTGTTGAAGAAATTACTACTTTTATTAAATAATAATCAAACTCGTCTATTTTGTGTAGGCGAGTTTATTATTTTGTTTTTATATTTGAATACTTTTTTTTTTTATAAGTTAATTACTTAAGTAAAAAGAAAAATTTATAATTAAAATACTGAAAAAAACTATTTTAAATGATATAATAGTAGTTATAAAAATTTTACTAACGATATAGATTAGTTTATTTTATAGTTCATTGTAAAATAATGAGGTGATAGTGTGAATAGTGAAAAGTTAGAAGTAAAGAATCTAATTTTTAATTATGGTGTAAAAAACATATTAAATGATATATCATTTGAAGTTCCTAATGGGGATTTTGTTGCGATTGTAGGAAAAAGTGGAGCGGGAAAATCGACCTTACTGCGTTGTTTGAACTTGTTAAATAAACCTCAATCTGGAGAGATAAATATAGCAGGTGAAAATATAGTACAGTTTAATAGATCAAGGTTAAAACTTATCAGAAGAGATATTGCTTTTATATTTCAAGATTATAATGTACTAGATAATTTATATACAGTTGAAAATGTTTTGACGCCTTATTTAGTAAAAAAATCTGTCATGGGACTTTTATTAGGATATACAAAAAAAGAATATAATGAGGGTGTTGATTTCTTAAAGCAAGTTGGACTAGGAGATGAGGCTTTTAAAAAAGTCTAAGTATTTATCAGGTGGTCAAAAACAAAGGGTAGCTATAGCTAAAGCCTTGGCACAAAATCCAAAGATTTTACTAGCGGATGAACCTGTAAGTAGCTTGGATGAGAAAAATACGACGCTTATAATGGACACATTTAAAAAATTAAATATAGAAAAAGGAATAACAGTACTTATAAATCTTCACGATGTTAATCTTGCGAAAAAATATAGTACGAAGATTTTAGGATTAAAGGACGGAAAAGTTTTATTTTATAAAGATTCTGAGAAGGTGACTAAAGATGAATTTGAAGAACTTTATAATTAAAAAATCTATAACGAAGTTAGCTACACTTACTTTTATTGTTTTGATTATTTTTTATTGCATATAGCCAATATGATACAAAGACTTTTTCATTAGGATTTAAAAGGATACAGAATCTTCTTGGACGTATGTATCCTGTAGATTTTTCTATTTTACCTGAATTGAAACAACCGATTATAGAAACAATTAACATAGCTTTATTTTCATCTATATTAGCTTTATGCACAACGTTAATATTACTACCAATACTAACTAATGTACTATTTAAACTTAAGATAATTCCAAAAATATTTAGTGCGGTATTCTCTGTTTTCAGAACAATGCCATTTCTAATAATTGCTGCGATCTTAGTAAGTTTATTCAGTACTGGAGTATTTAGTGGTTTTGTGAGTATATATTTAATAAATATTTTAACATCCGCTAAGCTATTGAAAGAATATGCAGAGGAAGTCGAGCTTAAACAGCTGGAGGCTATGGAATCATTAGGTGCTTCAAAATTTATTATTTATAAAAAATGCGATTTTATCTAATCTTAAGCCTCAAGTTATCTCGGTATACTTTTTAACTTTGGAATCAAGTATACGTGGAGCAAGTGTTTTAGGATTAGTTGGAGCAGGTGGAATAGGTCAAAGATTATGGCAAGAGCTAAATCACTTAAGATATGATAGAGTTTCTATAATAATTATTACTCTTGTTATTTTAATCTTCGTAATTGATCTAGTAAGTTATTATTTTAGAAATTTACAAAATACCTCTCAATTAACTTTTGAAAAGTTTATGCTTAGAAGAAATCTAGTAAAATTTGGTATTCCTGCTGTTATAGTAGGAAGTATACTATATGTTACTAATTTCATTAACATATCACAAGAAAGATTTTTCATAGGATTAAAACAGTTAAATGTGCTAGCTAAAGGGATTATAAATCCTGATTTAGCATATGTTCCAAAAATGCTTAGCGAGCTGTTTATCAGTATTGAAATTGCATTTAGTGCTACGATTTTTGCTGCGGTGACAGCTATATTTACATCGTATTTATCATCGGTGAATCTTTTTGGCAAGTATAAAGCATTAGGTGTAAAAGTTTTTGTCAATATCTTAAGAACATTTCCACCGATAATAGTGGCATTAATATTCTTTAGAGGATTTGGTCCAGGTGCAATTAGCAGTTTCTTTGCATTATATATTTATACAGTTGGTGTTATGACAAAAATGTATAATGAGGTACTAGAAGGAATTAATAACAATGTATTACTAATGACAAAAAGTCTAGGGCTTGGAAGTTTTATTAGTTATGTTAAAATAATATTTAATGGATACTTCCCTGAATTCGTTACTATAGTTTTATATAGATTTGAATCAAATATCAAAAATTCAACTATTTTAGGTATGGTAGGTGCAGGTGGTATTGGACATTTGCTTGTAAATAATATAGAATATAGAAATTGGAATAGAATTTCAACATTATTAATCGGCTTATCGTTATCGATAATTATTATAGAAAATATCTCATACTTTATTAGAATGAGAGTAAAAAAATAATTAAAGAAAATATTAAAACAAGGAGAAATAGATGCGTCTAAAAGTAGGAAAAATTGTTAATACTCATTCTTTAAAAGGAGAGGTGAAAGTAATTTCATCAACTGACTTTGAAGAAGAACGTTTTAAAAAGGGTAGTGAATTATTAATAACTAGAGGAAATCAAGTTGTTAAAGAAGTGGTTGTAGAAAGCTACAGAACACATAAAAATAATCTTCTAGTAAAATTCGTAGGGATTGATACAATTGAAGAAGCAGAAAAATTTAAAAATTTACAAATCAAAATCGATTCTGATAATATTGGAGAACTTGAAGAAAATGAGTTTTATTTCCATGAGATTATCGGATGCGAGGTATTTGAAGAAAATAATAAATCACTAGGTGAGGTAGTTGAGATCCTTACACCTGGTGCAAATGATGTATGGGTAATAAAAGCAGAAAACGGCAAAGAAATTTTAATACCTTACATTGAAAGATGTGGTTAAAAAAATAGATGTTACTAATAAAAGAATTGATATCGAAGTTATGGAAGGGTTAATTGACTAA
>CAKMQF010000149.1 GCA_927911745.1 uncultured Gemella sp.
ACTTTATCCTCCATAGTTATATTTTGGTCTTTTATTAATAGTAAATTTGTGATAAAATTAGACATGACAAATATCCTTTCTTAGTTAATTATTTTTCTACACTTTAATTATATTGGATATTTGTCTTTTTGCATATAAAAATTGAAATCCGGGGCTGGAATTTTTCCATGCCCCGGATTTAGTATACAACCGTTTTTAATATGATATTTTATTTTTATAGAAAATTAATTATTTGGAAATGATTGCATAATCGATATATTAGAATTGTAAACGAAATACTTTATCAATAAACGATTTAAATTGTCAGAAAATTTTAAACATTTATCCAACAAAAAAGGTAATATTTTTTAAAAATCTATTGACAAATGTTAATAAATATATTATTGTATATAACATATTAAAAATTAATTGAAAATATTTGGAGGAGATGACATGTTGAAATTTTTAAAGAAAAATCCATACGTATCAATCGGACTTATGCTATTTGCACTATTCTTTGGTGCTGGTAACTTAATTTTCCCAGCATTCTTAGGACAAAACGCTGGAACAAACTTATCTACAGCGATGATCGGATTTATTATTATGGGAGTGGGATTACCACTATTAGGAGTTATTGTAATGGGGTATTCAGGAGCTGAAGACCTATTAGATTTATCAAGTAGAGCAGGGAAAGTATTTGGTGTTGCTTTTACGACTTTATTATACTTAACAATTGGACCTTTCTTTGCAATCCCTAGAACTGGTACTACTACTTATGAATTAGGATTATCTAGCTTTGTAGCACCAGAAAATACTACAATTGCTCAAGCTATTTTCTTAGCATTCTTTATGGGGTTAACATTATGGTTAGCTATTAGCCCTAATAAATTAGTAGATAGAATCGGAACTGTAATCACACCAGTTTTACTACTTTCAATGGTTGTTTTAATCATTGCATCATTAGTTAAACCAATGGGTGTAGCACAAGAACCTACAAAAACTTATCAAACTACTTCATTAGCATTTACAAATGGACTAATGGAAGGTTATAATACAATGGATGCATTAGCATCATTAGTATTTGGTATCATCGTAATCAACTCTGTTAAATTATACGGAGCAAAAACTAAAAAAGAAGTATTTAACAATACAGCTAAATCAGCAATTATCGCTGCTGTATTATTAGCTTTAGTATATGTATTTATTTCTAATATCGGAGCAACATCAGTTTCTGTTTTAGGATTACAAAAAACAGGAGCAGGAGTATTAACTGGGGCAACAACATATTACTTTGGTAATGTTGGTAAATTATTACTATTCGTTATCGTATTTTTAGCTTGTTTAACTACAAGTGTAGGGTTAGTAACAGCTTGTGCTTCATTCTTCGTAAGACTTTATGATAAAGTTAGTTATAAAACGTACGCTATCGCGTTAACATTATTCTCATTTGCAGTAGGTAACTACGGATTAGCAGCAATCATCCAAGGAGCTGTTCCAGTACTTGTTTTATTATATCCATTAACAATGGTATTAATTTTACTAGGATTTTTAAACAACTTCTTTGGTGGTAAAAAAGTAGTTTATGTTTGTACAGTTTTATTCACTGGATTATTTAGTTTATACTCTACTGTAGCTTCAACATTTAAGCTTGCAGTACCTGCAGTTGATAATGCACTAGCTAAAGTAAACTTCCTTCCAGTACCAGCTGATTTTGCATGGTTAAACTATGCATTAGTAGGATTTGTACTTGGAATTGTATTAACATTCTTTGTAAAAGAAAATAAATAATTATACTTAAGATGGTAGAGGAAATATCTTCTATCATCTTTTATTTTTTAACTATTGTTTTGACATTAGGTTAAAGCAATGGTATTATTATAAGATGTAATCTAATATTTTAAGAGATAAAATGAATATAATAACAAAACATTACACTAATGTTATTTTTTATAGGAGAAATAATGGTTTTAGAATTTAAAGAATATACAAAAAAAATAAAAAAAAGATACAATATTAGAACTTGATTTTAGAGTTGAAACAGGAGAAATATTAACTGTAGTTAATAATAGTTCGGCTAGTTTAGAATTATTAAAAGATTCATTTAGACAAAGAACCAAGTTTAAAGGTGAGATTCTTTTCGATGGTGAGAATATAAATAATCAGAGACTTTTTATTTGCTAAAGATTTTGGTTTTTATAATGATTATCATTATTAAAAAATTGAAAAAGCATTATCTCTATTTAATATAAAAGCTACTGAAGAAGAATTAGTAGGAGACTTAGAATTTTTAAACTTAGATTCTAGTAGAAAATATAAAGATTTAGAATCAAATGAAGTAATAAAATTTCATATTCTATTTTCAATTTTAGTAGATCAAAATGTATTGATTATTGATAACACTGAAGAAAGCTTAACAATTGAAGATAAAGAGGGGATAAGTGAATTAATTCTTGATAAATCAAATAACGCAAATGTTATTATCTTAGATACAATGCTTAATAGTTTTAATAGCATTGCTGATAAAGTTTTAGTTATTACTGATGGAATTAAATCATACTTCGGAAATTTAGAAGACTTATTAATATTAAAACAACTTACGGCTATAAATGTTTCTAGTCAAGAAAATCTAGATCAAGTTTTAGAAGGGTATCAATTTACTATTTATCACAATAATGAAATAGTAGTAAGGGAAGAGGTTCTTGAAGAAGTAGTTTATGCTTTATTGAAAAATAACATAGAAGTATTTCAAATTCGTAATTTAGGTGAAAAAATTAAATTATATGAGGGAGAGGCTGATCTATAATGTTATTTGCGATAGAATTTGGAAAGTTATTTAGACGTAAATTTAATTATCTATTTATAATTATTTTATTGTTAATTAACTTTGCATTTGTATATAAACTAGACACGTTGGCTACGTTTTATGATAAGTCGATATTAGATATTATATTTTCAATAATTCTTAAAGTGAATATGATAATTGTAATTTTTATAATGGGATTAAATTATATATATTCATATAGAGAAGATTATATTTCAAAAGTCAATGTACTTTTAGAAATAAGAAAAAAGAAAACTGTGCGTGATATATTTTCTATTTTATCAAATTTAATTTATTTTTAGTTTACTATGTTATAGTAATTGCATGTTTCGTAGGAATTATTTTCTTACGAAAAAGAAATGTTTTTGAAGAGTTAAAAACATTAATGTTGAATGTTAATACAGCAGGATCATTCGCTGCGATGCTAGTTTTATTATTCGTGTTTGCTAACCTTATTTTCTTATTAGCATTGACACTATTTAATAATACAAACTTGGCAATTTCTTTCTCACTTTTATATTTTATTGGAGGAGAAGTTATAGCAAATATGATAAAATCTAGATTTTCTGTACCAGCAGAAAGAGTGGATAATAGTGTATTAACTATCTTTACTAAATCATTTAATCTATTAAATCAGAATATTACTTTTAGTCTAGGTAACTTTTTACCGCTAGTATTAAACATGTTAGGATTAATCGTAGTTATAGTTATTGTTAGATTAATGAAAAAAATAATAGGATAGAAGGAGATTAGAATGGATACACAGGTACTTATTCAATATGTGATAGTATTACTGAGTTTAATACTTTTAGAGGGATTACTTTCAGCAGATAATGCTATTGTTCTTGCTGTTATGGTTAGACATCTGCCACATAAAGAACAAAAGCATGCGTTGATGTATGGTCTTGCAGGAGCACTAATATTTAGAATAATAGCGATTTTCTTAATTACAATTTTAGCACAGTATTGGGAAATTCAAGTTTTAGGTGGTTTATACTTGCTATATATGGCAGGTGCGCATATTAAAGAATTTTTTGATAAGCGAAAACAAGGGGATGGAACTGAAGAAATTGCTGAACCTAAAAAACAAAGTGGTTTTTGGGCGACTGTAATTAAAGTTGAGCTTACTGACATAGCTTTTGCGATTGATTCAATTTTAGCTGCTGTAGCTATCGCGATAACATTGCCTCATATTTCTGAAACATCTATTGGAGGAATTAACCTTGGTCAATTTACTGTAATGGTAATTGGAGGTTTTGTTGGTGTAGTTATCATGCGTTATGCTGCTAATATATTTATAAGAGTATTAGAAACTAAACCTGGTTTAGAAATCGCCGCATTTCTAATTGTTGGTTGGGTAGGTATTAAACTATTTGTAATTGCAGCTGCGCATGAGAAATTAGCACTTATACCTCATGATTTCCCACATTCTACACTTTGGACTGTTATTTTCTGGGTAGTATTACTTGGATTATTAGTGTGGGGAGTATTAGTTTCAAAAAGATTTGAAAATAAGTAGTATTTTAAAAGAGATGATATGTATATATCGTCTCTTTTTAATATTTGTATGATTTTTATTTTCATATACACAAATTGATATCTATGATATAATTTAAAATTATATATTAAAATACAAGGAGGATAAAAATGGCATTTGATGGTTTTTTCATAAGAAAAATGGTGAAAGAATTAGAAGAAAATATATTAAATGGTCGTATAAATAAAATAAATAATTTATCGACAGATGAATTTGTATTTTCTGTTAGAAAAGGAAAGAATTTAAAATTGTTTTTATCTGCAAATTCAAGTGCATCTAGAATACAGTTAACAAATAATAGTTTTGAAAATCCTTCAATACCTTCGAACTTTTGTTCAGTACTGAGAAAGTATTTAACAGGTGGAATAATATTAGAGATTAATCAAGTTAATAATGACCGAATAGTAATTTTTAAAATTAAAAACTTCGATGATTTAGGCTATGAAAAGTATTATTATCTAATTTCAGAATTAATGGGTAAACACTCAAATATAATATTGACTAATGAAGATAATATAATCTTAGAGTCTTTAAAAAATAGTTATAGTCTTGAATATAAGAGATCGACTATATCTAATATGGAATATACTCTTCCTCCGACAGCTGAAAAAATTAACCCCTTTGACTTTAGTCAATATAGTGATATTGAGTTTTCTATTGATGATAAGAAATTTTTAATGAAAAGTTTCTACGGTGTTTCAGCATTACTGAATAATTATTTTGAAAAAAATTCGAAAGAAGATTTGAAAAGTTCATTTATTAGTTTTTGTGAAGAATTCGATAATTACTATAAACCTGTTTTACTTGAAGAGAACAATAAGAAAGATTTTTATTTTTTTGAAGTTAAAGAGTATAGTAGGGATTTTGAATCATTGTCACAATTATTAGATTACTACTATATGGATATAGCTAGAGAATCAATAAATAAAAATACTGACAAAAAAACTTTTTAATTTTGTTAATTCTAAAATAAATAGATTAAATAAAAAAATTGTTATATTAAAAGAATGAACTGGAACAAGCTAATAATAGAGATGATTATAAATTAAAGGGACAACTTCTAATTTCAAATATTTATTTATTTAAAAAAGAAATACCAGAGATTGTAACACTGCAAAATTTCTATAGTGAAGATTTATCGGACATTGAGATTGAGTTAGATCCAAATCTAACTATTGAGAAAAATTCAGAGAAGTACTTTGATTTATATAAAAAGAACAAGAGGACGATTGAGAATTTAATTGAACAAATAGAGATTGCAAAACAGGATCTAGGATATTTTGAGACTATTAAATTCCAAATCGAAAATGCAGATAAAACGGATATAGCGGAAATCAAAGAAGAATTGATTACTAATGGAATATTAAAAGAAAAGATAAAGGTTAATAAGAAAAAGAATAAGAGTAATTATTTTGTAATTAATCATAATGGTACTGCCATTTATGTAGGAAAAAATAATCTTCAAAATGATGCTATTACCAATAAATTAGCAAGACGAGACTATCTATGGTTTCATGCTAAAGACATTCCTGGGAGTCACGTCGTAATCTTTGACAATAATCCTAGTGAAGAAACAATAGAAATTGCATCAATGTTAGCAGCTTATTATTCGAAGTTTAAAAATGAAGAGTATGTTAATGTTGATAGAACATTAATTAAAAATGTAAAAAAAATATCTGGTGCTAAGCCTGGCTTAGTAACATATACCGGACAAAAAAACGGTTAAACAAAAAAATTGACAAAGATCTTGTTGGAGAGCTTTTTAATAAAATAAAACAATTAAATAGTAAGGGAAGGTGAACATATGAATGATAAATTAGATGTAAAGACGGCTGTAAAAGATACGTTACCAACAGTTTTTGGGTACATAGGTATAGGGTTATCTTTTGGGATTATTGCGAGTTCGGTGGGGCTTAATCCTTTCTTCGTTGGAGCGATGTCGTTATTCATATATGCAGGTGGTGCTCAATTCATAACTGTAAGCATGCTTTCCAGTGGCTTTCCTATACTCTCAATTGTCTTGGCAACATTTTTAATTAACTCAAGAATGATATTAATGAGCATGGCAACAGTACCATTTTTCAAGCGATATAGTGTATTTAAGAATATAATAATTGGTACTTTTTTAACTGATGAGAGTTTTGCTTTAGGGATGAATAAACAAAACTATACTAATGGAAGGCTGACTTACGAATGGTTCAATACTGCAAACCTAGTATCTTATTTTACATGGTCAGTGTCATCGGTACTAGGTGCGTTACTAGGTGGAATAGTTAAGGATCCTAAGGCTTTAGGATTAGATTTTGCTCTAGTAGCGATGTTTATAGGATTACTATATTTACAAGTTATTTCAGATTTTACTATTAGGAAAAAAAGTGCAATTTCTAGTAATTATTGTTGTGTTCTTCTTAGTATATTTTGGAATGATTTTTATTCCGAGTAATTTATTAATTATAGTAGTTACTTTAATAGGATGTGCGATAGGAGTGGTATTGAAACATGTTATCTACTAATTATATAATATTAACAATATTAGGATGTTCAATTGTTACTTGGTTATCTAGGGTACTTCCATTCGTATTATTGAAGAAATTTGATTTACCTAAACCAGTTATAGAGTATCTAAGTTTTGTACCGATTGTAATAATGTCGGCTTTATGGTTCGATAGTCTATTTATTCAAAAAATTGGGGAATTTCCACAAATAAATTATGAAAATCTACTTGCTTCATTGCCTACTGTATTAAGTGCAATTGTTTCAAAGAGTCTCTTGGTAATAGTTGTAGTAGGGATAATTTCATTAGCGATTATTAGAATTGTATTTTAAAAATAAAAAATGAGAATTTTAAGAAAATATAACCGAATTAATTTACAACTTAAATATACATGTTTATAGTTTAAATTTTTTTCGATTTATGGTATCATAAAAAGATAATAAAACATAACAGAAGGATACGAAAAATGGAGAAAGGATTATTAATAGTTCTTTCAGGACCTTCAGGAGTTGGTAAAGGTACTGTTAGAAAAAGAATTTTTGAAAGTAATGATGTTGACTTCGAATATTCAATTTCAATGACGTCAAGAGGTATTAGACCTGGTGAAGTAGACGGAGTTGATTATTTCTTTAAGACAAAAGAAGAATTTGAGTCTTTAATTCAACAAGGTGAGTTATTAGAATATGCTCAATATGTCGATAATTATTACGGAACTCCCGTTAAATATGTAAGGGAGACGATGGAAAAAGGAAAAGATATATTTTTAGAAATTGAAGTACAAGGTGCAGGACAAGTAAAAAGTAAAATTCCAGATGCTTTATTTATATTTTTAGCACCACCAAGTATCGGTGATCTTAAAGAAAGATTAAAAGGACGTGGAACTGAGACTGATGAAGTAATAGAATCACGTATAGCAAAAGCTAAAAAAGAAATTAACATGATGCACTTATATGATTATGTTGTTGAAAATGATGAAGTAGATAAAGCTGTAGAAAGAATAAAAGCAATTATACTTAGTGAGCATTTAAAACGTGAGCGCATAGAGATGAAATATAGAAGAGCATTATTAGAATTAGAAGAAATGTAGGAGAAAAAAATGTTATATCCAAAATTAGACGTATTAAAATCAAAAGTAAATTCAAAATATATGCTAGTATCATTAGCAAGTAAAAGAGCAAGAGAACTATTTGCAAATCCGGAAACAAGCAAACTAGACAAATACACTTCTCATAAAGAAGTTGGTAAGGCATTAGAGGAAATTGCTGAAGGTAAAATTTCTGTATTAGAAAAATAGTTTAGGTTATTGTTTACAAAACGGTATTTTTAGTGTAAAGTAATATAAGTGTTTTTCTTTGAGTGATCGCGGCAGTAATGCTGAGGAAAGTCCATACTCACACAAGCTGAGATGCTTGTAGTGTTCAACGCTAAACGAAAAAATAAGTTTAGGCACCTTATGGTGACGGCAGAAAATATGACCTAAGTAGTTTTCTATATGGTTATATGTCTTGAAAGTGCCACAGTGACGGAGTTCTTATAGAAATATAAGAAGTGGAACGCGGTAAACCCCTTGAGTGAGCAATTCAAATTTTGGTAGAAGCACTTATTCCGCAGAAATGAATGTAGGAATAGGAAATATGTATATATTTAGACAGATGATCACAGCTATTTTTACGAGAGTAAACTAGTCTCGTTTGAGTAAGATAGATACAGAATATGGCTTATGATAAGAAAAACAACTAGTTCTAGGGGCTCTTAGGAGCCCCTTTTTTTAAGGAGGAAGAAATGAATTTTAATTTAGTAGCAACAACCCCTATGGGAATTGAAGCAATAGTAGCTAAAGAAGTGCAAGAATTAGGTTATGAAACAAAAGTAGAAAACGGGAGAGTGTTCTATTCAGGAGATAAGAGAGCAATAGTACGTTCGAATCTATGGTTAAGATGTGCAGATAGGGTTAAAATCGTAGTTGCACAATTTCCTGCGTATACTTTTGAAGAACTTTTTGAAAAACTAAAGAAATAGAATGGGATAAATATCTTCCAGTAGATGCCAAATTCCCTGTAGATGGACGAAGTCATAAGTCTACATTATTCAGTGTTTCTGACTGTCAGTCAATCGTTAAAAAAGCAATTGTTGAGAAAATGAAGAAAAGCTATGGAGTTACAGGTTGGTTAACCGAGACAGGAGCTAGATATAGATTAGAGATTATTATGTTAAATGATATTGCAACTATTCTATTAGATACTTCTGGAGATGGGCTGCATAAGCGTGGATATCGAGCTAAACAAGGGACTGCACCATTAAAAGAAACATTAGCAGCAGCAATGGTTAAACTTACGAACTGGAAAGGTGAAACACCATTATACGATTTATTCTGTGGATCGGGTACATTATTAATTGAAGCGGCGATGGCAGCACAAAATATGGCACCTGGAATCAATAGAAACTTTGACTTTGAAAAATGGCCATGGATGCCAAAAAGTCTTGTAGATGAAGAAAGAAACAAGGCTGAGGATCTAATTGATTATGAAAAAGAATTAGAATTATATGGTTCTGATATTGATCCTAAGATGATAGCAACTGCTGAAAATAATGCTGAAGAAATAGGATTAGCAGGAGTTATTAAGTTTAAACAGATGTCAGTTTTCGACTTTGTAGCGAAGAAGGAAACTGGGTGTGTGATTGCCAACCCACCGTATGGAGAACGTTTAGGTGAGAAAAAAGAAGTAGAGGCGATGTATAAATTTTTAGGGACTGAACTTAAAATAAAAAACATTGGTCACTTTACTTATTAACTTCTCATAAAATGTTTGAACATTTATATGGAAAAAAGGCGACGAAAAGAAGAAAGCTATTTAACGGTTCCATTGAATGTACCTATTATCAATACTGGGGAGAAAAAATAAGATAACATTTGACAATTATAAAAATATATCATAAAATAAGGATGTAAGTAGAGTTATATTATAAAGAAAAGAGGTTGAGTTTATGCATTTAACAAAAAGTACTGAACAAGCAATCTGTATAATGGTAATGTTATACCTTCAAGATAGGCATGTTTTCTTAAATTCTAAGGAAATAAGTCAGCGTTTAAATATTTCTCCAACGTATCTGAAAAAAATTATGAGAAAATTGGTTGTCAATGATCTAGTAAAAGCTAACACTGGTATTGGCGGGGGATATAAATATAAATCAAATAAAAAAGTTACTTTATATGACGTATATGTAGCGCTAAACGGTGAAGTAGAAATATTTGCTTTAAAAAACAGATTATGTATCTAAAATTTTTGAAGGTGCGTTAGCAGTTGATAAACGTTATAGCAAGTATTTGAAAAAAGTTAACACTGTAAATAAAGCTATAAAATCTTCATTAGAAGAAATTACAATCGAAAACTTAGTTGAAGATATTCTAGAAGAGAATTCTAAAATAAGATTAGATTGGAATAATTGGGAAGACGAATTTGAAAGGGTAAACGTCTTCTTTAAAGGATAAAAAATAACGGTTATGAAAATTCATAACCGTCTTTTTTTATTATAGTGCACTAGAAAAGCTTCGATAAATTTATCGATATTTTCAAAGTCTTCGTCTGTATCTGCTTCGATTTCAATTTTAAGGTTTTCTGTCGGGTTAGTTGCACCAGTTTTAGCAATTTGCTCGTTGAATTGATCTACAGAAACACAATATTCATCATAAATTGTGTCACCAGTACCTATAACTCCATAGATTTTTCCTTCATAGTTTTTATCAGCAAGTGCTTCGAAAAATTCTTCCATTTCTTCTGGTAGCTCTCCTTCACCATATGTGTATGTAGCTACGATAAATGCATCGGCATCATCAAGAAAATCAAAATCTTCCATATCTTCGATAAATAATTTTTCTATTTCTAATCCTTTTTCTTCTTCGAATTTTTCAATCATTAAATCAGATAACATTTCAGTATTACCTGTTAAACTCGCATAAACTAATTTAATATTCAAAAAGATTCCTCCGTTCTATTTATATATAAATGATAACTAGTTTCTATTATAACGTATATGAAAAGTTAAGTAAACAAAAAGATTTCATAATATTTATTTTGAGCAAAATTATTGAAAATTTGTTGAAAATATAGTTTAATTTTACTATAATTTTCATTTTGGAGGTACAGTATGGAAAAAGGTTTAATTCTTTTCCATTCTATCTGTAGTAGGAGTAAACTTTAATATCAAAATTTTACAAAATATAAATAGAAGATGAGTAATATACTCATTTGGAGGATAGATAAATGGAAAACAAATTTACATTTTTTGAGAAATTTATTATGATTTCTACAAAAGAAACTTTATTATTTTTATTAGTGCTTTTTGGGCTATTTTACTTTATGTATTATCTAGCACAAAAAAGAGTTAGTTCTTCAAAGCGTACTTTATTATCAACAGCAATTGGTTTACTTTTAGGTATCGCTATTCAAGCATATTCAGGATTCAGTGATGAACCGATGAAAATTAAATATGTTGCTGAGATTACGACTTGGTATTCACTATTCGGTAATGGTTTCATCGATTTAATTAAGATGTTGATAATTCCATTAGTACTTGTGTCAATAATTAATGTTATTGTTAATATTAATGCAAATACAGACGTTAAAAAATTAACACGTTTAACACTGATTATTACATTAGGTATGGTAGCGATTAGTTCAATCGTTGGATTTGTAGTCTCTGCAGTATTTAAACTTGGAAGTAGTTCGATTGTATTAGGAAACGGAGAAAGTAAAATTAAAGAAGTGAAGAACGTTGTAACAATTATTCGTGAATTAATTCCTTCGAATCCAATTAAAGCAATGGTTGATTTTAACGTTATCGGTGTAGTAATCTTTGCAATGTTCATAGGCTTAGCGGCAAGATATATTCAAAATAAAGATGAAAACAAAGTTAAGACTTTTATTGATTATATCGCCAACTTACATGCTATAGTTTCTCGTATGACAGTCCTAGTAATTAGATTATTACCCTATGCAGTAATTCCATTACTAGCTAACACAATTGCACAAAGAGGATTAAAATCAATTAAAGATGTACTATTATTCATTGCTTTACTATATGTAGCCGTAGTAATTCAATTCATTATTCAAGGATTATTCTTAGTTTTACACGGTGTTTCACCAGTTACATATTTCAAAAAAGCAAGTAAACCTTTAGTTTTAGCATTTACATCACGTTCAAGTGCAGGTACTTTACCTCTAACGATTAGTACATTAACTAAAGAAATGGGTGTTAACCAATCAACAGCTAACTTTGTTGCTTCATTCTCATCTACAGCAGGAATGCAAGGATGTGCTGGGATTTATCCTACTATGTTAGTTGTGTTCTTAGCTAATGCAAATGGAATCGCAATTGATGCAACATTATTCATTATGACTGTGATTGTGGTAACATTAGGTTCTGTAGGTATTGCAGGTGTTCCGGGAACAGCAATTACTGCCGCTTCAGTTTCAGTAAATGGAGTAGGTTTCGGTGCATTATTTAATCAAATTAACCCAATCTTAGCAGTAGATCCAATCTTAGATATGGGACGTACTTGCTTAAATGTTAGCGGTGGTATGACAAACTCAATTATGGTTGATAAACACTTAGGTTTATTCAGTAAAGATAAATTTAATGAGTTTGATAAAGTAAAAGAATAGATAAATTAATCGCAGTATGAAAAGTACTGCGATTTTTTACTTTATTATATATTTAGATTGTTATATATGTATATCATTAGTTTTTTTGTTCGCAATATGATAATATAATAAAGGTAAAAATTTAGTAATATATCAAAATTTTGGTCAAAGCATTATTTTGCAATTACGTTAAAATATATGGAGGTACTATGACTGAATTTTTAAAAGAATATGATGTTATTGTAATTGGAGGAGGACATGCTGGAATTGAGGCAGCACACGCCGCTAGCAGAAAAGGTGTTAAAACTTTAATGATTACAATTAACCTAGATACTATTGGTTTTATGCCATGTAACCCAAGTGTAGGAGGACCGGCAAAAGGTATTGTTGTACGTGAAGTAGATGCACTTGGTGGACTTATGGGACGTGTAGCAGATAAAACTAATATTCAAAGTAAAATGTTAAATACTGCAAAAGGTCCAGCAGTTCGTGCACTAAGAATGCAATCTGATAAGGTAGAATATCAACTAGAGATGAAGAGAATCTTAGAAGATACTCCAAACTTAGATATTGAGCAAGCGATGGTACGTGAACTTATTATTGAGGATAATAAAGTGGTTGGTCTAAGAACTATGCTAGGTACAGCATATAAAGCTAAGACAATAATTATCACAACGGGTACTTACTTGCGTGGTGAAATTGTAATTGGAGATATTAAATATTCTTCAGGACCTAACCATCAGATGCCATCTATAGATCTTGCAAAGCAATTAGAAGAATTAGGTTTTGATTTAGTTAGATTTAAAACTGGAACACCACCAAGGGTTAATGCTGATAGTGTAGATTTTTCAAAAACAGCAATTCAGCCAGGTGATGATGAAGAGCATGCATTCAGTTATGAAACTACAGAATTTGTGAAAGATCAGGTTCCTTGTTGGTTAACTTATACTAATACTAGCACGCATGAAATTATTGATAAAAACTTAGGGCGTTCTGCAATGTACTCTGGAGTTATTAAAGGAACAGGACCAAGATATTGTCCAAGTATTGAAGATAAATATGTTCGTTTTAATGATAAGGAGAGACACCAACTTTTCTTAGAACCAGAAGGAAGAAATACGAAAGAAATCTATGTACAAGGTTTATCAACGTCATTACCTGATGATGTACAAAGAGATATGGTTCGAAGTATTGCAGGACTAGAAAATGCAGTTATTATGCGTAATGGTTATGCTATTGAATATGATGCTGTAAATCCAACAACACTTTGGCCAACATTAGAAACAAAATTAATCGACGGATTATTTACAGCTGGTCAGATTAATGGTACAAGTGGTTATGAAGAGGCTGCAGGTCAAGGAATTATGGCGGGAATAAATGCCGCATGTAAAGTTCTAGGTGAAGAGCCGATGATACTAGGTCGAGATGAGGCATATATTGGAGTGCTTATTGACGACTTAGTAACGAAAGGAACAAACGAACCATATAGACTTCTAACATCAAGAGCGGAACATAGATTACTTCTACGTCACGATAATGCAGATATGCGTTTAACGGAAAAAGCTTATAACTATGGCTTAGTAACTGAAGAAAGATACAATAAATTCTGTGAAAAACGTAGTATGGTAGCTGATGAAATAGAAAGACTTAAGACTTTTAGAATAACTCCAACAGCTGCGACTTTAGAAAAATTAGCAGAGTTAAATAGTGCAGAAATTCGTGATGGAATTTTAGCTATTGATATGCTAAGACGTCCAGAATTATCTCATGCAAATGTACTTTATTTAGCAAATGACGAAACAGTATTACCTAAAGACGTAGTAGAACAAGTTGAAATTGAGGTTAAATATGAAGGGTATATTAAAAAATCTATTCAACAAGTTGAAAAACTTAAAAAAATGAATGAGATGAAAATACCTACAGATTTAAATTATGATGATGTACCAAGTTTAGCTTTAGAAGCAAGGGAAAAACTAAAAAAAGTTTTACCATTAACGATTGGACAAGCATCTCGTATATCAGGAGTTAATCCAGCGGATATTTCTATTCTATTAGTATACTTAGAACAAAGAAGAGGTATGAATAATGAATAAAGAGCAGTTCTATAATGCTGTGAAAGAAAAGGTAGGTATAGAATTATCAGAACTTCAGAAAGAGCAGTATAGTAAATACTATGATTTAGTTGTAGAATGGAACCAAAAAATCAATCTTACTGCTATTACTGAAGAAGATGAGTTCTATACAAAACATTTCTTTGATTCAATTTCATTAGCATTTTATAAAGATTATTCAAATATTGAAAGTATTTGTGATGTGGGAAGTGGAGCAGGATTTCCGTCTATTCCATTGAAAATATTATACCCAAATTTAAAAGTTACTATTGTTGATTCTTTAAACAAACGTATTAAGTTTTTAAACCTAGTTAAAGATGAACTTGGACTTACTGATTGTAATTTTGTTCATGCAAGAGCGGAAGAATTTGGTCAAAATAAAGAATACAGAGAAAGTTTTGAAATAGTAACTGCTAGAGCTGTAGCAAGATTAAATGTTTTAGCTGAGCTTTGTTTACCATTAGTTAAGAAAGATGGGTACTTCTTAAGTTTAAAAGCTCAGAAAGCTGAAGAAGAGACTAAAGAAGCAATAAATGCAATAAAACTTTTAGGTGGAAAATTAGAGCAAGATCTTGAATTTGATATTGAAGGTGAAGAAAGGCATATACTAGAAATTCGTAAAGCCAAAGAAACACCTAATAAATATCCAAGGAAAGCTGGTACACCGAATAAAAAACCATTACTATAAATATATAAAAGGAGAATTTTGTAGTTATATCTACGAATTCTCCTTTTGTATATACTTTAATGAAATAAAAAAAGAAAAAAGAAAGAAATTTTCAAAAAATTCTTTACTTTTTTTTGATTTTATATTATTATATTTATTATATTAAAAACAAACAAGAAAAAGGAGGATATATATGTCAAAAAGAGTAAAGGATTTTCTTAATATTATTTTAAACGGAACTGCCTTAGGAGTGGTTGCTGGATTAATTCCAAATGCTGTTTTAAGTACATTGTTTAAGTACTTAGGAACTCTATTTGCACCGAACGTATTCACTACACTTTCACAAGCGATGTATTTATTACAATTTTCTGTACCAGTTTTAGTTGGTGTAATTGTTGGGCAAAGTTTAAAATTTAAACCTTTAGAGTCATCAGTATTAGGTGCTACAGTCTTAGCGGCAAGTGGATCATTAACTTTTAATGCTCAAACAAAAGCATGGACTGGAGTTCCAATGGGAGATTTATTCAACGTAATTTTAATAGCAGCAATTGGAGCATTAGTATTAAGTTATGTTAAAGATAAATTTGGAGCTGTTACAATCATTTTCTTACCGATAACTGGAGGATTAGTAGCAGCATTAGGATTAGTAACATTACCTTATACAAAGAGTTTAACAAAACTATTAGCGTCATTAATTTTTGAATTCACAACATTACAACCAGTATTAATGTGTATCTTAATAACAATGGCATTCTCATTCTTAATCGTAACACCTGTATCAACAGTAGCTATGGGATTAATCTTATTTACGAATGAGAACTATGTAGGTGCTGGAGCAGCTACATTGGGGTTAGTTTCTGCAGCAGCAGTACTAGCAATTGGTACATACAGAGCTAACAGTAAAGGAGCAAGTGTTGCTATCATATTAGGAGCAATTAAACTTATGATGCCGAACTGTGCACGTAAACCACAATTATTCCTTACTATTTTAACAACAGCAGCAGTTACAGGTTTATCTGGGTACTTCCTAAAAATTCTTGGAACTCATGAGAGTGCAGGATTTGGGATTATCGGATTAATCGGACCTACAAAATCATATGCAATGAATGGTGGAAATTTACTTCCAATTCTGTTAGCATTCTTTGTAATTCCGTTTGTAGTTGCATTCTTAGCTGATAGACTTTTTTCAGATGTATTAAAATTATATAAACCTGAAGCATATAAACCAGAAAACTTATAATTACATTAAAAGATATTCGAATTTATTTCGAGTATCTTTTTATTTTAAAAATATAGAGATAACGTTGACAAAGTAATTTTGTAATTATAAAATTATAGTAGAAAACATATTAAGGAGAATGATTATGAAAATTTTATTTGCAGGTGCAGGGGCGCTGGGTTCAAGATTTGGCTACATGTTATTTAAAAATAATGAAGATGTAACTTTTGTTGATACTTGGGGAGAACACGTTGAAAATATAAGAACTAAAGGATTGAAGGTCATTATTGATGATGTTGATTTAGGAAACTACTATATTCCTATTTATAGACCAGAGCAGATTTCAGGGAAGTATGATGTTATTTTTGTAGCTACTAAATCAATGCAGTTAAGACCAATGTTAGATAGTGTGAAGCATCTTTTTCATGAGGATACTAAAATTGTTTGTATATTAAATGGTCTTGGGCATGTGGAGACACTAAAAGATTATGTGAAAGAAGAAAATATTTTAATAGGTGTTACTGTATGGACTAGTGGTCTTGGTGGACCAGGAATATTGGAAGCTCATGGAACAGGAAAAATAGAATTAAAACAGGTTAAAGAAGTTAATCTAGAAAGAACATTGGATTTAGTAGAAAGATTTAACGATGCTGGATTAAATATTAAGTATTCAGCTGATACTTATCAATCTATTTGGCATAAAGCAGGATTAAACTGTGTATTAAATACTTATTGTACATTGATTGATTGTAATATAAATCAATATGGAAGTTTTGAAAAGAATCTTGAATTAACTAGAGCAGTTCTTAATGAAGTAACAGCAGTTGGTAGAGCAGAAGGGATAGATGTAAAACAAGAAATTATAGAAAATAATATAAAGAACTGTTTTCCTCTTGAAACTGCTGGAGCCCATTATCCATCATTATATCAAGATATGAAAAATGGACGTTTAACAGAAATTGATTTTTTAAATGGAGAAGTATCAAGATTAGGGAAAATACATAATATTCCAACTCCTGTTTGTGATGTTATTACATTAATGATTCATTCTAAGGAGTTCATCAATAATAATAAATAATAGTATTATAAAAGGGATGCTAAAAGGCTCTAAGTGGAGAAATATCAATGTTTTACTTGTATTTTTCTGTCAAAAAAGGTATAATAGTTCGTATGTTCAATTTGTCTATTTTTGAATAGGAGGAAAGATATGTCATTAGAAATTAATAATGAATTTGGTCATGTTTCTATAAGTGATGATGTTATTGCATCAGTAGCTGGTGGAGCAGCTGTAAGTTGCTACGGAATTATAGGAATGGCTAGTAAAAATCAAGTTAAAGATGGAATTACAGAAATTTTACGTAAAGAAAATTACGCAAAAGGAATTAAAGTAAAAAAAGATGAAGATAAACTTGTTATTGATTTATATATAATTGTTATGTATGGAACAAAAATTTCAGAAATAGCAAACAATGTTCAATCTTCAGTTAAATATCAAATAGAAAAAACACTAGGTGTTAAAGTAGATGAAATTAACATTTACATTCAAGGCATCAAGGTAAATAAATAGGAGGAAAGATAGTGGAGAAAATTAACGGACTTGTTTTAGCTGAAATGATCGATTTAGGATCGAAAAATTTAGCTAAAAATGCAGAAAAAATAAACGCATTGAACGTTTTCCCTGTACCAGATGGTGATACAGGAACAAATATGAATCTTTCGATGTCATCAGGTGCAAAAGAAACGGCTGCAAATGTTGTTGAAAACATCGGTGAATTAGGTAAATCTTTTTCTAAAGGTTTATTAATGGGTGCACGTGGAAACTCTGGTGTTATCCTTTCTCAACTATTTAGAGGGATGTCTCAACACATCGCTGATAAAAAGGAAGTTAATGCAAAAGAATTTGCAGAAGCTATTCAAAATGGTGTAAGTATTGCATATAAAGCGATAATTAAACCTGTAGAAGGTACAATCCTAACAGTTGCACGTGAAGCTGCAGAAGCTGGAGTAAAAGCAGCTGAGAATACTACTTCTGTAGTAGAAGTAATGGAAGCTATATATGCTGAAGCCCAAGCGTCACTAAAAAGAACACCTGAATTATTACCAATCTTAAAAGAAGTTGGTGTAGTAGATTCAGGAGGTCAAGGTCTTGTTTGTGTATATCAAGGATTTGTTGCTGCACTGAAAGGTGAAAAAATTGAAGGTTTAGAAGCGGTAGAAACTAATGTTGTTGATATGCAATTTGAAGATGATCATGATATGGATTTCATGAGCCCAGAAGATATAGTATACGGATTCTGTACAGAATTCACTGTGCGTCTTGATAAAGAGAAAAAAGAATTTAATGAAGATAAATTCCGTGAAGATATGAGTAAATTTGGGGATTCATTATTAGTTATTTCTGATAGTGAGTATGTAAAAATTCATGTTCACACAGAAACTCCAGGAGATGTGTTCAACTATGGGCAACAATACGGAGAACTTATCAAAATTAAATCTGATAATATGAGAGAACAACACCGTGAAGTTCTTAGAAAACAAGAAGCTAAACAAGTGACTGCTCCAAAAGAGCTTAAAGAACAAGCGATGATTTCTATTTCTATGGGAGCTGGATTAAGTAAAGTTTTAACTTCTATGGGAGTTGATTATATCGTAGAAGGTGGACAAACGATGAATCCATCTACTGAAGATATTATGAAAGCTATAAAAGAAGTTAATGCTAAAAATATCTTTATTTCCCTAATAATAAAAACATTCAACTTGCAGCAAAACAAGCTGCTGAGTTAGCGGAAGAAAATGTTTTTGTTGTTGAAAGTAAAACAGCACCTCAAGGATTAGCTGCAGTAATGGTATACAATCCACAAGCAGCTGCTGAAGAAAACTTTGCAAATATGCAAGAAGTTTTATCTACAGTAAGTACTTTAGAAGTTACCCATGCTGTTCGTGATACTAACATTGAAGGTGTTGAAATTAAGAAAGATGAATTTATGGGAATTAGAAACGGTAAAATTGTAGTTTCTAATCTATCACTTAATACAGTATTAGAAGAATTATTAGAAAAATCACTTGATGAAGATTCTGAAATTGTTACACTTTACCTTGGTGAAGAAAGTACTGAAGAATATACTGATTTCTTAGAGCAATTAATCGAAGAAAAATATCCTGATGTAGAAGTAGAACTTATTGAATCAGGACAACCAGTATATCCATATATTATTGGGGTTGAATAATAATTAAATGTTAAATTAAAAAAGTAGCATTAGTCTAAAATAGATTAATGCTACTTTAAAGTTGATAGAGTAAAATATCAATATACTAATCATAAGGCATTAAAGTAAAATAGATTATGATTGGAAAGGAGAAAACATGGTTGATATAATTATTGCATTATTATTAGCTGCAGGTGCGTACTTAGGATACAAACGTGGGTTAATAATGCAAATTTTTTATCTAGGAACAATTGTAATTGGTTATGTAGTATCAATGTTATTCAGTTCAAGACTAGCATATTTATTTACAAGTATGATACCAATTCCAACTGATGTTACAGATGGTTTAGAAGGAATATATAAAGGATTAAATATTCCAACTGCATATTACCGAATAGTGTCATTTATTGTATTGTTTATTGTAATTCGATTAATAATACAAATACTAGCACAAACATTAGGAGTTGTTAGAAAATTACCGTTAATAAAAATAACGGATAGATATTTAGGGGCTATTTTAGGATTTGTGGAAATCTATTTAATAGTTTTCGTAGTATTATATTTAGTAACAGTATTGCCTACACCGGACTGGAAGATAGCGATATTTAAAGATTCAGTGTTACCAGACTATATAATACAAAATACACCAGTGTTATCTAAACAGTTTATTAGTTTATTCTTTAATAAATAATAGAAAGAATCGGAGTACGTAAAGTACTTCGATTTTTTGTAAACTTAAACCAGATTATGATTTTAATCGAAAGAAATTGTTTAATGCTTGTATTTAGTGTATAATAGTTTGTGTTATAAAAAGATAAAGCATGTAAATTAGATAGAAGGAGTGAGATTAGATTGAATAAAATTACTCAAAAGAAACTTAATTTAGACCTAGTTTTAAAAGATATAGAGAAATATTGTTTTTCAGAGTTATCTTATGAAAAAATAAAAAATTTAGAATATATAACAAATTATGAGAAGTTAGTAGAAGTTCATAAAGAAAACGAAGAAGGATATGACTTACTAAGAAAATATCCGAATGAATTCAAATTAAAAATATTTGATTATAATGCCAGTGTTAAAAAAGCTAAAATTGATAGTGTTCTTTCAGAAAAGGAACTCTTCCATATATTAAGAAATATTATAACTTATGATAGATTTTCTAGAAGATTTGAGAATATTAAATTACAAGAACATGCTAACTATCCTAGTTTAACAAAATATGTAGTTAAACTAGATGATTTTAGTGATCTTGAAAGATATCTAGATAGAATAATAGATGAGGATGGTTATATAAGACCAGACGCTTCGTTAGAACTGAAAAATATCAAAGTAAATATTTCTAAGTTAAAAAACAAAAGTGATCAAATTTTAAAAAATATCTTACGTTCAAATGTTAAAAAATTAACTGAAGCAATTGTTACAAAGAGAAATGATCGTGATGTTATTTTAGTAAAACCAGAATATAAAAATGATTTTGGTGGAATTATCCATGATGAGAGTGCTTCGGGTAATACTTTTTACGTTGAACCAAAAGAAAATGTAGAGATTAATAATGAAATTGGTATACTGAAACGTAAAGAAAGAGAAGAAATACTTAGAATTCTAAAAGAAGCTTCAGAAGTTATTAAAGAAAAAGCTGATGAACTTATAAATTCACTTTGGAACTTCTCACAAATAGAGTTTATTTTTTCTAAAATGAACTTTTGTTCTAGAAATGGCTTTAATAAACAAAACATAGTAAATTCACAAGAACTTAATCTAAAGAAAGCATATAATCCATTAATTGATAAAAGATATAGTTGTGAAAAATGATGTTATTATAGATAATAAAGGAAATTCACTAATAATAACTGGTCCTAACACTGGAGGTAAGACTGTAATATTAAAAACAGTTGGATTATGTGTGTACTTATCACATTTAGGATTTTATATTCCAGCATTAGAGGAATCAACAGTCGGATTTTTTGAAGATGTATTTGTAGATGTGGGAGATGAGCAATCAATTGAGAATAACTTATCTACCTTTTCTTCACATATGACTAATATAATTGATATATTAAATAAAACAAATGATAAGAGTATTATTCTATTAGATGAATTATGTTCAGGAACTGATCCGAGTGAAGGTGCTGTGTTATCAATTGCGTTATTAGAGAAATTCAAGAATCTAAATGCAACGATGTTATGTACAACGCACTACCCAGAAATTAAAAACTATTGTTTCGAATCAGAGTATTATAAAAACTCATCTATGGAATTCGATTTTGAGAAATTAAAGCCAACTTATAGATTTATTATAGGCTTACCAGGAAAATCTAATGCAATAAATATTTCTGCTAAACTAGGTCTAGAGCAATCTATTATAGATGAAGCGAGTTCGTTATTAGAAGTTAATACAAAAGAGAACAATCTCTTCATAGATAAACTATCGGAAAGTATTAGAGAATACGATTATAAATTAGAATATATAAATAAATCTTTAGATGAAATTGATGAAGTTAAAGAAACTCTTGAAACTAACCTACAGAAATATGAAGAATATAAAGAAAGTCTATATAATGATTTAAGTCTAGAATTAAATAAAGAAATAGAAGAGAAAAAAGAAGAGATGCTTGAAATTTATAAAGAATTTAAAGATAATACTTCTTTAAAACAGCATGAACTTAATGAATTACTTCATTCTATGGATAAGAGCAAGAATAAAATTAAACTACAAAGAAAATTAGAAAGTCAACCTAAATTTAATAATAGTGAAATACAGGTTGGTGATGATGTTCTCGTACTAAGTTATAATCAAAGAGCTACTGTATTAGAAATTTCAGGAAATACCCTACAAATTAAAATGGGGGCTATGAAACTAAATATTAAGAAAAAAGAAGTTAGAAAAATTGATAGTGAACCAGAAGTTGCTAAACGTTATGTAAGCACAAGTAGTGTAAGTAGTAAAAAAGTGGGTATTGATATCAACGTAATAGGATTAAATACAGAAGAAGCTATAAGAGAGATTGAAAATTACATGGATAAAGTAATACTTCAAGGTTATGATACATTTACTATTATTCATGGTTTAGGTTCTGGTATACTACGTAAAAATATCGGAGAATACCTTAAAAATAATAGGATATGTAGCTAGCTATAGAACCGGAGGGCAAAATGAAGGTGGAATGGGAGCTACTGTGGTTGAGATGAAATAAAAGGTTAAGTTGGATTAAATTCCAACCTAACCTTATTTTTTATATATCCAATATCTTAATGTAGTTCTAGATTCATCTACTACCTCGTTTTCTAAAATACCGCCACATGATTCAATAGTACGTTTTGAAGCTATATTATTTTTATCACAAGTAATTAGAATTTTCTCTAGACCGAGTGAAAATAAGAATTCAGAAGTGTAGTTTAGCATTTTTTTTACCATAACCTTTTCTTCTCTCTGATTTTCTAACACTATAGCCTATATGGCCACCAAAATTTAATAGATAATCATTAAGTTCATGTCTTCCATTAATAATACCGACAATCCTATCATTAACTAGTGCAAAAAAAGTATGAGCAGTAACAAATCCTGGAGTGACTGTTTCCTTATACTTAGTATTTTCTACAAACTTTACCCATTCAGGGATAGATAAAGCAGTCATATTAGCTGCACCTTGAATGATTTCATTATTAAGAACAAATTCTTCTTTGTAATCTAATATTTGTTCAAAAGTAACATCTTTAGGTTCTTTAAAAATAATCATAAAAAATCCTCCTTATACTATGTTATTTATATAATATCGCAACAGAATTTTATTGTAAATAGAAAAGAGGAAGAAATATTGAAAAAAAATGAAAAATTATGAAAAATAATGTTGACAAGAAATAAAGATAATGATAGAATAGTAAAAGTCTTCTTAAGGAGAAGACGAACAATCAAACATTTCAAAATATTAAATAGTTAAGAAATTATAAAAAAGTTCTTGACAAAATATAAAAGAAATGATAAACTTATAAAAGTCTTGAAGAAAGACAAACTCAATTATTTCAACGAAGTAAACGGTTCAAAAGTTTTTAAAAAATATAAAAAAC
>CAKMQF010000150.1 GCA_927911745.1 uncultured Gemella sp.
TTTACACTGCTAAAGTCGGATCTGAAAAACTTTCTGGCGCTCTTACAATCATGCAAGCTAAAGCTCCAGAGTTAATAGGTGGGGTTAACACTGCAAAAGAAGGATCTGAAAAACTTTCTAATGGACTAGCTGCTATGAAAGCTAAAGCTCCGGAATTAATTAATGGAGTTAACAGTGCAAAAGATGGAGCCAACAAACTTCATGGAGGACTTTCTACTATGCAGGCTAAAGCTCCGGAACTTATCAATGGAGTCAACAGCGCAAGAGATGGTGCTATTAAATTAAATGGCGCACTAACTATCATGCAAGCTAAAGCTCCGGAATTACTTTCTGGACTAAATAAAGCTAAAGATGGTTCTGGATTATTAGCAGATAAACTTTCTAGTGGGGCGGATAAACTATCTGCAGCTAAAACTGGAGATAAAAATGTGGACATGATGTCTAATCCAATTAAAACTAATATCAGCGACATCTCAGAAGAAACTAGCTACGGTAACGCAATGGCTCCATTCTTCTTAGTATTCGGACTACTTATTGCTGCTGCGGCATTCAACATTCTATTCCCAGCTCGTAAAGCAGAATACGGAGAATCAACAAACAGCTTATTCGGTACAAGACTAGTATCAATGACAACATTCGCTATCTTAGCAACAATCATAGAAGTAGTAGCAATGAGTTTATTCTTTAACTTCAAAGTTCAAAACTTCGGAATGTACTTCTTCGGATTAATACTTTCAGGTATCGTGTTTATGCTAATAACACACTTCTTATCATACACATTCGGAAAAGTCGGTAACGCAATTAGCATCGGATTTGTAGCTTTACAATTCGTTCTAACTACACCACTATTCCCTAAAGAAATGTTACCTTCTCTATACAGTGGTTTAATTCCTTTCACACCTGTATTCTACGGTGATACCGCTGTTAGACAAGCAGTTCTAGGTGGACTTACAAATGAAATTTACAACAGTGCAATATTAATCTTAGTTGTTTTAGGAATAATATTCTTAACTCTTACTTACATCGCTTACAACAAGAATAATAAAGCAGCTGTGAATTTAGCAAAATAATACACAACAAAAAATTCTAAGTAACATCGATATTTGTTACTTAGAATTTTTTTTATTTATAGAATCTCTTTATTAGATAAACAGATTTCGTGCCCTCACCTGTCTGAGATTAATTCTATTATTTATAAATTGATTGTCTAAAATCATCCGTAGAGCGTAGGTACGCATTATAGATTTTTTGTTTTAATAAATGTACCCAACTTGGTGATACATAACTTGTTGCACGATCAATGTTAGTAATATCTTTCGCTACTGCCGCATCAATTAATTGTTGCATTTGAGCCGCGCTTGTAATAGTTACTTCTTTTGTACTATTAGCATCACCTAATTCATATTGAATTGTTATTGGTTTTAATCTGTCTTGTTTAGCTATACGCTCATTAAACATCGCCTTTTTGAAATCAGCCCACGATTTATATTGGTTATTAAATACCTTACTTAATACTAAATCATCAGTTACTAAGCCGACATCTTTTCTTAACCAATCTGAGTACGCTACACTACCTTTTTGTTTAGCTTCTTCTGCATATTTATTCGATACATATGGAATAAATCCATTTTGATATCCTTTTTCAGCTAGAAGCTCATAAGCAGTTTTTCTAAACATAATATCTCCAGGAGCACCTTTTGAGTTACTTAACCCTGCGTAGATAGGAGAGAACATACTTATCACATGATATCCATTCCTTACGTATTGGCTATTATCTCTATACGCACGACGATTAATAATATTATTATCTATTAAGGATCTAAAGAAGTTAATTTCACTACTTCCTCATTCGTCAACGGACGAACAGAGTTTCCTGCGTGAGTATCTTTTTTATACTTACTATCTTTTACGTAGAAGTTTTCAATTTTTCTATACCATTTTTTCTTAACATCATTAGATTTAGATACTACAGCTTTAGCTTCCATCGCATCTAATGTGTACAGAACATCATACATTCCATGAACATATTGTTGAAGATCTGCTGCAGATTTATATCGTTCTGTCGGATTATACGCATGTAACCTTGTAAGAGAATCTTTATCCCCTTTGTATAGCGTATTTAACACTATAGCATCTTTTTCTAAGCTGTCTGCAGATTGTAATAATCCTAGCGCGTATAGTTCGGCTCCTAAACCTTCTCTACGACCATTACCTTCGAAGTAAATATGCCCATCAGAGTTATGAGTCATCTCATGAGTGTAAACTGATGTTCCATATTTATCTAATAATCTATCACTCACGTAATGTACTTCGTAACCGGTAGCATAAGCTCCTGCTGCTGGACTATTTCCATACCATTTCCCTGCTGGTCCAAAGAAATTATAAATAGAATCTATATTCTTATCTGTAGCTGTCGCCCAATAACTTCTTCCTTGCGTATCTTTCATCGCAAATCCATCAATAATTGGAACTGAACGGAATAATCTTTCTTTATATTCAGAAGATAACAAGTTATACCAGATATCATAATGATCTCTTTCCCATTTAGCAGCTTGATCAACTTTTCCATGAACATACTGACGTAATGCATCTCCAGAAAGCACAGTACCATCTACAGTATCTCTATAGCGTTCATAACCACCAAATGATAATGTAGACATATTCGAAATAGCATACACACTTTCTTCTGGTAGTGTTAATAGCGGTAATAACATTCCTCGATACTTCCATGTAGGAGATGATATTCTATCATACACACCTAATGAATATTTGCTGTCCGCTGCCGCTTCTTCTTGTTTTTTACGAACTTCCGGAATATTTGATTTAGTCTCTACTATATAAGCTTTAGTATTATCTTTAAACCACTGATTATTTGTTTTATTCGGTAAGAATAGTTTACGATACGCTTCTACAAAATCAAATACTGTATCTTCTCCTTTTAATGGAGCAAGTAGACTACCGTATAATCCTACGTTGTTACCTCCGCGTAAGTTTTCTATCTCACTATTTCCGATTGCAATAATAGTATCTAAAGTCGAAGCTTCATTATTTCCATTAAAATCAAATTTATACATAGTTAAGTCTTTTGTATTCATATTATCATAATTAATATTATACCAACGACTCATATAAGTAAGACCTAATAAGAATGCTTCCTTATTTTTTTTGATTTTTTCACTAATATACTCAACTACACCTTCACCTACAGTATTAATAGATTTATCCATCACAAGAACTTTTCTTAAATGTTCTCCAATGTTATCCTTAACTTTTTCGAACTCTTTATCTAGGTATAGATTATCTATAGCTTCATTATCTGTAACTCCTAGAACTTTTTTCATAGATTCTGAATTATAAACTACACCACGTAAGTCTCCTAACACCTTATTAGCTATCTTAGTGTAATCCGAAACAAATGTTTCCGGAGTGAAGATATATTCTTTTCCTGTAACATTATATTCTAACACTTGGTTATTTTCAAAAGTTCCTTTGAAAGTAACATCCAAATAAGCAACAGTATTATCTTTATAATGAAGCATCAATCTATTAATAGTATTTTTATTATTATAAATATCTGTTACAATATTATTGCCATTCATAGGTACAACATCAAGTAATTCGGTAGTGTATAACTTATCTGTCTTGTCAACCTTATTACCATAGTTAACAACTAATTCCTTATTGTAGAACGGCATTAATTTTTCAATATTGTTATAAGCTGTTTTTCTATCTTTTTGAGCTTGACTTAACTTCGTATAATCTACAGTTCGAACATTAGTTTTTAAGAATTCTCCTGTATCTTCAAGAGTCGTAGTTATTCCGTAAGTAGCAATTCTCTTATCAGCTTGCTCTTTAGTTAGCTTAGTCGCATACTTATCATCTTTTTTATTATTAACAGCTGTCATAGCATTTACTATATCAGCACCGTCATATTGATCTCCAGTAATAGCATAACCATAACCGACATTCATGTTACTAACTACATTATTAATACGTCCATCTTTCCAAGTAGAACCAACGATTCCTCCGATTCTTGAATAGTTATGACCGTTTATTATTTTACCAGATGTAACAGAGTTATTTATTAAAGCTCCGCCATCTACTTTACCTGCAATACCACCTGTGTTTTGACTAGTATTACGTGCTGCAGTAGAAATCTGAGCATCCACTTTCGCTCTATCAATTACAGACTCAGAACCTGATAAGTTACCAACGATTCCACCTGCATAACTCGCTGTAGTATTAGCATGATTCGCTACAATAGTCCCTGTGAATGAACTGTTCTCTATCACTGTATTAGCAGCACTTACCACTAATCCTGCCACAGATTTTCTACCTGCAACCTTACCTTCAACTGAAACATTACTAATAGTAGCTTTATTCGCCGTTTTCGCTAAAGCTGCAGTATTTTCTCTACTATCTACATCGACATTCTTAAGATCTAAGTCCTTAATCGTTGCCCCTCTTAACGTTTCAAATAATGGCTTCTTAAGGTCATAAATCGCATAAGATTTTGTTCCATCAGAACCAATTAATTTCCCTGTGAATGTTCCTGTTAAATAACTTGTTCCATTATTCAGAAGCCCAACTTCATCAGCTGTCATGTCAGAGCCAAGTTTAAAGACACCAGACATATTCCCTTGCATTGCAGCTACAAGATTCTTAAACGATGTATAAACCCCGTTTTGCTCAGTTTTCGTTTTAGCTACATTGAATGAATAATGATCTTTATATCCTTCTAGCCCTTCTTCAACCAGTTGATTTATCGTAGCAGTAACCTTATAGTTTCCATCTGCACTTTCTGTAATAGATTGCACAGGTAGGTACATTTCCTTAAATCTATCAGATTTAACTTTTGCAAAATAATTTCGTTGTATCTTTCGGAACTTCACTTAAACTTAGATATCTACGGTAACGGCCATTTTCTTTACCATATAATTCTACAGAATCGATATCTTTAATTTCTAACTTCTTATAATCTAAATTGAAGTTCTTAATTGAAGTTTCTGTACTGTATTCATCAAAATCTCCTAAGTTATAAGTTAACTTAGTTTTTAATGTATACGGAGTATAGTAATCTAATCCTTTAATCACTTGCTCTTTGTTAGTATTTTCGATATCAACTTCTTTTACAAGTTTATCACCATCAAAAATTTGAGCTTTCGCTGAAACATAAGCCCAAGTAGGATCTGTTAAGTTATAACTTACAGTTATCGACTTCTTACTTTCATCTTTTATTAAGTTAGCAATTTCTACTGTAGGTTTTCTCTTAACAAGTGTTCCCAATTTAACAATTTGTTTTACAGGATCTATCTGCGTACGTGATAACTCTTTAGTCGCCTCAACTTTTCCGTTTACTAAGTAGTCCTCATACTCAATTGTACGAAGTCCATCGCGACCTTGTTGTTCGATTCTACGACGATTTTTCAGCAGCATAGGATCTAAGATTTCCTCTACTTCATATGGTAGAGTTTCTTTTGCTGTACGATGCTTAGTTACAACATCTAAGGCTGGTCGCTCCTCAACAACTGGTTCTAGTTTTGCACTACCTGTAAACTCTGGAAGGTCTGATTGCACTAACGCTTCCCCTTCTCGTCCGGCCTCTTGTGTTCCTTTTGTTGTTAACGCCTCTGTATATTCTGAAAGAGCTGGTTGTACCAATGCTTCTCCTTCACGTCCGGCTTCTTGCGTTCCTTTTGTCGCTACTGGTCCCGTATACTCTGGAAGAGCCGGTTGTACTAATGCTTCTCCTTCATGACCTTCCTCTTGTGTTCCTTTTGTTTCTAACGGAAGAGTATATTCTGGCACTTCTTGTACTAAATCTTCTACCTCTTCTCCTCCTGAAGTTGCAACTGGAGCCGTATACTCCGGAAGGGCTGGTTGTACTAACGCTTCCCCTTCATGTCCTTCTTCTTGTGTTCCTTTTGTTTCTAACGGAAGAGTATATTCTGGTACTTCATTTACCAGTGCTTTTACCCCTTCTCCTCCTGTTGTCGCAATTGGACCTGTATATTCTGGAAGAGTTGGTTGTACTAATGCTTCTCCTTCATGTCCTTTTTCTTGTGTTCCTTTTGTTGCTACTGGTCCCGTGTACTCTGGAAGAGCCGGTTGTACTGATGCTTCTCCTTCATGACCTTCTTCCTGTGTTCCTTTTGTTTCTAACGGAAGAGTGTACTCTGGCACTTCATTTACCAATGCTTTTACTTCTTCTCCTCCTGTTGATACCACTGGTTTCTCTACTTTAGCAGGTTGTGTTTGAACTGTTTTTCCTACATTTGTAGGTTGTGTTGGTTGCACTGAAGTAGGTTTTACAGTTGGTTGCACAGGTTTAGTTTGAGATTGCTCTACTTTAACAGGTTGGGTTTGAGTCGGTTTATCGACAGTTTTCACCGGTTGTGTTGTTTCAATTTGTTTTTTAGGATTAACTGTTTCTTTAGGCTCCTGACCTGGTTGAACTACTGGTTGTGTTGGTTGAGCTTTTTCATTCTCTGGCACAGGCTTTTGTTGTTGTGCTTGCTGTTTTGCACCTAGCACTTGATTTTGGTTATTCTCAACAGTATTCTTTTCTTGAACCTTATTTTCTATTTCTTTTTTCTCAGAAACTTCTAGTTTTAAATCTTCACTTGTGAAATATCCTATGTATTTATAACCTGGAATATCAATAACTTGTTTTTCTAAGTCTATATTACTTACTACATCTGCTTGTTTATTAAATTGTATTAAAGCTTTACTTTCTAAGGCAAATGTTTCATAAGGCATCACGATACTTTGACCCATTGCGCCTATTAATACTACACTTAAAACTTTATTTCTATGTTTTTTACTAATTAATAATACTGCAAGAACTGCTGTACCTATTCCCAGTCCTGCAATTGGAAGGTTACTACTACCCGTATTAGGAAGGACTTCAGCTTTAGCTTTATCCTTAACTATTTTTTCATATACTAGATAATAAGTATCTTCATTTTTGTATTCTTTAGGAATACTTTCTTTGATTAATTTTTTTCTCATTTTTCTTTTAATTCATTTTTTTCTACATATTTAAAATTAACATCAGTTGCAAACGCTTCTTGCACAGGTGCATAGCTTCCGAACATTAATGCTCCTACAACTATAGGCGCTACACCTAATGATAATTTTCTAATAGAATATTTTAATATTTTATTATTTATATTAATATTTTTCTCAATAAAATCATCCCCCATTTACTTTTTAAACAAAATTTTTTTGGTTGTATACTTTACATATACTTACTATTGTACCAAAATAAATTGTTATATTCAAGACATCTGACATATATAAATAGATCCTCTTTTCTATAACAGAAAAGCATTATTTAACCAATTAGTATTTTAGATAAAATATATAGAAATTTAATATACTATGTAGAATCATATCAATAGATAACCTTTAAATTTCACGAATCCTCCTCCCCACAATTTTATCAAGAAATAACGACGTTATAGCATAAAAAAACACCCTAAAGCTAGACTAGTTAGTCTAACTTTAAGGTATTTCTTTTTATATATTTTTAAATATTAAGTTTTTCAACCTATTATTTTTCTTTACGTCTTCTTGCAGCCGCAGCTAATCCAAGAACAGCTAATCCTAATCCTGCTAATCCAGTATTAGTTTCTGTTGTACCAGTGTTTGCTAAACGTTTTGGTTGAGCTTTTGGTTCAACTGATACTGCTGGTTTAGTTACTTTTCTGAAGATATGACGTACATTTCCATTTTCATCAACAACTGTTCTTACGAATTCGTATCCTGGGATCTTACCAGATTCTAAAGTTCCTTTTTCAGTTGGTTTTAATGGGTTTCCATTTTCATCTACCCATGTTGTAGATTTTTCTACTACAGGAGTTGGTGTTGGAGCTGGAGTCGTAACTTTTTCGTATACGTGTTCTGTATCTCCATTTGGAAGTTTCTTAGTCTCTACGAAGCGGTATCCTGGAATGTCTTTCTTCGGATTTTCTCCGTCTTCTGTTGGATAGTTTGGAATTTCGTTTCCTTCTTTATCCTTGAATGAAGTTTTAACTTTTTCGTATACGTGTTCTGTATCTCCATTTGGAAGTTTCTTAGTCTCTACGAAGCGGTATCCTGGAATATCTTTCTTCGGATTTTCTCCGTCTTCTGTTGGATAGTTTGGAATTTCATTTCCTTCTTTATCTTTGAATGAAGTTTTAACTTTTTCATAGATGTGTTTTGTATTTCCTTTTTCATCTACTTCAGTTTTTAACTACTTTATATCCTGGAATATCTTTTTGTTGGTTTAGTTCCATCTTCTGATGGTGATAATGGGTTTCCATCTTTATCAACATATGAAGTATCTGGACGTACTGTTGGAGTATACTTAGCTGTTACTGGTGTTCCATTTTTGTCAACACGTTTAACTGTTACACCTGATGCTTTTCCTACGAAGTTTGGTTCTGGAGTAAATGTTACTTTACCATTTTCATCAATTGTGTAAGTTCCTTCTCCTGGTACTTTCTTCTCAGTTGTTCCATCTTCGAATGTTTGGTTTTACAGTTTCGTCGATTTCTACTGGTAACTTCTTACCGTTGATTGTTACTTTTCCACCTTCAAATGTTGGTGTTCCTGATTGAGGTTGTCCTTTTGGTCCTTCTGACTCAGAATCTTTTGAAGTTGGAGTTACTGGTACTACTACTGGAGTATACTTAGCTGTTACTGGTGTTCCGTTTTTGTCAACACGTTTAACTGTTACACCTTTAGCTTGACCTGTGAATGTTTTTTCTGGTGTGAATGTTACTTTACCATTTCGTCAATTGTATTAAGTTCCTTCTCCTGGTACTTCTTTAGTAGTTGTTCCATCATCGTAATGTTGGTTTTACAGTTTCGTGATTTCTACAGTTTTTTCTTGACCATTTACTGTTACTTTTCCACCTTCAAATGTTGGTGTTCCTGATTGAGGTTGTCCTTTTTGGTCCTTCTGACTCAGAATCTTTTGAAGTTGGAGTTCTGGTACTACTACTGGAGTATACTTAGCTGTTACTGGTGTTCCATTTTTGTCAACACGTTTAACTGTTACACCTTTAGCTTGACCTGTAAAGTCTTTTTCTGGAGTGAATGTTACTGTTCCGTCTGGAGCTACTGTATAAGTTCCTTCTCCCTGGTACAACTTTTTCAGTTGAACCATTCTTCGAATGTAGCTGGTTTAGTATCATCAAGATCTACAGTTTTTTTCTACACCGTTAACTGTTGTTTTACCTGGTGTGAATTCTGGTTTAC
>CAKMQF010000151.1 GCA_927911745.1 uncultured Gemella sp.
TGATAATACAGTAGAAATAACTTGTACTTCGTTTCTAAATCCATCTTCAAATAATGGTCTAATCGGTCTAATCGATTAAACGTGCAGCTAGAGTTGCTTCTGTTCCTGGACGTCCTTCTCTACGTAAAAATTCCTCCTGGAATTTTTCCCTACTGCATCACATTTTTTTCTTCATAGTTAACTGTTAACGGGAAGAAATCAACATCTTTTGCTTCTTTTGAGGCAACAGCTGTTGTTAATACAACAGTATCTCCGTATTTTACTACTACTGCTGCGTTAGCTTGGCGAGCCATTTCGCCTAGTTCAACTGTTAATGTTTTTCCAGCCCATTGTGTTGTATAAACTTTTTTATCTTGAAACATGTTTATTTCCTTTCAATATTTTCTTAAACTTTATATAAATCGACTACCTTATTATATCATGAATGCTAGTATTTACAAAGAAAAAAAACGAAAACATAGTAGAAATAACTTTGATTTCTCTATATTTTCGTTTATTAATTTCTAAACTAATTGTAATTGATATAGTTTATATAAAACTAATATTATTAACAACATAATAACAAATAATATAATATATATTTTTTGTTTATTTGACATAATTATAAATGACCTTGAATCTCTTTTTCTAGAATATTTCTAGTGTGTTCACAAACACGAGTAAAGTGTTGGATTAAATCCATAAACACTACTCCCGCTGGAATTTCACAAATTCCATCTTTCATACGTTGAGTATGTTGTTTTCGTGCATTTTTTTCAAGTGCATAAATATTTTCACAAGCTGCTAACGCTGCACCTGCTAATGCTATGTTGTTTTCTTCTAGTGATTTTATAGTTTTTAAAATTACATCATTACAAAGATCATACATTTCTTGAACTTCTGCTTTTGCAGCATCAGAAAACTTCAGTTTTTTTCTAATTTGATAATCTACTGATAACACTATATCTCTAGCATGGTCACCAATTCTTTCAACATCACGAGTTCCATCTAATAATGTTGAAGCAATTAAACCTTCTTTTGGACTTAATTTTTCCCTGAATAATAGAGTTAAGTAATCTGTCATCTGCTCGTCGAAATTGTTTATTGCATCTTCATAAGTTTCACCTTTTTCACGTAATTGTTCATCACGATTCATAAAGTATTCTACTGAGTTACGTAAACTTTTTTTAGATAAAACTAACATTTCTACAAATTCTTTTTGCACTTGTCCTAATGCAACCGCAGGAGCACTTGCAATAAGTGATTTATCAAGATATTGTGTACTGTATTTGATTTGCTCATCTTCACCTGGAATAATTTTTGTTACAATAACTACTAATAGACTAATGAATGGGAATTGTAATATTGTATTTAAAATATTAAATGTACCATGTGCTGATGCAATAGTCATTTTTGGTTCTAAACCTAGTGTTGTTTCTAAATATTGAATAAAAGCGCCATAAGGTACTAACGCTATTAAACAGATAATAGTACCGATAACGTTAAATAATACGTGTGATGCTGCTACACGTTTTGCAGCAATATTACTTCCAACCATAGCTAATGCAGCTGTTGTAATCGCTGTTCCGATATTATCTCCAAATAATACTGGTAATGCCCCTTGTAAACTTAAAGCACCATCTGCATACAGGTTTTGTAGAATCGCAATAGTCGCTGCAGATGATTGAATTAATACTGTTAAAAATGTACCTACTCCTACCCCTACTACCGCGCTATCATTAATATGCGTTAAGATATTTTGGAACCAAGCCATATCTCTCATAGGTCCCATTGCTGTAGACATCATTTTTAAGGCGTAAAAAATTCCCCCAAATCCAAAAATTACACGACCAATATTATTTACAACTTTAGCACGAGTAAAGAATAAAAATGCTGCTCCTAAGAATAATAAAGGTAGCGCATATTTAGATATATTAAATCCGATAATGAATGATGTTAATGTTGTTCCGATATTAGAACCCATAACAATAGCAATTGCTTGTTTCGTTTTTAATAATCCAGCTCCTACTAAACTTATAGTAATTACGATTGTTCCTGTACTTGATTGAATAAGTATCGTAACTATAATTCCGGCTAAGACAGCCATAAGTGGTTTAGATGTGTATTTATCTAAAACATATCGCATTTTCTCCCCGGCTATTAATTGAAGTCCGTCCCCCATGTATTTAATACTGAATAGGAATAAACCAAGACCTCCTAAAAAAGAAAATAAAATTTCTTGCCAAAGTGCTGACACTTTTTTGTCCTCCTAGTATATGTTGCGTGTATCATGTAACACACAAGTAAATTTTACCATATAAATTTTAAAAAGTACAACAAAAATCTAAAATAAGAATATTAAAATATTATTGCGAATGTTTACATTAATTACATAAAAATTACTCATATGACACTAATATTTTTGTAAAACAAAAAAAGGCATCTACATAAATGTAAATACCTCTTTTTATTATGCTTATTAAGCTTGTGGATAAACAGAAACTTTTTTACGGCTACGTCCGTATCTTTCGAAACGTACAACTCCGTCAACTAGTGAGAATAGTGTATCATCTCCACCTTTTCCTACGTTAGTTCCTGGCCAAATTTTTGTTCCACGTTGTCTGTATAAGATAGAACCTGCAGTTACGTACTGACCATCAGCTCTTTTAGCACCTAAACGTTTTGATTCAGAGTCACGTCCGTTTTTAGTAGAACCTACCCCTTTTTTAGATGCGAAGAATTGTAAATTTAATTGTAACATCATGTCTATTTCACCTCTCTTACTTCAATAGTTATATAATCTGAATAATTTTCTTCAATTGTTTTTAATGCAACTAACATTGCATTCAGTAGAAGTTGCTCTTTATCTGTAGATTGTAACGATCTATATGTTAAGTGTCCAGTTACATCTTCATTAGCCGAAATGTCAAATTGAACATCTTCATCTAGTTCATCTACTGCATTTATTAAACCGAATACTACAGCAGAAACACCTGCACAAACTATATCTGAACCGTGTTCAGCATAATCAGCATGTCCATCAACTGTTACTTGTTTAATAACTTCAACTTCTTTTACGATTTCCACCTTAATCATGATTAAGCGTTAATTTTTTCAACTACTAATTTAGTGAAAGGTTGACGATGACCTAATTTACGGTGATTGTTCTTTTTAGGTTTGTATTTAAATACTGTGATTTTTTTACCTTTACCTTGAGCAACTACTTTAGCTGTTACTGTCGCACCAGCTACTAAAGGAGCACCAACTTTTGTTGTTTCTCCACCTACTAATACTACTTCATCAAAAGTAACTGTAGAATCAACTTCAGCTGCTAATTTCTCAACTAAGATTGTTTGTCCTTCTTCAACACGTAGTTGTTTCCCACCTGTTTTAATTACTGCGTACATATCTGCACCTCCTTAAATATTTTTTACTAAGACTCGCCATATAAGGTGGATTTCTCTCTTGTTTACCTTACACGTGCGGTTGTAGTAGCTATTTAGGAGCTACACAACAATACAATTCTAACACATATATACCATAACGTCAACTATATTGATAACTTTTCTTACTTTTTTTTCAAAAAATTAAATCAGTAAACAATATTTCTAATGCTTACTGATTTATTTAACTATTTACGTTTTTTCTTATTAGAAACTAATGTAACTTTTTCAGGGTCAAAAGCTTGTTTCTTTTGTTTTTCCGGTTTATACGGCGGATATAAAGCATGTCCTAGGTATGTTTGGAATATCATGAATAATCCCCCAACGATATAATACACGGCTACTGCTCCAGCTACGATGAATGAGAAACCTGCAATCATTACAGGTGATATCCATTGTATCATTTGCATTTGTTCAGCTCCAGGTTGCCCAGGTTGCACAGTTTGTGGCATCATTTTTATACTTAATTTTGTTTGAATAGCATAAACTATGAACGCGATTATTGGCAATGTATATGAACGTGTACCAAGACTAAATACTCCTAGGAATGTTGAATCAACAATTCCTGCTGAATATAATGGATTTGTTAGCGTGTAGAATATTGCCATTAAGAATGGCCAAGGTATAAGAATCGGTAAGCATCCACCTAAGCTTATAGGCATAGCATCATATTTTTTCATGATAGCCATTTGTTCTCTTTGTAGTTCCATAAGTTCACTACGTGCTTGCATTTTTTCTTCATTAGAGATAGCTCTAGCTTCTTTTTCTTTAGCAGCTTGTTGTTTTTTCTGTACAACTTCTAACTCTGGACGAGCTAATTCTTGTCCTTTTCTTGCTTTATTTTGTACTTTATAGTTGTGTAGCATAAATGGAAGTACTAATAATCTGATAATCAGTGTTATAATTACAATTGACCAACCCCAACTTCCTGTATACTCATAAATTTTTGCTAAAAATATATCCATCGGTTTTACGAACGTTTCATAAAATGTGCCAGATCTGTCATATGCTGAACAACCTGACAATGTTACCATTCCAAGCAAACCTAATAAAATTGCTGATAGTTTTTTCAAATTTCATTCTCCTTAAATTTTTATTTCTACTTTGTAACTATAGTAAAATCTTACTAATATTATACCTAGTAAATTATATCAGATATAAAAGAGGTAGTCAAACTATTGTTTAATTAAACTTCATTAAATTTATTAAAGTTACAAAAAATATATTTATAACGTTCAAATTTAATTGACAGTTAGGAGAATTAGATATATAATATTAGTAAGAAAGGGATGATTATTATCAAAGATATACAATATATTACAGATATCGAGAAGTTAAAGGTTATTTCTGATCCTTTAAGAATAAATATTCTTACGACACTCGGTACAGAAAAGAAAAACTCAAAAGAACTTGCTAAACTATTAAAAAATTAATAGAACTAAAAATACACTATCACCTTAATATTCTAGAGGAAAATAATTTCATCGAAGTAGTTGATACAGATACAATAAATGGTATAATCCAAAAATACTATCTACCGACTGCACAGGCATTTGTACCTTCACCTAGTATCTTTAACAACTT
>CAKMQF010000152.1 GCA_927911745.1 uncultured Gemella sp.
GTAACAGCTGTTAATAAATTATATAAAAAGAGTTTATTTTCAGAGTTCAAATTTGAAATTGGGAAAATCGCTGAAGATGCATTTATTATGATAAAGTTATTAGATAAGTGTAATAAAATAGTAGCAACCAATGAGAAAAAAATATTACTATGTACATAGAGAAAATAGTATTACTACCCAAAAATTTTCCCTTAAGTTTTTAAATGTTATAGAAGCTTATGAACAGAATGAAGAGATTATTTTAGAAAAAATACCCTGAACTAAAAGAGGTAGCTCAGATGAGAATGAATTGGGCGTATTTCTATGTCTTGGATAGGTTATTGTTAGATAAAGAATATAATGATAAAAAATTAGAAAATAAGTTAATATCGTATTTAAAAGATCAAAGTAAGGGTATTTTAACAGATTCATTATTTACAAAAGGTAGAAAAATTGGATTTGTTGCCTTATTATTGAATAGAAATCTATATAGAAAAATAATAGAGAAGAGAGGATATTAATTAGAGTATGTTAAAACTAATAGAAAAAATTATTTTAAAATAAATATGGCATTTATTTTAATAGTTGCTGTTTATTGTATGTGTGGTCTAATAGTGCCACTACAATTTATTTCAGCTAACAAGATTGTTGCAGGGGGAATGACATTATTTGGAATTCTTTTAGCAACGTACAACTTAGTTATTTAAGAAGGTCTATCTAAAAATAAAAACAATAGAATACCTATTACTATTTTTTGCTTTTAATATTATTACTAGTATGCTAGTGATATCTTATGGTTATTCTACAAATATAAAAAATGCATTAATATTTTATATTTATTTCTTAACTGTATTCCCTATATTCACAGGAATTACTAGAGAAGAAGGTAAAAAAATATATGATTACTTTTTCTATACAGTTACTGTACTTAATACTTTTGGAGTATTAGTGTCATTAATTCAATTCGTATTATTGAAAGGTTATAGAGTACATGACTATAAAGGATTATATATTAGACAAGGATTTGTAGAGTCTAGACTATTTGGTATTTTAGCAAGTCCTAACTATCTTTCTTTAATTTCGTTAATAGTGATTATATTTTTAGTTCTTAAAGTATGTAGTTTTGAGAAAGTATATAGATATATTAGTATAGTCGCTATTGTATTGAATTTTATTTATATAGTGTTATCAGGTTCAAGAACTGCGTTTATCTGTATGATGATAGCGGCTGTTATATATTCAATAGTGATGTTTTATCAAAAAGGGAATGTTAAATCGCTATTAAAAGTAGCACTGGCAATTGTTGTTGTGTTATTCAGTTATAAAGCTGTTAATTTCACTAGTGAGCAGTATTTAAAATATAACAAAGAGAGATTAGAAGTTCAAGATAAAAAATTAGAAAATAAAGATAATAATCTTTCTCTTGAAAGAACAGATACAAGTGAAGAAAATATTTCCAATAATAGATTTGCAATTTGGAAATCTACAGCATCTTTCGTACCTAAAAAAACCTATTTTTGGGTATTCAGGTGGAAACTGGTATGAGATAGGTAAAAAGATGAATCCAGATGAGTATATAATAAAAGAACATTATCTTACTCATAATGGATATTTAGAAATTTTATTCTATAATGGATTGGTAGGATTTATTTCAATGGGAATCTTTGTCTTATCATTCTTTATATCAATGGTAAAACGAATATTTAGAGATAAAAAAGAAGATTTAGTAAATAAAGATTTATTATCAATGATTATGATATTAATGGTAATTCTAGTGTCTAATCTATTCTTAAGTTCTACATTTTATGGAATTTCATTGTTAGGTATCATCTTATTCTTAATGGCAGGTTATTTCTATTCTATAGTGAGTACAGACAAAAGTAATTTTAAAAAATTAGATATTGATGAAATTAAAGAAGTAGAATTAGGAGTTATGGATTATATTCATAATATTTGTAGAGAAAAAGGTATTAATTATTCATTAGCTTATGGAAGCTTGTTAGGTGCAGTAAGACATAGAGGATTTATTCCATGGGATGATGATTTGGATATTGCTTTAAAGAGGGATCAATATGATAAATTATATCAAGCAATTTTAGAAGATAATAACAGTATTTATAAGGTCGTTTCTTGGGGAAATGATTCTAGGTACCCTTATCCATTTTACAGAGTCTATGATAGTAGAACTGTTTATGAAAATAACTACATACAAAATGATATAGAATTAGGTATCTGTGTAGATGTTTTTCCTTTTGATGACTATAAAGATGTAAATAAAGAAATCACAAAATTAGATATGTATCGTAGATTATCTGTATATACTTTATATGGAATAAGAAATAAAGAAGCGGGAATAAAGAATATTGTTCGTTATCTAATGTTAGTAGCATTCAGATTAACAAGGGTGAAAACATGGAATAAAAAATTAAATGATTGTTCTAAGGTTCCTGTTAATAGTGAATATATAGATTATCTAATGGAATCTAAAAAATACAGTACAAAGATAGATGCAAAAGCTTTAGATCAAGTAGTTGAATTTAAGTTTGAGGATAGAGTATATAATATACCGACAGATTATGATCATATTTTAACTACAATTTATGGTGCGGACTATATGGAGATTCCGCCAATAGAAAAAAGAATACAGCATGATGATTTTGTAGCGTATATAAAGAAGGAGAACTAGTATGTTGCAATGGCTTAAGAGGAGTTTGGCTAGCTTTTTAGGTGATAAGAAGGATGTGGTTAAAAATCTTCCTCTAATAAAAAAATTAAATGAAAAAGCAAATATTGAATTAGATTCTAAGAGAAGTAATTTATTAAAAGAAAACTTTGAGGAAATATTGAATATTGTTTATAGTTCTGAGTTAAAGAATTATAATATTTGGTTAGATTTTGGAACATTATTAGGTTACTATCGAGAAAATGATTTTATAAGTCATGATTTAGATATGGATTTCGGAGTTCAAGTTTCAAGTTTAGAAGAATTTGAAATTATAGAAAAATATCTTGCTGGAAATGGTTTTAAACGAACAAAAGAGTTTTATTTTGATAAAGATTTAGTTGAATTATCGTACAGCTATAAAGGACTTAATGTAGATTTTATTATCTATAAAAAGGAAGATGATAAAGTATCTTCTGATACAATATTTTTCATGACAAATGCATTAGGGAATCCTACTCGATATGAGGTTTACCACTATGAAATTCCATTTTCTGGTTTAAAAGAATGTGATTTTAAAAACCTAAAAGTAAAGGTTCCGGCTAACACTGAGGAGTATTTAAGAACTTTATATGGAGAAGATTTTAAAACACCTAATACTAACTATAATTGGAAAGAAAATCCGATTTATAAGAGCGGGAATGCAGAGTTAGCAGAGGTTGTGTTAAAGAGAAATTAAATAAGAAAGCATCGTGATTTTAATATTCACGATGCTTTTTATTTTTTATTTTATAACTTATATATATGATTATTGCTAATAGCACAATTGAAAGTGGATAGTTTCTATAATCAGAAAGACTAAGTCGTCCATCCTTATTTGTATGAAGGAAACCAATCCATTTATTTTTACTTAGAGTTCCATCGGCTTCAAAATGATAAAAGTTTTCCCATTCATTTTTTGCAGCTCTACCATCTTTTTTGAAATAGTAATTTGTGTTTGAATCAATTTCTTTCCAAGAGTTTGTCAACATACCTTTATTTTTGTCGATATAGTAAAGGTTGCTATTATCTTCTACAATACCTATTCTTAAAGAGCCATCGTTATTAAAATAGTACCAGTTATTATCAAGATGTTTCCAACCAACAGCGACAGATCCAGAATTAAAGAAGTAATACCAATTGTCGTTATGTTGTGTCCAGCCATCTTTTGGGGCTTCATTTTTCCAGTTTTTAAATTTTAATGTATTGTTCTCATTGTAGAATCCATAGTGTGGATAATTATTTGACACATTGATAACTTCTCCATTGTTGAACTCAAGAGTAATAGCTGCTCTATCCAGCTGACCTGCATTTATAATACTAATATTTTTTTGTTTTAGGTATTCGCCATATTTTTCTTCTACAGGTCTAATACCAGTTTTAATAATCTTTTTAGGATTAAGTTTATCTACAAATTCTTTAGTATTTGATTTTGTTGTTTCTACATGGTGGTTGAATTTCATGACATCTACTTCTCCTATTAGGGGAGCATATTTTTCCTCAAGATGTCTTTCAGTGTTTTCTAAGTCTCCACCAAGGAAAATTCTAGTATTATTAATGTTCACTATTGCTAGAATTGAATTTAAGTTATCGTCATATACTTTTTTTAATGAACCATCACTCTCGTATTCATTTTCATAATTTAATAGATCAATTTTTATATCCCCTAGTGTTAGGTGTGAATCTTTTTCAGTAATTTCTTGAATTACGGTAGTATTAGTTTCTTTTGCTGCTTCTAATGCTCTCTCATATCCATATAAATTATCCCAAAGTCTTGTTTTATCAGAAATTCTATCGTCACTATATTTTTTTATATAAAGTTTCTCCGTTGGGATAGATTTTAGTACATCGTGTGCAGAACCGACATGGTCAGAGTGAGCATGTGTAATAATGATAAAATCAAATTTTTTAATTCCTAATTGCTTAATATGGGTAAATAATCTATCTTGTGTGATTTTATCTTTATCCTTTGTTATCCCTTCTCTATCGGGATATCTAGGGTTTGAACCATCTGGATATGAAAAATCTTCTCCAGTATCAATCATTGCATAGTGCCCGTTACTTTCTAATATCATCGCATCAGACCATTCAGCAACAGTTATAATATGTAGTTTATCATCAGACTTTGCATGAACTGTTGGAAGAAATATCATAGACACTAATACGATTATAATAAGTGTTTTTAAAATTTTCATAAGTACTCCTTTATTGATTTTTATTAACGTTACTTTTTACCATATTTATTGCATAGTTTATTGTTGAATCTTTTAAGATTGTTAGAACAACTAAATAATAAATTCCACAGATTGCTATAACTGTGCAGACCATAATAAGCATGTTTAATGTGATTTCATAAGAATCAACATGAAATACGAATTTTGTAATGAAGTATATTGGAATAAAACCAAGTGATACTACAAGGTATTTGTATAGTGAAGAAAATACAGCTGATAAGTTTATCAGTTTATGTTTTTTAATGAACTGTATTTCTAGTAATACCACTAAACCTTCTGCAAGTATTGTTGTTCCAATATAGTATTCTGGTTTGAAAATATTACAGAAGTATAATGTTGAATTTAACACTACATTTAATCCGCCACCAATAAAGTAAAATGAAGTCAATTTACTTTCGAAATCATTGATGAATATAATTTGCTTTCCTAGTATCATCTCGATAGCCCAAATAATAGTTCTAATCGCAAATATACTGGTTACTATTCCTGCCTCTAAATATTTATCTGATGAATAAATAACAGTTGCATATGTTCCTAAAATCATTATCCCTATGCTAGTTGGTATCATCAGGAAGAAGAATAATGAAGATCCTTGTCTGATTAAATACTCATATGAATCGTGATCTTTTCTGCCTAAGTAATAACCTAATCTAGGAAGGCTCACATTTAGGGCTCCACTAAGCACACCTGCGATAAGCATCACTATGCTTGATGCGATAGTGTAGTAAGATATATAGTTTTCATCTGGACTCTTTGTTATAAACATTCTATCAAGCAATGTATAAAGCATATTAGCGTTCGCCAATAATAACATTGTAGTTAGTGCTTTTGTAGATGTTAATAAGTCTTTAATATCAATCTTAACAAATGAAACTTCTCTTTTTATCCATAAGAAACTTAGTAGATAGTTTAGAATAGTAGTTGCACTCATTATGATTGCATATGGTATAATGTCATCTTCTGTTTTAACGAATGCGAAGATTGATACTAACATTGCGATTCTAATAAATAAAGTTTTATAGAGAATAAATGTGTAGTTTTCGTATGCTTCGTTCATCCATTCAATATTTAAAAATTGGAATAAGGCTTGAATTCCAAGTATATAGTATAAGATTTTTAAATTTTCAGTATCATGTGTACCTACGCTAATAAATATAAAATATAGAGCAGTTATCGCAATTGACGTTACTACTGATATATAGAATAGTTTTGAAAATACGTAGTTAATTTTGTTTTTATCGTCTTTCACTTTACTTATCGATCTAATACCATAGTTATATATTCCGAATGCAGCAAGTGGTATTACAAAACTAGCCCATGTATTTGCTGTATTGAAATAACTGTAGTTAGATTTACTAAGTATTCTAGTTAAGTAAGGATTAGTGATTAATGGGAAAACTATGTTTAGAACGTTAACCATTAAACTCGCTAATGCATTAACTTTTATGCTTTTCATTTAAAGGAAATCCTTTCTAAAATTCTATTTTACATTATATCATATTTTCAATTCATTAGCTTAAAATAATAGGTTTAATAGAAGATTTTTGAAGTTTATTGTTTTTATATGATATAATAAAATAGATAATATATTGAAAAA
>CAKMQF010000153.1 GCA_927911745.1 uncultured Gemella sp.
AATTTCTTTTCCAGATTCATCTTTAAATACATATACTCTTGGAGTACCGCCAACATCACCGAAAAGCTTTCTAGCTGTCTCTTTTTATCATATTCCATAGTAAGTCCCCTTTCTTCAAAATCATGGACCAAAATAAAAATCCATCTTATCTTCACCAATATGACTTCTATTAGATTCTGGTAGCTCTGGTCTATAGCTATTGGGATTATTATATTCATCTAAAAATTGTTTACGAGTTATTTTTCTATCAGCCGCACTTTGTTGGTGTTTTCTAAATTTATGTCCCGGCTTATACCCCATATCCCAAGGCTCCTCAATATCCATTACCTTTTTAGTAATAGGATCTTTGACAACACCTTGTTCATCCTTAGCTTTATCCCAGACAGTTTCCTTTGCATTCTTCCTATAACCTGATGGACGCTTGTAAAGTTTTTTCTCTAAACAGGAGTGTATCTTTCACTCCTTGACGGTAAAATCATCTAACGCTTTATAGGATATCAAAGATAAAGTGTAGAATCTAACTTTTATTTCATCTCTATGAAGGTAGATGTAAGATTTCAATTTATTAAATAGCTCATTATAAAAAGTTTTTTCAATAAATAACTCAAGGAATTTATCACCCATAAATAGGACTCCTGCATTATATTTTGTGCATTACTCTTAACATATACTCAAAAGCATGATTCCGTAACCAAATACTAGCTATTTGCAATATCATCTTTAGAATATAGCATTCCTAAAAAGTCTTCAAATGTGTCCGTGATAAAAGTTGTAGATGGATTAAGTTCATAAGAAGATTCATGATGCCATATGCACACACTAGGATTCTCCCTTCTCTGACTATAATCTAAGCAAACAAAGTCTCCGCCAAATAAAGCCGCTACAGGTAGTAATTCTACTCCTAAAATATCTTCAGAATACAGTAAGCGTTCAGCTAATTGCGTTAGAATTACATCTATATCATACATACCCAAAGTATGATTTTGAGTATCATGTAAAATACATAAAAAAAGTTCTATTATACGTTCCTGATCTTGAGGTAACTTTCCGCTAAAGATATTCTTCTTAGGAATCAACCCACTATATTGTAAAAAAAATTCCTTAGCAGATGCTGGGAGTGAAACCCTCCATATCTTTTCTTCTTCATTCAGTAACTGTTCGTCAGGTAATGGTGTTATTATCGTATTTTTATATTCCATTATTAAACATTAAATCCTTCCTATTTATCTTATAGCGTCGGCCCAATGACCTAAAGCATGATTCCGTAACCAAATACTAACTATTTGCAATATCATCTTCAGAATATAGCATTCCTAAAAAGTCTTCAAAATGTTTCTGAAACAAACTCTACACTAGGATGCCATTCATATGAATCCTCGCGCTTCCAATAACATACCTTAGGATTCTGGGGCCCTTCTCTATAATCTAAACATATAAAATCACCACCGAACAGTGTTGCTACTGGTAATAGTTCTACACCAACAGAATCTAGATCCACACTTAAAATTTCTAGTATTGGACTCCATATAACATCAATATCGTACATTCCTAGGGAATTCTCTTCAAAATCATCTAAAATGCAAAGAAATCTTTCTATAACATACTCTTTATCATCACTGATTTTAAAAAGATTCTTTTTAGGAATTATCCCATTATATCTGATTATAAATTCCTTAAAGGAACTCGGTAAATCAATGCACCATTCTTCCTCTTTTTCCTTAACTAATTCAATACTAGGCAAAGGGAGGATTACCGTTCTAATATCTTCCACCTTCTAATTTTTTCCTTTCTTTTTATATTTAGAATGAATACCACATTCAATATATATTAGCAGCACTATACAAGAATTACATACACCTCATAAAAAATCAATCATGATAATACTACTATATATAACTAATCTAAAATTTCAGATATTTTTACCTCTTTTTCCTCATTTAAATCATAGAAACCAACATGAACCCCCTCCTCGTATAGCCACGCTAAATTCGTCCCATACTTCGCTTCAAAAATTTCTTCCATCACAGGTACAATAGAAAACATGGTTTTTGCTGATACAATTTCAAAATTTTGGGGATTATTTACGTATTCCTCATCATCGGAACTAGAATAAATAGTCCATCCATTTAATTGTAACAGTCGAGATTCTTCTCTGTAAGTATACGCAATAGGTAATCCATTTTTTACATTCCTTGATAGAACAAATCCTCCATAATTATCATTTACTTTCATTTTCATACTTCTCCAAATATTTAAAAAATCATTTCTCCAAGATAACTCTTTAGCGTAGTCTAACGCAGATTTACCCGCATCATTTTTTTAGAGTATAATCTACATTATGTTTTAGCAATAATTCATAAATAGGATATGCATCTTGCGTTGTTAATTTTAAAACAGTTAAAGAATAAATTAATGCTACTGATCCATATTTATCAACTGCATTAATATTTATACCCGCTTCAATTAACTTAGCTATTACATTTACTGCGTAATCTACATTCGGTCTCCAATTTGCTTTAAATTGAAAAAAATTATGTAGTGCTGTTCTACCATCTCTATCCTGATAGTTTATATCTATACCTCTATCAAGCAAGAAGTTAATTATCTTAATTCGGTCTTCAATTTTATCACTATTAGTGAGGACAACCGATAAAAGATTCAATTGTTCCTTATTTACCTGATTTATACTACCGATATATAAATCTTTCAGTAATTTAAAATCACCTACCTGTGCAGCTTCAAATATTGCTTTTGATTCCATGTCACCCATCTCCTTACTCATACTTTTAAATTATTGTTTTATCTATAATCTACACTTGTAATGAAATTTAAATAATCTGAGGATTTTACAGAGCCATCATAAGCATAGTTATAGATTAGTACAACTGCATTGCCTTTATTTATAGTCAGACTCTCTAATGCGTTCAATTTACACAACAACTGTTCCTCATAGGAAGCAGTGCGCAAAATAATAGATATATCGTTTGTTTCATTTGGCAAAACTGCTTTTTCAATTAAATCTTCATCTATATCATTAATGTCTATCTTAAAATCATTGAAAAAATCAGAAACAACGATTTCTCCCTCATCATCATAAGTTAGATCAATATAATTTTCTAATTCAGTTAAATTTTTGAAATTACCTATCCAAATAGATACCGTATTGTCTGTTTCCATTTTATTAAATCCTTTCTATCCTGAATATGGAGAATGCGGAGCATCTGCTTATCTACCCATCTTATAACGACGAACAGCGTCCATTTCTCCATATCTGAAAGAAGTTTCGACCTATTCTCTTCTGTTCGATTCGATGAAAAATGTTGTAAACTATCTTTTTATATTCATTCTTTTTCAATTCCTTATCTAAATCTTGAAGTAAGTAAATAATCTCACTTTGATAATGTGTTGTCTCATCTGCAAACATTCTAACTAGACTTTTAAGATTTATGTTTTTTGCTACTTCTCCACTTTCTACAATTTCATTTGCTAATTGATAAATACTTTGAATTGAGCCTGTAACACTTTTTTGTTTAGGGTGCTCTTCTTCAATAATAAAAACAATTTTTTCAGCAATTCGTTTTAAACTACTTGTCATATCTCTTTTCTCCTTCAATTATTGATAATCCACCAATTAGGAACTATTCTAAAATCCGAAATCCATTCTAATGGCCAGTCTTGCGATAATAATATTTGGTCAGCACCACCTTTCAGTACAGTCGCTGATGAAGAAATCTTCTGCATGATAGGAAGAGCTACTAATACTGCACTGGGAATCCAACCATTTATTTTGTAAGGAATTTCTTTTGGCTAAGATACTTTAAGACTTCCTTCATTCAAATCGTAATAAACTGGATTCTTTTTATAGTAGCCAAAGGGAATTATTTTTTATAATCATACATATCTTTTACTCACTAGAACAACACTTCCAACAGTCAAGTACTTACTCATTCTCTAACTCCTTTATCAATTGATTTAAAATAATATATCGTTCTTTCGTTTTTGTATTTAAGAATAAACAAAAAGGAAAAAGTAAACCGACGGAAACAAATAAGAATAAAAAGATTGATGTCAGTAAATATAGAATAGCAGAAATTGTAACTATTAGAAATAAAGATATAATAGTTATCATCGCAATCTTAGAATTTCTTTTTTCTTGATGAAGAAATATACCATATGATTCTCTCGACAGATATAAATCAGATAATTCTATCCCTCTATACAGCTCTTTAACATAGATTCGCGAAACAGAAAAAACTGCAATTGTCCCAAATATCAGTATCAAAATATTAAATAATAAAATATTTATAAATAGATATTGATTTAACCATCTAACTATTGGCAACATAAACAGTATAATTATCACTAAGAAAGATTGACTATAGCTGCTTTCTTTTTTATCTATCCTGAGCAGTAATTTTTGACTGCTTTTATCATAAAAAACAGATTGCTTTTGATAGATTCCTACAGGAATAATTTCATAATTATCTTTCATCATCTCACCTCAATACACTTCCCAAACCACTCATCATTCCTGTAAAAGTATCGCCTATATTTTTTCCTACAATTAATGATGAACTTTTTGATATATACTCTTCCGTTATATTTAACTTATTCCCTTCATCTTCATCACCTGACATTTCTGGCCATTTGCTATGAGCGAAGTTAATATTCTGTGCTTCTTCACCATATTTTCTATAATTCTTTATTGATAAGATTTTTAAATACATAAAAATTCTCTCCTATTTTGGGGTTCTCATACTTAACTCTCTCAAACATTCCTGCCCTATCTTCAACATATCTTTTTCAACCGTGTTCCATTCTCCAAATAGTAAATCATGAAGAACGGTTGCTGCTGAAGTTGTATTTTTTCCTGAATCATATACACAACTTCTATCTCGTTGATAAATTTGAATTCTTTCAAAGATAGCTAGTTCTTCCAATTGTTGTGTATTATCAACTAGACGATTTACAATGAAATCATGATGTTCTTTTGGATTAAAGTGGATAGTTGTTGGAAGACAACCAAATTCAGAAGCTATTTCAGTCAAACAAGCGTCTGGATTGTCAGTAAGATAGTTTTTAAGTCTATCTCTATCAACCTTTCTTAGTCTTGTTCCTTTTACTTGATGGTTTAGCTCTTCTGTTTTCTCTTTTAGCTTTAAACAACCATAAATAGTATTACGCGAGATTTGGAAAACGTGTGACGCTACTGTTATGCTACATGTTTGATCACAATGGCCAGGAACTTTTTTACGAAAATCTATTGAACATGCAATAAGAAGATTATACCACATTATGTACTATTTTTAGTTCAGTTTACTATAAATGAATCACTCTTTAAAAATGGTAGCACCAAATCAACCCACTCTTGGGGCAGGTAAGCTGATAAATAGCCGTGATTATAACCCTTTGCTTCATACAAAATCGTATTTGGATGTAGCTTCTGAAATAATCTCGCCGATACTTTCACACAGTTTAATTCTTTTTCACCATAGACATACAAAACCTGAGCTTTGCTAGCAGAAATCATATCTTTCAGTTTGTAACGCCCCATATAGTTTTTGTAAATGGTCACCATTGTTTTGACAGGCGTCCTTGGCATATCCTCCAAATAATAAGCTTTTATTTCCTCAGGATAAGCCAGTTTAGGATAGAGTTTGTTCATCATGCTTAACTGAAGTTTGCAAGAGAATTTATTAAACATCAGTTTATAAAATAGAGATACTAGAAAGTTGCTGATTTTAGCTAACCTTGGTTGAGGAATACAGAGGCTTCCGTCTATGATGGACTTCTCAGCAATTTCACTGTCTAAAGACAAAAGCTCCATGGCTATTGACCACCAAGTGAAACACCACCTATTGCAAACAATTTCCCACCACAGTTTGCTTTGATATAGTCAAGAATCTCCAAAGCAGAATCTTCAGTAGAAACATAATCAAGTTGATATTCCTC
>CAKMQF010000154.1 GCA_927911745.1 uncultured Gemella sp.
CAAGACCATATATACAGCTGACACTCGATACGATAATAACATCATCACGATCGAATAATGAAGATGTTGCACTGTGTCGTAGTTTATCAATCTCATCATTCACAGATGAATCTTTTTCTATATATGTATCTGTTGATGGAAACGTATGCCTCTGGTTGGAAGTAATCATAGTATGAAACGAAGTATTCAACTCGGTTATTCGGGAAAAATTCTTTAAGCTCATTGTATAATTGTCCAGCTAATGTCTTGTTATGAGCCAGAACTAGGGTAGGTTTTCCTACATTTTTTTATTATGTTAGCTATTGTAAATGTCTTACCAGTACCAGTAGCACCAAGTAATGTTTGATATTTTTCTCCGTTATTTAAACCTTCAGTAAGTTCGGCAATCGCATTAATCTGATCACCTTTAGGATCATACTTACTCTGAAGATCAAAATCAACATGTAATCTATTAATTTCCAAAAAATCCACTCCTTATATAGCTTGTTCTGTGAGTTAATAGTACAAATTAAAATAACTCACATAAAAGGTTAATTAATTCTTTCATTAAATATTATAATATAGATAGGAAAATAGTGAAAGAAAAAGTAATTAGTATTAAAGATTATAGTTGTTCATATTTATAATTGAAAAACTAAAGAAACTAATCGTAAAATACTATATATCAATGGAATAGCTTATATTACTATGGTATAATATTAGTATAGGAGATTGTAATTAATCACATTCGGGAGGTGTGAAATTATGAAAAAAGTTAGACATGAACATGTAAAACCAACAGAGGATTTAGTGGCTAAGAAAATATTCTCTAATACTGAGATAACATCAGCTTTTATTAGCGACATACTTGGGCTTTCGGTTAAGTGTTCAAAAATTTTAGACGGAACGCAAATTCATTCAAGTTTTGAAGATGAGATATTACTGTATAATACATCATTAGATGTTCTCGCCGAATTGGATGATGGTACTCAAGTTATTATAGAAATTCAAGTATCTAAGCAATTAGAATTTCTAAAACGACTATGGGTGTATATATGTAATCAGGTATCAAAAAATATGGATACAATAAGATTACAACTAGGTAGAACTAATCCAATATATTCAGAGTTGATTCCTGTTTATTCAGTATCTATTTTAGAAAAAAATTATTTTGATGATGATAGAGCTATAAGAAGTTTCAGTTTAAGAGATGATGATACAAATAAACAGCTAAAAGTCGATGTAAAAGGGATAAAAGAAAAAAGAAATTTAATAACTATGGCATTTTTAGAGTTGAATAAATACAATCCAGATATAAGAGAAAACTATAATAAAAAACGATGGTTAGAACTGTTCTCTAATCAACCGTTTACTCAAAGTCAGGATGAAATAATAGAAAGTGCGGATAGTATGATGGAGTATAAAAATTGGAGTGAGGAGGAAAAAGCTATGTATGATGAAAAAACAAGGAAATATGATGCATATATAGACACATTGCAATATAAGTATGTAGAAGGTATAGAAAAAGGAATAGAGCAAGGGCGAACTGAAGAGCGAGAGAATTCAATAGCGAGATTTATTAAGTATGTAAAACTAGGAGTAATTTCAAAAAAAGACGCATGTCAAGATTTAGGGATGACGGAAAAAGAGCTTGATAAATATTTACAAGCATAGATAAGTCTGTAAAAAAATCTTCGTTGATAATGAGGTGATTTTGAGAAGATGTATGATGAAAAGACAAGGAAATATGATGCATATATAGATACATTGCAATATAAGTATGTAGAGGGAATAGAAAAAGGAATTGAACAAGGGCGAACTGAAGGAATAGAAAAAGGACGAACAGAAGAAAGAGAGAATTCAATAGCGAGATTCATTAAGTATGTAAAACTAGGGGTAATCTCAAAAAAAGATGCCTGCCAAGATTTAGGTATGACAGAAAAAGAACTTGATAAATATTTACAATCTTAGCAGCTAAAAAATAGTACGCGAAACTAATCGCATTACTAAAATTGTATAGAATAACTGAGAGTGATACAGAATCATAGTTCGAATAGACAGATTCTAAATTGTCGCTCTCATTCTTTGTTCTCGATAAATATAAATTGTATCAAATTTCGAAGCGGTATTTATTATTGATTTAATTTATATTTGAAACTTTTAATATATAAATTTTGAATAGTGTAATAAATACTATATTTTTAAACATTTCTACTATATTTTATTTTGTTTTTTTCAGTGTATATGTTAAGATAGTATAGTATGAAAAAAGGAGGAAGTAATGGATACACAAAAAAATTATATATACTTCACCGAAAAGTGAGAGAATTGATAAATTTTTACAACAAGAATTAACAGATGTTTCTAGAACAAATATCCAGAACTTAATTTCTGAAGGTTATATTAAAGTAGACGGGAATAATATTAAAACTAATTATAAATTAAAAGAAGGTAATGTTATTACTATAGATTATAAAGAACCTGAAGAGTTAGACGTTGTAAAACAAGATATCCCAGTGGATATTGTCTATGAAGATAATGATTTAATTATTGTAAATAAAGCTAAAGGTATGGTTGTTCACCCATCTGTAGGACATAAAGATGGAACATTAGTTAATGCCTTATTATTCCACAGTGAACTTTCAAGTATCAATGGTACTATCAGACCTGGTATTGTTCACAGAATAGATAAAGATACGTCAGGATTATTAATAGTTGCGAAAAATGATAAAGCGCACGTTAAATTATCAGAAATGATCGCGAACAAAGATGTTAAGAGAAAATATTACGCTCTAGTGCACGGAAGTATTAAGCACGACTATGGTACTATCGATGCTCCAATCGCTCGTAATCCGAAAGAACGTAAAGAAATGGCTATTATCGATGAAGGGAAACCATCTATTACACACTTTAAGGTTATAGAGAGATTTGAGAAATATACTCTTATCGAATGTGAATTAGAAACTGGACGTACTCATCAAATCAGGGTACACATGAAATATATTAACCACCCATTAGTAGGGGATCCGGTATATGGGCCAGAAAAACATTAAATACAATGGGCAGTCGCTTCATTCGAAAAGTATCGAATTTAATCACCGATTACTGGTGAACACCTTTACTTTGAAACAGAAATTCCAGAGTATATAGTTGAAACAATGTCTAAATTAGATAATAGAATATTTTATAAACAT
>CAKMQF010000155.1 GCA_927911745.1 uncultured Gemella sp.
AAAATTTTAGAAATAATGGATGAACAGTATCCTTCAGAAATACAGGAAAAAGGAGTAATTAACACTCTTTATACCATTATTAGATCAATAAAGGAAACAGAAACTATCCCATCGAATGTTCATCTTAAGAATCATGCACGTATGTTGATAGATGCAACTGCTAATTATAATTTAGAAATTATCTATCTACTTCAAGATTTAGATAAGGAATTAAAAAAGAATGAACGTCAAAGATAGTTTACAACGTTTTTCATCAAATAGAACAGAAAAAAATAGGGAACAGCTTCTTTCAAATTTGGAGAAAAGTTCACTTTTTGTTTCAGTAAGATGGATTGATGAGCAGATGTTCCGCATTCTCCATATTCAGGATGGAACAGAAAATTTTTATCTGCAGTAAGTAGAAAGGTGTGTATTTAAAATGAAAATAATTTCAGAAGTAGTTGATAATTTAACTAGTATAAAATTATTAGTGAATTCTCGAAAAACTAATATTCCTATAATAGAGCTAGATAAGTTGTCCATTGCGGAAAAAAATATCACAAGTTTAAAATGGGAAAATTTTGTTCTTGAACAACGTGGTGATCTAACCGCATATTTATTAAAAAATGAGAGAGAAATTTTCAAAAAATGGAATGAATTGAGTAGGGATGCAAAAGAAAGAATTATTCCTATTGTTACAAAACAACTGTTTGCTTTAGTTGAAGAAAAAAAAATATTTGAATCAATGATACCCCAAATTAGATTTGATATAATTAACATTTCTATATATTTAACGTTAAAGAATGAATGTCTGAATGTAAATTCACCGTTTTTTTGATGATTTATATACTTTATATCGATTGGGTTATATTCCCTGTGGCTATGCTAAAGGGAAATATAAAGTATTATAGGGAGAAATAAATGGAAAATCAATATGTAAGCGAGTCATTAAGAATAGCAAATGATATTACTCAATTGGTTAAAATTGATCTAAAGGACGAAATGAATAGGCAAATTTTAGCTTCCTATATATTTGGTGTTTTAAATGCTAAAGCAATTCAAGAGTCCATTTCTCCAATCGATGTTCAAATTACAATGATTCATATTGGAATAAAAGCATTGGGCTATAGTCCAGAGGCAGCTACACAAATGACGCAATTTGTTATCGATGCCACAGATAAGAATTTCCATCCAACTGTATATGCAATAATACATAGGGGAATAGAGGCCTTTTATCTCTATAGTAATGAGAAATACGAGCAACTAAAAGAGGATTTTGATAATATAATGGCATCCATAAAATAAGGTGGGTTTGCTTTAAAAAGAAAATAATGGAGGAAAGAATGTATTATTTTAAATCGTTAGAGAGACCTATCTCAAATTCAGAACTATCAGAAATAGAAAAAAAAATAAATGTAATACTTCCAGAAGACTATAAGGAATTTCTATTAAAAGTTAATGTGGGTATTCCTAAAGAGCAGTACTTATCGTTTTTTATGGATGATTTAAATGAAGAAGTGATTTTGGGGACAATGTTAGGTATTTCAGAGAATAAAAACTTTAGTCTAACGGATTGGAACTCAGAATATCAAATGGAACTTCCATACGATTCATTTGTCTTTGGAACGGAATATGGAGGAGGGTTATTTGTTATGATTGTGAGTGGAGAAGATAGAGGAATTTATTTTGGGACCACACATTTATATTTGACCAGTCGTCGGTAGATTCAAATGTATACTTTTTAGCAGATAATTTTACTGATTTTATAGAAAAGTTATATATTTCTGAACCATAGAAATACAAAAGAGGAATCCTATTTATAAGTGATAAATTCCTTGAATCAGCCAATGTGAGATTAAAGTAATGGTTCAATACGATAAGAATAATATTTTTACAAGTATTATTACTAGCCGTACGAGAGAGATATTCGAAGTAGATGATACTTTGATTCAACTTGGTCAACAATTAGGAATGTGTCCGCAGATTTAGATAATTTATTATCACAAGCGAAAGACGTAAATCTCAAAACCTATCGTCGTCTTGAACGAGACTGGTCAGAAGCAATTAAAGCGAATAAGAAAGTTGAAGTTCACGTCAAAATTGAGTACGTAGGGAATTCTGCACGACCGAAGACATTTAGAGTAAATTATATAATTGATGGCCAAACTTTTACACGTCAAAAAAATATTAATGGAGTGAAGTAGATGATATTTGAAGATTTATTAATGGAAATTCAATCTGATTTGGTATCTTTGGGATTAGAATATTCGAATAGTCAAATTGATGAAATTTATTTGTATGGTTATATAGAAGAAGGTAGTTATTTTTCAATTTATTTTTTAAGAAAATGGGAAGATAATTAGACTCAATCAGATTAATGATTTTTTGAGTGAAAATGAAAAAATAGACGATTCACGTGATAGACAGATACAACTTCTAGAATTAGGAATTGATGATTTGGAAAAAATCGAGATTTTGTTTGAGAATAATAAAAAAGAAGTACCTACCGAAATCAAAATTATTTATAATAAGAGCAGCAATAGTCTCAAATCTAAATATAGTTATTCACCTATTTCAGATGATACTTCAGAATTAGAATTATTCAATAACTGGTATGATACGGTGAAAGTAGAAAATAATATTTGAAGATAAGATAATGGGTTTACAAGCAGTCAAGCGCTTTGAACTTAGTTCCTACTCCATTATCCTATAGTTATGAAAATCAGGAAGCAGATTCATTACAATCAACTAGATCAACTATTTTCCATCACTGATTTACAGGATTTCATAGGGATTATGGACAGTGTCTACAGTCCTATTTATCCTTTAGGTTCTATTGTTGAGCTAGGTTTGAAGCTCTTACCAGAGGAACTCCAGAAAAGCTTAGCGGAGGGGGCAGGACTACTCGTTAAGACTGGCCATTAGAATGGATTTCGGATTTTAGAATAGTTCCTAATTGATGGATTATCAATAATTGAGGGAGAAAAGAGATATGACAAGTAGTTTAAAGCGAATTGCTGAAAAAATTGTTTTTATTATTGAAGAAGAGTACCCAAAACAAAAAAGTGTTACAGGCTCAATTCGAAGTATTTATCAATTAGCAAATGAAATTGTAGAAAGTGGAGAAGTAGCAAAAACATAAATCTTAAAAGTCTAGTTAGAATGTTTGCAGATGAGACAACGCATTATCAAAGTGAAATTATTTACTTACTTCAAGATTTAGATAAGGAATTGAAAAAGAATGAATATAAAAGATAGTTTATAATATTTTTCATCGAATCGAACAGAAGAGAATAGGTCAAAACTTCTTTCAGATATGGAGAAATGGACGCTGTTCGTCGCTATAAGATGGGTAGATAAGTAGACGTTCCGCATTCTCCATATTTAGGATGAAACAGAAAATTTTTATCTGCAGTAAGTAGTAAGGTGTGTATTTAAGCTGACCAAATATTATTACCACAGGGATGGTCGCAGGATTGGGTTGTGAATGTAAGGACTGTCCCTAATTAAGGAGTAGATTATGAGTATGAAATCAATAGAGATAGCTAATAAAATTTTAGAAATAATGGATGAACAGTATCCTTCAGAAATACAGGAAAAAGGAGTAATTAACACTCTTTATACCATTATTAGATCAATAAAGGAAACAGAAACTATCCCATCGAATGTTCATCTTAAGAATCATGCACGT